>NZ_JBEPQI010000009.1:0-349342 GCF_040547725.1 Bradyrhizobium sp. LA2.1
GTCGCTATCATCGACTTGGCGAGCGGAAAAAGTGTCGGCTATGTCCCCGAACACCCGTCGGTCATGTCCCCGGGCTGAACATCAAGCCGGGCGATGACACCGTTGTTGTGGTGAGAGCGCTTCTCGCCTCCTCATCCTGAGGATTGGGGGACCTTGATTTCCCCGCAGCTTTCCTCAAAGTCGCGCGTCATGACAAACATGCCTTTCTTCACCCGCGACGGCGATACATTCCATCCGACGGAAGTGGCCAACGGTCCCTGGGATCCGAAATCGCTGCACGGACGCGTCATCGTCGGCCTGCTCGGCTTCGCCATCGAGGAGCGCCATTCCGGCCCTGAATTCGTCCCGGCGCGGCTCACGGTCGACATGTTTCGGCTGCCGACCATCGACAAGCCGATCGAGGTGACGACGCGGCTGGTGCGCGACGGACTACGCATTCGCGTGGTCGAGGCCGAATTTGTCTCCGGCGGCGTCAGCATGGCGCGTGCCTCGTGCCAGCTGCTGCGCAAAACGCAGAATCCGGACGGCAACGTCTGGTCGCCGCCGAACTGGGACGTGCCGAAGCCGGACGACATTCCCAAGCCCACCGATCCCAGGCTCGGCATGAACGGCAAATGGACGACGCGGCCGATCGTCGGCCATATGGGCTCGCTCGGTCCGCGCCGGCTCTGGATGAGCGAGGTGCGCGAGCTGGTGGCCGGCGTGCCGATGACGCCGTTCGTTCATGTCGCTGTCGGCGCCGATTTCGCGAGCCCGTTTGCGAACGCCGGCGACAAGGGGCTCGGCTACATCAACAGCGACGTGACGATCTATCTGCATCGGCTGCCGGTGACGAACTGGATCGGCTTCGACGTGGTCAATCACCAGGCGACCGACGGTGTCGCGATCGGCGAATGCTGGCTCTACGACGAGCAAGGCCCGATCGGCACCGCCACGGTCGCAGCACTGGCGCAGCGCAAGCCGATGGCGAATCCGTCGAAGCGGTAATCGTTACTGTCATTCCGGGGCGCGCGCAGCGCGAGCCCGGAATGACAAGAGGAGAGGGCCGCGCGGCTACGCCAGATGCCGCTGCATCTCAGGCCGCGCTTTCAGCTCGGCGCCCTGCTTGCCGACGATCTTCGCAATCCGTTCCGGCGCAAACTTCAGATCGACGAACGCCGGCGCGGTGTTGGCGACCTCGTGATAGCTCACGATCCTGCCGTCGCGTAGCGTCATGATCGCGACGCCCTCGAACATTGCCCGCGCGCCGTTCGCTTCGGCCAAGGTCGAGCGATAGCTGAAGGTGTAGCGCGCATAGAGCGTGGTGCCGTCGGTGACGGGATCATGCATGTCCCAGCGGAAATCGGTCGCCGTGCGATAGAACCAGTCGTCGACCATCGCTGCGATCTTTTCGCGGCCTTCGAAGGCGCCGTAGAAGACGTCGTGATAGACGCCGTCCTCGGTGAAGAGATCCGCGAAGGCTTTTCCGTTACGCTGTTCGACGGCGTCGCAAAAGGTGCGCAGCATGGCAGTGGCGGTCATTGGCATTTCTCCCATTCTCGCTCTCCGTCATGCCCCGGCTTGACCGGGGCATCCAGTACGCCGCGGCTTCTCGGCTAAAGCACGATGGCCTCTGGAATACTGGATCGCCCGATCAAGTCGGGCGATGACACCGAATGTTGGGCGGCAGTCTCACCCGATCTCGGCCACCGCAGCAAGAATGCGGGCGATGTCCTGCGGGCGGGAGAGGCGGTGATCGCCGTCCTGGATCATGGTGAGCACGACGTCGTCGGCCGGCAGGCGATGCGTCAGCGCGAAGGCGTGCTGCCAGGGCACATCCGGATCCTTCGCGCCCTGGAGGATGCGGACGGGGCAGCCGAGATCGATGGCGCTGCCGAGCAGCAAATGATTGCGGCCCTCCTCGATCAGATTCCGCGTGATCGGATAGGGCGAGCCATCGCCATAGTCCGACGGCCGCAGCCAGAAGCCCTTGGTCTCGATTTCTTTCTTCACCGCGGCGGAAAAATTCTTCCACATCAACTCCTCGGTGAAGTCGGGCGCCGGCGCGATCAGCACCAGGCCCGCAAGCGACGCTTTACTGGCCCGCTTCCTGATCTCGCGCGCGAGCAGCAGCGCCATCCAGCCGCCCATGGAGGAACCGATCAGAACCTGCGGGCCGTCGCAGAACCGCTCGAATACCGCCACGCTGTCCTCGAGCCAGCTTCCGATGGTTCCATCGGCGAAATCGCCGCCGGATTCGCCATGGCCGGAGTAGTCGAACCGGACCGCGGCGCGGCCGTGGTCCGCGGCCCAGGCATCCAGCGCCACGGCCTTGCTGCCCTGCATGTCCGACTTGAACCCGCCGAGCCAGACCAGTCCGGGTCCGCGACCGGCGCGCCTGCGCACCGCGATCCTGCGTGCGGACGGGCCCTCGCCCACATCGATGAAGCCGAGCACGGCTTCGGGAATTGCATTGCTCATGGAACGTTTACTCTGGTTGTTCGGTTTGAACTGTCTGGATGCGTTCCGAGGCCCAGCCCAGCATCGCTATTGCCCTTTGGGACGCTTGCGGAACAGAAGCAAGGTGTCTATGTCCTGCAGCGTGCCCATGGGCGTGACCAAAATGCCTCGCATTTGAGGCTTTTTCGCCTCCCGCACGCGACTTGCTTGCCCGCAAACGCATCTTCCTTCAGACTAGCCGCCTCTTTCACAATTTTGGAGAACCACCCATTCGCCGTCCCAATAAAGCCCCGCCCGTTGCCAGCAAAGACGGGCCGCGCATCAATGATGATATTCGCAATGCGCAAATCCAGCTGATCGATCAGACCGGTGACAACAAGGGCACGGTCGAAACCGTCATGGCCATCCGCATGGCCCAGGAAGCTGGCATGGATCTGGTCGAGATTTCGCCGAATGTCAGCCCTCCCGTCTGCAAGATCATGGACTACGGGAAGTACAAGTATTCCGCCCAGAAAAAGGCCGCCGAAGCCCGCAAGCGGCAGAAGATCGTCGAGATCAAGGAGATCAAGCTCCGCCCGATGATCGACGACCACGATTACGACGTGAAGATGCGCGCGATGCAGCGGTTCTTCGAAGAGGGTGACAAGGTCAAGATCACGCTGCGCTATCGCGGCCGCGAAATGGCGCACCAGGAGATCGGCACCAAGCTTCTGGACAAGATCAAGAACGACGTCGCCGAGCTCGCCAAGGTCGAGCAGGACGCCAGGTTCGAGGGCCGTCAGGTCGTCATGGTGCTGGCGCCGCGCTGACGTCCGCTTTTCAGGACTGAGAGTTCAACGGCCCGTCCGGATTTCCGGCGGGCCGTTTGTGTATCAGGACCGGGTCGCATGCCAGATGCCGCTGCAGCGGTCGCCGGAAATGATGCCGTTCCAGGAGCCTGCACCGGCCACCCCGCCGAGCCGGCCGCCTCCACTGGCGTGGGACGCGCCGACCGAGACCTGGACCGCGACGGCGCCGCCGCGACGAACCGTGCCGGAGACCCGGCCGCCGCCGGCGGACGACACCCGGCCGCCGGTGACGGTGAAGGGGACGCTGTAACCGGAGCTGCAATTGCCCCGCGTGGTGGCGAAAGTGACATTCCAGATGCCGTCATAGCTGCCGATACGGGCGTCGGCGGTCGAGGGCAGCATGGCCGTGGCCAGCACGGCAAGCAGCGCCAGGCGGCGCGGGCGGGCGAGGTCCGTCAAGGACGAAAGCGATCGGGGAAAATGGGCCATTTTGGTCTTGCTCCAGGCGACATGGCTTGGACATATGGGTGGTAACTCCGAATAGTCGCCGGGCAGGTTTCGGCGGTTCAGCGTTGCCATTTGGCTTGTCCTCTGTCATAAGCCCAGCCTTCATCGCCCGGCTGATTAAGGGCTGCCGTGGCGGTGTCCGTGCGGGTTTCGCGCTTGTTCGTAAAACCTGAGCACAATCAACGCTCTAACGAGCATTTTTGACGGCCAGCCGCCTTCGCGGGCGGATTTCTGTGGCCATTAGGAGAGCCAAATGCCCAAGCTGAAGACCAAATCGGGCGCTAAAAAGCGCTTCAAGGTGACTGCCACCGGCAAAGTGATGCACGCCCAGCGCGGCAAGCGTCACGGCATGATCAAGCGGACGAAGAAGCAGATCCGTCAGCTGCGCGGCACTCGCGTGCTGTTCAAGACCGACGGCGACAACGTCAAGAAGTACTTCTTGCCGAACGCCTGATCGCGTCCAAGATCGTCGAAGATCATTGCCACCTCCGCCGCGCTCGCGCGGCGATCCGAAAACCAAGTCATCTCTGAAGGATTTTGTCATGTCTCGCGTCAAACGCGGTGTGACCGCCCACGCCAAGCACAAGAAAGTCTACAAGGCCGCCAAGGGTTTCTATGGCCGCCGCAAGAACACCATCCGCGCCGCCAAGCCGGCCGTGGAAAAGGCCCAGCAGTACGCGTTCCGTGATCGCAAGCGCAAGAAGCGGACTTTCCGCGCGCTCTGGATCCAGCGTCTCAACGCCGCTGTGCGTCCGTTCGGCCTGACCTACAGCCGATTTATCGACGGTCTCGCCAAGTCGGGCATCACCGTGGACCGCAAGGTGCTGTCGGATCTCGCGATCCACGAGCCTGCGTCGTTCCAGGCGATCGCCGAGAAGGCCAAGGCGGCGCTGGCCGCCTAAGAGGCTGCTTCAGAGCAAGCCCAGCACTAACGGCCGGCTCCGCCGGCATTCAGCGCACGTCGCGAGTAACGCTGGGCGACCTCCGCCCGGCAGAAGGCCGTGGCCGAGATATACATGGTGCCGGACTTGTTCCGGTACTTCCGGTCGCAGACCCGCAACTCGCGCTGATAGCTGAGCTTGTGCGGCGTTCTCAGCCGGTCGACAAAATCGGCCTCGCACTTCTTCTCGACCGCTTCGCCGAATTGCACGTCGCCGCTGGCGCCGTATGCGCAAGCATCGAACAGCGTCATGGCACGGTCGCAGCTCGGCGCCGCGTTCAGGACCGCGATGATGTCATCCATCGACGTCGATTTGGCCGGGCATTCCTCCGCGGCGTGAGCCGCGCTTCCCAAAAGAACCAAGCTCAAGCCGACCACCCAGGATCGTAAACGCATCGTCTTCTCCCTCGACTTCAGGTTGGTGCCAGCCATGCCTATAGGGTTCAAATGCCCTGCATTCACGACGGCTATACGGCTTGACGTTCCGGCCCGGCTGCGGCCACAACCGGCAGCGTTTTGAAAGGATCCGACCGTGTCCGACCTCGCCAGTCTCGTCCAATCCATCCTCGCGCAGATCAGTGCTGCCGGGGACGAAGCCGCCCTCGAAGCCGTCCGCGTTGCCTCCCTCGGCAAGAAGGGCTCGATCTCGGCGTTGCTTGCAACGCTCGGCAAGATGTCGCCGGACGAGCGCAAGACGCAAGGCGCGGCGATCAACCAGGCCAAGGACGAGGTCACCCAGGCCCTCGCCGCGCGGCGCGACGTGCTGAAGTCGGCGGCGCTCGATGCGCGGCTCGCATCCGAGACCATCGACGTCACCCTGCCGCTGCGCGATGCGCCGGCTGAAGTCGGCCGCATCCATCCGCTGAGCCAGGTCTGGGACGAGTTGACGACGATCTTCGCCGACATGGGATTCTCGGTCGCGGAAGGCCCCGACATCGAGACCGACGACTACAACTTCACCAAGCTGAATTTTCCGGAAGGCCATCCCGCCCGCGAGATGCACGACACCTTCTTCTTCCATCCGAAGGAGGACGGCTCGCGCATGCTGCTGCGAACCCACACCTCGCCGGTGCAGGTGCGCACCATGCTGAGCCAGAAGCCGCCGATCCGCGTGATCTGCCCGGGCCGCACCTACCGCATCGATTCGGACGCGACCCACACGCCGCAATTCCACCAGGTCGAAGGCCTCGTCATCGACAAGCACTCGCATCTCGGCCACCTCAAATGGATCCTGCACGAGTTCTGCAAGGCGTTCTTCGAGGTCGATCACATCAACATGCGCTTCCGGCCGTCGTTCTTCCCGTTCACCGAGCCGTCGCTGGAAGTCGACATCCAGTGCCGCCGCGACAAGGGCGAGATCCGCTTCGGCGAGGGCGAGGACTGGCTCGAGATTCTCGGCTGCGGCATGGTGCATCCGAACGTGCTGCGCGCCTGCGGCATCGATCCCGACGAGTACCAGGGCTTTGCCTGGGGCATGGGCATCGACCGCATCGCGATGCTGAAATACGGCATCGCCGATTTGCGCCAGCTGTTCGACAGCGACGTCCGCTGGCTGTCCCATTACGGCTTCAAGCCGCTCGAAGTGCCGACGCTTGCGGGAGGACTGAGCTCGTGAAATTCACCCTCTCCTGGCTGAAGGATCATCTCGACACCGACGAGCCCCTGGAAAAGCTCGCCGACAAGCTCACCATGATCGGGCTCGAGGTCGAGAACATCGAGGACAAGGCGAAGGCGCTGAAGCCGTTCACCATCGCGAAGGTGATCTCGGCCGAGCAGCATCCGAACGCGGATCGCCTGCGCGTCTGCATGGTCGACACCGGCGATGGTGGCGCACCGGTGCAGGTCGTGTGCGGCGCGCCGAATGCGCGCACGGGCCTGGTCAGCGTGTTCTCGCCGCCGGGGACCTACATTCCCGGCAAGGACATCACGCTCGGTGTCGGCACCATCCGCGGCGTCGAGAGCCGCGGCATGCTGTGCTCGGCGGCCGAACTGCAGATCTCCAACGACCATGACGGCATCATGGAGCTGCCGGCGGATGCGCCGATCGGCGCTGCTTACGCCGCATGGGCGGGTCTCGGCGATCCCGTGGTCGAGATTAATCTGACGCCGAACCGGCAGGACTGCACCGGCGTGCACGGCATCGCCCGCGATCTTGCCGCCGCCGACATGGGCAAGTTCAAGGACCCCACGATCAAGCCGATCAAGGGCGAATTCCCGTGCCCCGTGAAGGTCACGGTCGAGGACGCCACGCTGTGTCCGGGCTTCGCGCTGCGCCTCGTGCGTGGGGTGAAGAACGGGCCGTCGCCGGAATGGCTGCAGAAGCGGCTGACCGCGATCGGGCTGCGTCCGATCAATGCGCTGGTCGACATCACCAACTTCATGACCTACGACCGCGCCCGCCCGCTGCACGTGTTCGACGCCAAGAAGGTGAAGGGCAATCTCGTGGTGCGCCGCGCGCGCGATGGCGAGACGCTGCTGGCGCTCGACGGCCGCACCTACAATCTCGATCCCGCCATCTGCGTGATCGCGGACGAGCACGGCGTCGAATCGCTCGCCGGCATCATGGGCGGCGAAGCCTCGGGCTGCGACGAGAACACCACCGACGTGCTGATCGAATCGGCGCTGTGGAACGAGATCAACATCGCCCAGACCGGCCGCAAGCTCGGCATCAATTCGGACGCGCGCTACCGCTTCGAGCGCGGCGTCGATCCGGCCTTCATGGTGCCGGGGCTGGAGCTCGCGACCAAGCTCGTGATGGAGATGTGCGGCGGCGCGCCGTCGGAGAATGTCGTGGTCGGCAATGCCTTCGGCGACGATCGCGTGATCGATTTCCCGGTTACCGAGGTCAAGCGGCTCTCCGGCATCGAGGTGCCGCAGCCGGAGATGAAGCGTATCCTGACCCATCTCGGCTTCATGATGGCCGGCCCGGGTCCGGTGGTGAAGGTCGCGGTGCCCTCGTGGCGCACCGATGTGCATGGCAAGGCCGACATCGTCGAGGAGATCGTGCGCATCTACGGCGTCGACAAGGTGCCGATGACGCCGTTCGAGCGCGGCGAGGACGCGCGCAAGCCGGTGCTGACGCCGCTCCAGCTCCGCACCCGCCGCACCAGGCGCGCACTGGCGAGCCGCGGCATCATCGAAGCGGTGACCTGGTCCTTCATCACGAAGTCTGCGGCAACCCTGTTCGGCGGCGGTCAGCGCGAGCTCGAAGTCGCCAACCCGATCGCCTCGGATCTGTCCGACATGCGGCCGACGCTGTTGGCGGGCCTGATCGCGGCGGCGCAGGCCAATGCCGATCGCGGCTTTGGCGATGTCGCGCTGTTCGAGGTCGGCCAGGTGTTCAAAGGCGACCGCCCGCAGGATCAGTTCATGGCGGCCAGCGGCGTGCGCCGCGGCTTTGCTTCGTCCGAAGGTCTGGGACGGCATTGGTCGGGTTCGGCGCAGGCCGAATTGTTCGACGCCAAGGCCGACGCGCTCGCGGTGCTTGCCGTTGCCGGTGCACCGATGCAGGCGCTGCAGATCGTCGCGGGCGGACCAACCTGGCTGCATCCGGGTCGCTCGGGCACGATCCAGATCGGCCCGCAGAACGTGCTCGGCTATTTCGGCGAGATGCATCCGCGCGCGCTCGAGGCGCTCGGCGCCGACGGCCCGCTGATGGTGTTCGAGGTGATCCTCGACCGCATCCCCGAGGCGAAGAAGAAGCCGACCCGCGCCAAGCCCCTGATCGAGCTGTCGGCCTTCCAGCCTGTGTCGCGCGACTTCGCCTTCATTGTCGACCGCACCGTCAAGGCCGGCGACATCGTTCGCGCCGCGCAAGGCGTCGACAAGAAGCTGATCACCGGCGTGAATGTCTTCGACGTCTACGAGGGCAAGGGCATCGATGACGGCAAGAAATCGATCGCGATCGCCGTGACGATCCAGCCGCGCGAGAAGACGCTGACCGATCAGGAGATCGAGGCCGTCGCCGGGAAGATCGTGGCGGAAGTCACGAAGAAGACCGGCGGCGTCTTGCGCGGATGACCCTTGCGGATGTTCTTCCGAAGGACGTCAGCCTCACCATTGCGATGGCGCTCTGCGCCGTCGCTTTCGTTTCAGGTACCGCGCGCGGCTTCTCCGGCTTCGGCTCGGCGCTGATCTTCATGCCGCTGGCGAGCAGCATCGCGGCGCCGCGTCTCGTTGCCGCGCTGCTCCTGGTGATCGATTTCGTCGCGGCCCTGCCGCTGCTGCCCGACGCCTGGCGCAAGGCCGACCGCAGGGCCACCGCGGTGATCGTGCTGGGCGCGCTGGTCGGCGTACCGGTCGGCACCTATTTCCTCAGCGTGCTGGAGCCCGTCACCACGCGCTGGATCATCTCCTGCTTCGTCGCTGCGCTGTTGCTGCTGCTGCTGTCGGGCTGGCGCTATCGCGGCAAGGACCACGCCTGGCTCTCGGTCGGCATCGGCGGCCTCTCGGGCTTCTGTAGCGGTCTGGCGCAGACCGGCGGCCCGCCGATCGTCGGCTACTGGCTCGGCCGCCCCATCGCGCCGATCGTCGCGCGCGCCAATATCGTGCTGTTCTTCGGCGCGTCGGATTTCTTCTCGATGGTCAGCTACGCGACGACCGGCCTGATCTCACGCGAATCGCTGGTGCTGTCGCTGATCGTCGGCCCGGTCTATGCGATAGGCGTCGCGTTCGGTGCGTCGCTGTTCGGCCGCGCCAGCGAAAAAGTGTTTCGCGCGATTTGCTACGGTCTGATCGCGACGGCGGTGATCGCGGGGCTGCCGGTGCTGGACGGGATTTTGCGCTAAGCTCCGCTGTCGTCCCTGCGAAAGCAGGGACCCATACCGCGTGATCTGTCGATAAGCGCAGGTGGCAGTACCGACCAAGGACCCCTAACTGCTAGCTTTCGCCAAACCACTCCTTGTGGTGATGGGTCCCTGCGTTCGCAGGGACGACAGCGGAGTGTTTGGCGACTTAATTGCCCTGCTGCCGCGGCGCGCGGCGCTTCTTCGTCGACTGCGTCGGCACGTCGGCCGACTCGTCCTTGAGCGCGCCGATCTTGCGCAAGGCCGCATCCGCTGCGCGCTCACCGCTTTCCCAGGCGCCGTCGACGGTGCCCCACAGCGTCTCGTGCGTGGCTTCGCCGGCGAGGAACATGCTGCCGATCGGCTCGGTCAGGATTTTTCGCGAGAGCTGCCCGCCGGGCGAGGCCGCCGACATTGCGCCCATCACGAAGGGCGAGGCGTTCCAGCGCGTCGCGGTGGTCTTCTGCACGGCGGCCGCGGCCTCGCTGCCGAACAGCTTCGTGATCCATTCCCTGGCGAAGGCGACCATCGCCTTCTCGCCCTGCTCGGAGAGATCGCGGCCGAACGAGCCGCCGACATCGATCGAACACAGTGAGGAGCCGCCGATATTGGCGAGCATCAGCGCCGTGCGCGTCGAATTGCTCTGCTCGATGAGGATGTCATCGCGCGAGAGCCCCAGCGGATTACCCGGCAGTTGCAGCACAATGCGATCGTAGCTGCCGAGCGTGAGCTTTGACGCCGCATCGAGCGTGCGCTTGGGAATATCAGGCCCGAACTTGATCGCGCCCGACGTCAGCACATTGGTCGAGACCGTGACGATGGCGGCGCGTGCGGCGATCCTGCCGGATGACGTCTCCACGCTGACATCGCGATTGCTCCAGACAATCCTGCTCACCGGCGTCGACAGCGCCACCGGCGCCTGTTCGCCGAGCCTGGTGATCAGGGTCCCCAGGCCCTGGCGGCAGGCGATCGCGGTGTTGCGGTCCTGCGCACGCGCCTTGTCGATCGCCGACAGCTCCTTGAGGTCTTTGCCCGCAAAGCTCGCACCGAGCACGAATTCGGCCGCACCGGCCCAGTCCCCGAGATCCTTCGGCAGCACCGAGGCGCAGGCCGTATCGAGCTTGCCGCGCCCGGCCTCGTCGATGGCGCGGTTGGCGCGCACCAACGCCGCCAGGAACTGTTCGGTCTCGCCCGCGCGCGCATTGCGGCGGCCGATACGCATCTTCTGGCCGGTCGGTGCCGGCAGCACGTCGAGCCCGGCACTGCGCGCCAGCCGGATCATCGGATTGGTCTCGGGATTGTGCATCCAGCGCGCGCCGCGATCGAACGGCACGTCGAAGGTCGTGCTGTCCGTGATACAGCGCCCGCCGATCTGGGATGCCGCTTCCACGACCACGACCTTGCGGTTGGCCGCCATGATGCGCCGCGCCGCGGCAATTCCGGCCGCCCCCGCGCCGATCACGACGATGTCGGCCTCGCGCGGCAGGGGTGCGGCAGTCGCGCGCAGGACCGGCATCGCGGCAAGAGCCGCCGACGCCGATAGGAAGCTGCGGCGCGTGATTGTCATGTCATGGTTTCCGGGAACTTGCGGCGAACGGGAACAGCCCGCGAACCTTGCTGCATCTGGTGTTGCACGGCAACCACCATGGTGAATCAATCGTGCTTGATCTCACAGAGTGATGAACCGAATTGCAACACGTTTCGACCATGATAGAGAAGGGAAAAAGACGGCCGGAAAAGGCCGTGGGGGGAGTTTGAAATGGGGACGGTTCTGGACTCAGTCGGCAAGCTGATTGCCGCGTACCTCTCGAAGGAGGTGCCGGGCTACGAGCCGTTCACGCCGAGCGACCCGGAGCACCTGCGCGGCGTCATCGAGCCCGGCGACGTGCTGCTGGTCGAGGGCAACAACCGCATCTCCGGCATCATCAAATATCTGACGCAGTCGACCTGGTCCCATGCCGCGCTCTATGTCGGTCCGGTCGAGGGCGCCACGGAGCCCAACGGCGAGCCGCATGTGCTGATCGAGGCCAATATCGGCGAGGGCGTCACCTCGGCGCCGCTGTCGAAATATTTCCCGTATCACACCCGTGTCTGCCGCCCGGTCGGGCTGTCCTATGAGGACCGCACCACGGTCTGCCGCTATGCGATCAATCGCATCGGCTTCGGCTATGACACCAAGAACATCGTCGACCTGATGCGCTTCCTGTTCCCGTTGCCGATCCCGCAACGCTGGCGGCGGCGCATGATCTCGATCGGCTCGGGCGATCCGACAAAAATCATCTGCTCGGCGCTGATCGCGCAGGCCTTCGACGCCGTGCGCTATCCGATCCTGCCGAAGATCACCAAGGCTGGCAGCCGCGCCGCCCGCCGCGAGATCCTGCACATCCGCGATTCCTCGCTCTACATGCCCCGCGACTTCGACATCTCGCCCTATTTCGAAGTCGTCAAACCCACCATCGTGCACGGCTTCGACTACACCGCGCTGCACTGGGCCGACAAGCAGAAGCCGCTCGAGGAGGTAGCCGGCACATTCAGTGTGTTTCCAGAAACGCTCAGTGCGCCGCCGCTCGTTCCTGAGACGGCTGACGAAGAAGCGCCGACTGAAGTTCCGGCTGAAGAAGTGAGCGCGCAGCCCGCGGAGATGGGCGCCACCTGCTCCGAGCATTTTGTGCTGCTGAACGAACTGGCGATGTACCGCGCGCGGGGACGCGCGCAGGAGATGGCGGCGTAAACATCGCGCCTGCCGTCGTTCCGGCAAAGGCCGGGAGAGACGTTGCACCGCTCTTTCCACCGTCATTGCGAGCGTAGCGAAGCAATCCAGAGTCCCTCGGCGGAGGCAGTCTGGATTGCTTCGTCGCTGCGCTCCTCGCAATGACGACGGTGAGAGCCTACCGTTCCGCCCGCCCGATCACCGCCATCAGCTCCGCGATCTTCTCGCGCTGATCGGCCTTGTCGCCGCTCGCGATCGCGTGCTCGACGCAATGGGCGACGTGATCCTTCAGAACCTCTTCCTCGACCCGGCGCAGCGCGGCACGCACGGCCGAGATCTGCGTCACGATGTCGATGCAGTAGCGGTCCTCCTCGACCATTTTCGAGAGGCCGCGAACCTGACCCTCGATCCGGCCAAGACGTTTTCCGACGGATGCCTTGATGTCCTTGCGCATGCGCTTTATGTACCCCCCTAGGGTATATGTTGCAAGGCCGGAGCATGGCAATGAACGACGCCGACCACGGGCACCATCACACGTCGGAAACACCTTCCGGATGCGGCTGTTCCGCCAAGGCTGCTCCCGAGGCCGCCCCAATGGCTGCTCCGCCAGCCGACAAGCCCGCGGCTTCCTCTTGCTGCGGCGGGCACGGCGATCATGCCCAGCATCACGCGCATGACCACGGCGCCGCCGCGACCACAGTCCTCGATCCCGTCTGCGGCATGACGGTCGATCCCGCGGCCTCGAAGCATCACCACACACATCACGGCGAGACCTTCCATTTCTGCTCGGCCGGCTGCCGCACCAAATTCGCCGCCGATCCCGCAAAGTATCTCGCCAGAGAGAAGGCGCCCGAACCCGAGATGCCCGCGGGCACGATCTACACCTGCCCGATGCATCCGGAGATCCGCCAGGTCGGACCCGGCAGCTGCCCGATCTGCGGCATGGCGCTGGAGCCGGAGGTCGCGAGCCTGGACACCGGCCCCAATCCCGAGCTTGCCGACATGACGCGGCGGTTCTGGATCGGTGGCGCGCTGGCGCTACCGGCGGTGGTGCTGGAGATGGGCGGCCATCTCGCCGGCCCTCACGACTGGATCGATCCGGCGCTGTCGAACTGGATCCAGCTCGTCGTCACCACGCCCGCCGTGCTGTGGGCCGGCTGGCCGTTCTTCGTCCGAGGTTGGCAGTCGCTGGTCACCCGCAACCTCAACATGTTCACGCTGATCGCGATGGGCACAGGCGTCGCCTATGTCTACAGCGTCGTCGCGACTGTCGCGCCGCAGATTTTCCCGGCGACCTTCCGCAGTCATGATGGTGCCGTTGCCGTCTATTTCGAGCCCGCCGCTGTGATCACCGTGCTGGTGCTGCTCGGCCAGGTGCTGGAGCTGCGCGCCCGCGACGCGACGTCGGGTGCGATCAAGGCGCTATTGCAGCTTGCGCCGAAGACCGCGCGCCGCGTCGATGCCGATGGCGGCGAGCACGAGGTCGAGATCGATGCGCTCCACGCCGGCGACCATTTGCGCGTCCGCCCCGGCGAGAAGGTGCCAGTCGACGGAATTATCCTCGAGGGACGCTCCGCGCTCGACGAATCCCTCGTCACCGGCGAATCCATGCCGGTGACCAAGGAGACCGGCGCAAAGGTCATTGCCGGCACGCTCAACCAGTCGGGCGGCTTCATCATGCGCGCCGACAAGGTCGGGCGCGAGACGCTGCTGTCGCAGATCGTGCAGATGGTCGCGGACGCGCAGCGCTCGCGTGCGCCGATCCAAAGGCTGGCCGACCAAGTCGCGGGCTGGTTCGTGCCGACCGTGATCGCCGTCGCCATCGCCGCCTTTGCCGCCTGGGCCTGGTTCGGACCGGAGCCGCGGCTGGCGTTCGGCCTCGTTGCTGCCGTCAGCGTGCTGATCATCGCCTGCCCCTGTGCGCTCGGCTTGGCGACCCCGATGTCGATCATGGTCGGCGTCGGCCGCGGCGCGCAGGCGGGCGTGCTGATCAAGAACGCCGAGGCGCTGGAGCAGATGGAGAAGATCGACACGCTGGTGGTCGACAAGACCGGCACGCTGACCGAGGGCAAGCCCAAGGTGGTTGCGATCGTCCCGGCTGCCGGCTTTGCGGAGGACGACATCCTCCGCATTGCGGCCAGCGTCGAGCGCGCCAGCGAGCATCCCCTCGCCGACGCCATCGTGCGCGCCGCGAAAGAGAAGCAACTCACCCTCGCTCAGGTCGAACAGTTCGACTCGCCGACGGGCAAGGGCGCGACCGGAAAAATCGACGGCAGGAGCATCGTGCTCGGCAACGCAAGATATCTGGGGTCGATCGGTATCGACACCAGAGCGCTCGATGCCGAGGCCGAACGGATGCGCCAGGACGGCGCCACCGTGATCAACATGGCCGTCGACGGCAAGCTGGCCGGCCTGTTCGCGATCGCCGATCCGGTCAAGGCCTCGACTCCGGAAGCGTTGAGGGCGCTGGCCGATGAAGGCATCAAGGTCATCATGCTGACCGGCGACAATCGCACGACGGCGGAAGCGGTGGCGCGCCGGCTCGGTATCGTCGAGGTCGAGGCCGAGGTTCTGCCCGACCAGAAGAGCGCGGTGGTGACGAGGCTGCAAAAGGCCGGGCGCAGCGTCGCGATGGCGGGCGACGGCGTCAACGACGCGCCGGCGCTGGCGGCCGCCGAGGTCGGCATCGCCATGGGCACCGGCACGGACGTGGCGATGGAGAGCGCCGGCGTCACCCTGCTGGGCGGTGATCTCACCGGCATCGTGCGTGCGCGAAGACTGTCGCAGGCGACCATGAGCAACATCCGGCAAAACTTGTTCTTCGCTTTCATCTACAACGCCGCCGGCATTCCGATCGCGGCCGGCATCCTCTATCCGGCGTTCGGCATCCTGCTGTCCCCGATCATCGCCGCGGCGGCGATGGCGCTGTCCTCGGTGAGCGTGGTCGGGAATGCGCTGCGGCTGCGCGGGACGAAATTATGAAGGAACTGCGTAGCCCGGATGGAGCGAAGCGAAATCCGGGATCCTGCCCACATATTGGCACCGTCCCGGATTGCGCTTCGCTCCATCCGGGCTACGGTTCACGGGCCACAGGCGAGACGCGGGGAGCATCTGATGCAGCGGATTACGATCACCATCGAGGACGATCTTTTGGCGGAGATCGACGCGGCGGCGGAAGCGCGTGGCTACCAGAACCGCTCCGAGATCATCCGCGATCTCGCGCGTGCCGGCCTGCAACAGAGCGCCGAGGACACCGCGCAGACCGGCCCCTGCGTCGCCGGCCTCGTCTACGTCTACGACCACGCCGCGCGCGATCTCTCGAAACGCCTGGTGCAGGAATTCCACGGCCACCACGACCTCGCGCTGGCCACCCTGCATGTCCATCTCGACGATAACAATTGCATGGAGATGACGGCGCTGCGCGGCGACGCCTCCGAGGTCAAGCATTTCGCCGACCACATCATCGCCGAGCGCGGCGTCCGCTACGGCCGCGTGGTGATGATCCCGACCGGTGAAGGGAAGCAGGCGAAGGCGCGCAAGCACGGGCACCGGCACGAGTAGGAGCGAGCCGCACACGCGCTTAACCCTCTCCCCTTGTGGGAGAGGGTGGCTCACCGCGCAGCGGTGAGACGGGTGAGGGGTATTTCTCCGCGAATTCTGAACTCGCGGAAGCACACCCCTCATCCGGCGCTTCGCGCCACCTTCTCCCACAAGGGGAGAAGGAAGAGACAAACCTCACGCCGAGAGCAAATTCTGCAGCGCTTCGCCGTTGGGGACGCCGAGGCCGGAGCAGGCGTCCCAGCCGGGGCCGGCCTTGTACATGCCGTGCAGATCGCCGGTGATGTCATTGTTGCCGACCGTGATGTCGCGGAACACGCCTTGCGTGTGCGAGGCATAGATCAGCGGGTTGATGAAGCCGACGGTCTTGCCGAATTTCTTCGTCGTCGCCTCGTTGATGCGGGCGATCAACCCCGCCATCAGCGGCGCCACGGCACTTGTGCCGCCGATGGTGGTGCCGACGCCGTTGAGGAAGATCTGGTAGCCGGTCGCAGGATCGGCATCGCCGGCAACATCGGGCACCCCGCGGCCGTTGTGATGCGTCGGTGATTTCGGCACATGGGCCTGGGCCTGGTATTGCGGCCGCGGGAACACGACGCTGACACCGCCGCCGCCTGCGCCGCCCTGCGGCCCGCCGTTCCAGACCACCTCGTTGATCTGGCCGTTCGGCGCCTTCAGATTGGTGCCGCCGCAGGCGAGTGCAAACGGGCTCGAGGCCGGGAAATCTGCATGTGGCTTGCCGTCCCAGTCCGCACCCATGTCAGCCGAACCATTGTCGCCGGAGGCAACGCAGACGGTGACGCCCATCGCGGCGGCGTCGCGGATCGCCTCGTTCAGGCCGTCGACGAATTGCTGCGAGCCTTCCTGGTCTTCCGGCCCGCCCCAGCTGATCGAGATCACCGAAGGTTTTCGCGCGGTGTCGTGGACGGCGGCCTTGACCGCATCGATGAAGCCGTTGGTGGTGTTGGGCGCGAAATAGACCACGATCCTGGCGCCGGGCGCGATCGCACCGGCCACCTCGATGTCGAGCACGACCTCGCCGTCGGCGTCGGAATGGCCGGGCTTGTTGGCGCCGCCGTCGACGCTCGCAGGCGCGATCTTCGGCATCGCGATGCCCGCCTTCTTGAAGAAGGTGCGCAGGTCTGACGTTTTGTAGCCGGCGCCCGTGGGATGGCCCTTCTGGTCGATGTCGTTGAGCTCGATGATGGCGATGCACTGGCCGGCGCCGGTCTCGCCGCCGGGGAAATTGTAGAGCTGGGCGATCTGATCGACCGAGAAGCTGTCGCCCTGCGCGGCGCGTGCGGCTGCGCCCTTCTGCGGCAGCTTGCGGCGGAAGTGGGGTTGCGCCACCGGCCGGTTGTCCAGGCCGTGCACGCCGACCACGATACCTGCGAGCTCGGCCGGGATCTGCACGCTACCTTTACGCATGCGATGGGTCGCGCCCTCGTATCTGACCTTGTTGAGCTTGACGCCGAAGGCTGCGCTCATGGCCTTCACCGTCCCGGTCAGCTTCACGGTGCGGGACGCCAGATGCACGCTCTTGACGTTGAGATCGTGGTGATGCGCGAAATCGTCGATCTTGGCGACGTCGGCGGTATCGGCACCCATCGCTGCGCCGAACTCGGCACGCGAGAGATACTGGCGCTCGCGCGGCGGTTGCGCGCCGAGCGCCATCACCTGCTCATCGTCGGCACGCTTCGCGCGCAGGCGGACGCTGATCTCGATTTCCTGCTTGGGATCGGCCGCGCCGACGAGCTTGGCCCCCTTCGGCAATTTCCGTGCGCTGTTCGCCAGCGTCACGCGCGTGGTCGAGCTTGCCATGACTTCCTCCGTTTGTGATTGGAAGGCAGATTGTCGCACCTCAACTATAGGTGTAATCTCAAACCCAAATTGGTTCAGGCATTTGAGCGATATTTTTTCAGAAAACCTCTTGTTTGGCAGGGGCAACATCCGACTGGCTCAGATCGGCACGGAATCGGTCAATATTCACGACCATTCGACGACAAGGATTTCGATTTAAAATTGCAACCGTTGGCTTGTCTGGCCGACCAACGGAAGACGTTTGTCGAAATCAGACGTTTGAAAATCAATTTGGCGGAGACAATGCGATGCGTGCTGACCGCAAATGGGTTGAGAGAAATCTCGGTTTCGATCCGATCACGACGCCGCCCCCGCCCGACACCTTCGTGGTGAAACGCGTGGCCAAGGGCGCGGTGAAGAAATCCGCGAAGGTCACGACCGAAGACTTTCGGCGCGAGATCATCGATTTTGATTCCGAGTCGAGCGAGGGCCGCGAGTTCATGGCCTTCTCGACCTCGACCGGGCTGTCGCGCTTCACCGACATTGCCTGGCCGAAAGGGCTGGCGCCGCAAACCGGGCCGAAGCCGAAGGGCAACGGCAAGGGACCGTTGCCGCGCGCCGACGTGCTGGTCGTGACCTGGACCGTCGACGAAGGGCACGCCCTCAGCCGCGTGCTGACGCCGGGCAAGGACTCCCGCAACGATTACCTACCCTACACGCACAATTACGCGGCCATCTCCAAGAAGATGCGCAACGGCTGTCCGGCCAAGGAGCTGAAACGGCTCGGCACCTACTGGACCACCACGATCGGCAAGAAGAAGGTCGTGATCTTCAAATCCGATTCGCACATGTCGCAGGACGGCCCGCAGCTGCCGAACATCGACGTCTGGCGCCAGATCGTCACCGAGGTGCAGCCGGCGCTCGTCATCACGACGGGCACGGCCGGCGGCATCGGCAAGGAATTCGAGGTCGGCGACGTCGTCGTCAGTCCGATCGTTCGCTTCGACTGCCTGTCGAAGTTCAAGAAGCAGCCGTTCGCGCAGGAGCATTTTTCCAGCAGATCCGCCGTGACGAAGAAGTTCGCGCAAGCCAAGACGCTGTTCAAGGCCAATGCCGGGCAATTGCCGAAGGACAATACAAGGGCGCCGAAGATCTTCGTCGTGAAGCCGAGCGGCCTGTCCTCCTCCGTGGTCACCACCGACTTCTTCGGCTTCGACACCTCGGACGACCACTTCCATCTCCAGGGGCTCGGTGACGTCTCCGAAATGGGCGATGCCATCCTTGGCCTGGTCGCGCAGGAGATGGGCGACAAGGCACCGCGCTGGCTCGCGATCCGCAACGTCTCCGATCCGCAGATCAAGGCCGAAGGCACCCTGCAGCAGCAGGAGCAGATCGCCGCCCAGATCTACAAGGGGTTCGGCCGCTGGAGCACGGTCTGTAGCGCCATCACCTGCTGGGCCAGCATCGCGGCGGAGCCCTAGCGAGCGATCCGGCCAGCGCAGACGACAAAGGACGGACGATCAATCAGGGAGAGTGGAACGGCCATGGCGCAGATCACGATCAACGGCATCACGATCGATCCTTCGGCTCCGCACGCGGAACGCGCCGCGCTGTCGCTGGATCATGCGAATGCGAAGGAATCCGACTACATCATCGTGCAGACCAACCAGCCGCTCAACGCCGAGCGCAGAGGGCAGCTCGCCAAGGCCGGCGCCGAGATCCTGGAAGCCGTCCCGGGCAGCGCCGTCATCTGTCACTTTCCGGCGGCCGGGCTCGACAAGGTGCGGAAACTGCCGTTCGTGACATGGGCAGACCTCTACCCGGGCATCGTGAAGATCGCGCCGGCACTGCGCAACCTCGACACCCAACCCGGAGGCGTCGCTGCGGCGCGCGCGCTTGCGGCAAAGCCGGCGGCGCTCGACCGCACCAGCGTGACCGTCGACGTCATGCTCCACCGCAATGTCGGCGTGAAGGCCGCTGCAAAGAAGATCGCGGAAGCGGCGCATGTGCAGCTCGACGACGTCGTTCCGGGCACGGCCAAGGTGCGTGTGACGCTGAAGATGCGCCGTCTTGCCGACGTCGCGGCGCTCGACGAGGTACGCAGCGTCGAGAAGGTCTTTCCGCGCAAGCTGCTCAACAACATCGCGCGGGGCATTCTTCGCGTTCCCGCGGCGACGCCGAGCAATGGCGGCGAAGGCGCGGGCGAGATCATCGCGATCGCCGATACCGGCTTCGACAAGGGATCGACCACGAACACGCACCCGGCCTTCAAGGGGCGCGTCAAGAAGCTCTACGCGCTCGGGCGGCCCGGGCGCAAAGACGATCCTGATGGTCACGGCACTCATGTCGCGGGTTCTGCCCTCGGCGACGGCGTATCGAAAAGCGACGGCCCGATCCGCGGCACGGCTCCCGGCGCCAAGCTGGTTCTGCAATCCGTGCTCGACAGCGGCGGCAATCTCGGCGGCCTTCCCGACAGCCTCGATGCGCTGTTCGGTCCGCCCTACAAGACCGACAAGGCGCGAATTCATTCCAACTCCTGGGGCAGCGTCGGAAACTTCGGCGTATATGATTCCCAGGCCAACGAGCTCGACACGTTCGTCTACGCGCATCGCGACATGCTGATCTGCTTTGCCGCGGGAAATGAAGGCAGCGACAAGGATGGCAATGGCCAGGTCGACCCCAACTCCGTGACGCCGCCTGGTACGGCCAAGAACTGCCTCACCATCGGCGCATGCGAGAACAATCGCCCCAACGAGCCCATGACCTACGGAGAGGCCTGGCCACGCGATTTTCCGGCCATTCCCATCAACCCCGATCCCGTCGCCAACGATCCCGAAGGGATGGTGGCGTTCAGCAGCCGGGGACCCACCAACGACGATCGCATTAAGCCCGACGTCGTGGCGCCAGGATCTTTCATCCTGTCAACGCGCTCCCGCGTCACGAAATCGAAGGGATGGAAGCTCTCGAAGGACCCGCTCTACATGTTCGAAGGCGGTACCAGCATGGCCACGCCGCTGGTGGCCGGATGCGTCGCGGTGGTCCGGTCGTTCCTGAGGAAGAGCCACGGGCTGAAGTCGCCGAGCGCCGCACTGCTGAAGGCACTCATCATCAACGGAGCTCGTAGCATTGCTGGCCAATACATTCCCTCGGAGGCGGGCTCTGTCGCAAACAACAGTCAGGGTTTCGGCCGAGTCGACGTCCAGGCCGTGGTCGGCCCCCTTGCTGCGAAGGAAGCCTTGCAGTTCTTCGACGAGAAGAAGAAGCTCGACGCAGGCGAACGCGAAGACCGCACGGTCACGATACCGGCGGCAAGCGGCCGCCTGAAGGTCACGCTGGTCTGGACCGATCCGCCTGGCGAAGGCCTGCAAAGCGACCTCGATCTCGTCGTGGTGGCCAACAAGCAGGAACGCCATGGCAACATGCCGGCCGGCTCGAAGGACTTCGACCGCCGGAACAATGTCGAGCAGGTCATCTTCGAGAATCTGCCGGCCGGCGAAGCGGTGATATCGGTCATCGCTCATTCCATCGCTGTCGCGCCGCAGAACTACGCCCTCGTCATCAGGGTGAGCTAGAGCGTCTTCAAGCGAAGTGGCTGCCGGTCCGCGTGAGGAAAACGCGTCGAAACAAGAGCCCGGAGCTTCCGTTCTGATTCACTCAGAAACCAAGCTCCAGGCGCGGCAATCTGTCCCGGAAGGCTCGACCTCTTGTCGAACCTTCCGCGCATGTCTACCTCTCGCGGGTGGTTTTGCTGAGAGGTACTCCGATGCTCGATGCCGCCGTAAAGGCGCTGTCGCAATTGATCTCGCCGCCGATGCGCTCGATCCTGTGGCGATCGATCGGGCTTGCACTGGTGCTGATCATCGTGCTGGCGATCGGCTTGCAGCGGCTGCTGAGCTGGTTTGCGACCTATGGCGGGGTCTGGCTGGAAGGCCTGCTCGGGCCGAGCTGGCATTCCTCGCTCGAGGTCCTCGCCTGGATCGTCTCGATCGCGGCGGGCCTCGGCGTCGTGTTCGGCGGCGTGTTCCTGATGCCTGCGATCACCTCGCTGGTGGCGAGCCTGTTCGTCGACGACGTCGCCGACATCGTCGAGCGCGAGCACTATCCCGCCGAGCGGCCGGGCGCTGCGCTGCCGTTCAGCCAGGCGATCTACGAGGGCGTCAGGACCGCGCTGCTGACGATCGTGGTGTATCTGGTCGCCTTGCCGCTGGTCCTGTTCGCCGGTGCCGGATTCCTGATCTTCTTCGTCGCCGCCGCCTGGCTGCTCGGGCGCGAATATTTCGAGCTCGCCGCGATGCGCTTCCGCTCGCCGGAGGAAGCCAAGGCGATGCGGCGCGACAACGCCGCGACCATCTTCACCGCTGGCCTCTTCATCGCGGCCTTCGTCTCGATCCCGATCGTCAATCTGGCGACGCCGATCTTCGGCATGGCGTTCATGGTCCACATGCACAAGCGACTGTCGGGACCGCGGCCCGAGCTGATCGAGCCGGCGCGGCAGATGCGGTGAGACCTCTCGGCTCACCTGTCAGCTCACCTCTCAGTTCACTTGCACCCCGCATTTGCGCAGCAGCATCTTGGCGAAACCGAACGGCGCCGGCGTGAACGGGCCCGGTGGCGCCCGGGTGATCAGCGCGACGACGCCGAGCGCGACCATCGCGAGCCAGAAGCACAGCCAGAAGCCGTCGATATAGGCGAGCACATTGGCCTCGCGCTGCACCAGGCCCGCGAGCGTGCCGACCGCGCGCGCCTGCGCCATGCCGGTGCCATGGGCCGCGAAGTAATCGGCGAGCTGCTTGAGCCTACCCACCACGTCGGCATCGCCGACCACAAGGTTCTGGCCGAGATAGAAGGAATGGACCTGCTCGCGCACGCGCAGCCACGTTCCCATCAGCGCGATGCCGATCTCTGCGCCGCCGAGCCGCATGATCTGGATGTAGGCGGCAAAGGAGGTGGCGCGGCTCGGATCGGCGTTCGACAGCAGCGTGATGATGATCGGCAGCAGGAGCAGCGACTGCCCGATCGCCTGGAGCAGCACGATGCCGACAAAATCCTCGCGCGCCCAGACATGGCTGAGCTGGGTGCCCCAGAGATTGGCCGCGGCAAAGCAGGCAAAGCCCAGCACCACGACGAACCGCGTATCGAAATGGCGCAGCAGCCAGATCGAGATCGGCACCAGCACGAACATCGGCAGCGCGCCATAGGTGAGCAGCAACATCCCGCTCTGCTCCGGCCGGAGCAGAACGACATTGCCAAGGAAATTCGGCACCAGCGACGAGTTGGAGAGGCTGGTCAGCGTGTAGAGCAGGATCAAGATCAGCCCCAACCCGACATTGCGCGAGAACAGCACGTTGACATGTGCCCAGGGCTGTCGCACCAGCGACTCGTTGACGAGGAAGCCTGCGAACAGCACCACACCGCTGACGAGCAGCGCCATCACCGTCCCCGAGCCGAGCCAGTCCAGGCGATTGCCCTGGTCGAGGCCGGCATAGATCATCGAGACCGCGGCGCCGAGCAGCAGCATGCCGCCCCAATCGGCCTCGCGCAGCAGCGTGCGGTTCACCGGCTCGCTCGGCGTGCCCAGATAAACCATCAGGCCCATCAAGGGCGCGATCACGACGCTCTGCCAGTACATCCATTGCCAGCCGAGATGGTCGACATAGAAGCCGACCAGGGAGCTCGACGTATCCAGCGCAAAGCCGACCCGGATCGAATAGAGCGAGATCGCCGGCACCCACCATCGGATCGGTAGGTTTCGTAACACGATCATGAGCGTCGCAGGCACGAAGGTGCCGAGCAGCAGGCCATGAACGACGCTGAGCGCGAGCAGCGTCGGATAATCGTGCACGAAGGGAATGATCAGCGACACCGCGGCGTAGACGAGGCTCGGGATGCCGAGCACGCGGCGCAGGCCGAACACCGTCGCGAGCCACGCCACCGCCGGCGCAATCAGGATCTGCGAGCCGATGCCTGCGGTCGAAAGCCAGGCGCCCTCGTCAAACGAGAGCGAGAACGCACCGCGCAGGTCCGGCAGACCGACCGTGGTCAGCCGGCTGTCGAAATTGGCGAGGAACGAGCCGAGCAGCACCGCCGCCACGGCAAACAACGGCTGTGGCGCGATGCCGCCGCGCGAGACCGGTCCGCGGCGGGCATCGTCATTTTCCGCCATTGCCGCCCTTCGTGTCGATGCTGGTCACGACCGACATGCCGGGCACGAGCCGCGACAGCAGCGGCTGATTGTCGTCGAACTGGATCCGCACGGGAATGCGCTGCACCACCTTGGTGAAATTGCCGGTGGCATTGTCAGGTGGCAACAGCGCGACCTGCGCGCCCGTCGCCGGCGCGATGCGCTCGACCTTGCCGCGCAGTCTTTCGCGCGGGAAACTGTCGACGGTGATCTCCACAGGCTGGCCCGGAGCGACATGAGTCAGCTGGGTCTCCTTGTAGTTCGCGATCACATAGACCTTTGGCAGCGGCACCACGTTGATGAGGTTGGTGCCGATATTGACGTAATCGCCGGGCTGCACCTGGCGCTCGCCGACGACGCCGTCGAACGGCGCGATGATCTTCGTGTAACCGAGCTTCAGCTTCGCGCTCGCCAGCGTCGCCTTGGTGGCGTCGAGATCGGCGGCGCGCTGCTTCCTGGTGCCTTGCAGGACCTCGAGCTGATGCTGCTGGGCCGCGATCACAGCGCGGCTGGCGCGCACGTCGGCCTGCGCCTTGGCAAGACCCGCGACCGCCTGCTCGAGCCGCTGTCGCGTGCCGGCTTCGGTCTGCGTCAGCGATTGCTGGCGCTCCTGCTCCTGTTTGGCCTCGACCTCGAGCGCCTCCGCCGACAGCCGCGCGGCCTCAGCCTGCGCAATCGTCGCATATTGCAGCTCAATCTGGTTGGCGAGATTGTCGAGCACCGCTTGCGCGGCGGCAACCGCGGCCTCGGCTTGCGCGACCTGGGCCTGGTAGTCGGCGGGATCGATCTGGATCAGGAGATCGCCGGCCTTGACGCGCTGGAAGTCGGAGACCCCGACGGTCAGCACTTCGCCGGAGACACGGCTTGCAAGCCGCGTCAGGTCGGCGCGCACATAGGCGTCGTTGGTGGTCTGGACCACGGCGTTGCCGACCCATTCGTCGAAGCGGAGTGTCGCCAGTGCCACGAAGGCGAGCGCAACGATCACGGCGAACAGGGGGATCGCGAGCCGGCCCCAGAGCGAGCTCGCCGGCCGCTGCGTCGGCTTCGGCGGCGGAGCCGGTGCCGCGGCCGGCGGTGGCGATGGCGATGGCGATGGCGATGAGATTTGTTCTTGCTGACTCACGACATGTCCCCAAAACCGGCTTGCTTCACATCGCCCCCCGAAACGACGGCGCCACCTCAGACCGTCTTCTCCGGCCATCGGCAGAGATCGTTGATCAGGCAAACCTCGCAGCGCGGCTTGCGCGCGAGGCAAGTATAGCGGCCGTGCAGAATCAGCCAATGATGGGCGTGCAACATGAACTCGGCCGGGATCACCTTTTCGAGACCAAGCTCGACTTCGAGCGGCGTCTTGCCGGGAGCGAGCCCGGTGCGGTTGCCGACGCGAAACACATGCGTGTCCACCGCCATGGTGTGCTCGCCGAAGGCCATGTTGAGCACGACATTTGCGGTCTTGCGCCCGGCGCCGGGCAGCGACTCGATCTCGGCGCGCGTGCGCGGCACCTCGCCGCCGAAATCGCTGAGCACTTTTGCCGAGAGCGTAATGACGTTCTTCGCCTTGGTGCGATAAAGGCCGATGGTCTTGATGTATTCGCGCAAGCGTTCTTCGCCGAGGTCAAGCATCTTCTGCGGCGTGTCGGCGATCTCGAACAATGCGCGCGTCGCCTTGTTGACCCCGGCATCGGTGGCCTGCGCCGACAGCACCACCGCGACCAGCAGCGTGAACGGATTGACGTGCTCGAGCTCGCCTTTCGGCTCCGGATTGGCCTTGCGGAAACGGCTGAAGACTTCGTGGATCTCGGCCGGCGTCCAAGGTTTGGTAGAATTGGGTCTTGTGGCCTTGAGCGATTTCCTGGCGGGAGCCTTCGGCTTCGCAACTATCGCCTTTGCCTTTTTCTTCGGCACGGACGCTTTGCGCGGGGCCGGCTTGCGGGTGATTTTCGCCATGATCCGGATATACTGAGGGACGATGAGCACAGGCAACGAAATTGAGCGCGAGCGATCTGAGAGCGAGACGGAGCCTCAGATCTTTTCCGCGCTCCTGACGCCGCACCGCTCGCTGAACCGCACCGGCTTCCTCGCCGTGATGCTGTTCCTGAGCGTGGTGAGCTTTGCCACCGGCCTCGCCTTCCTGATGATGGGCGCGTGGCCGGTGTTCGGCTTCTTCGGCCTCGACGTGCTGGTGATCTGGTGGGCCTTCAAGGCTAATTTCCGCACCGCGCGGGCGCGCGAGGAGATTTCGGTCACGACGTCTGAGCTGCGGGTGCGGCGCGTCAGTCATCGCGGCCAGGTCGCCGAATGGACGTTCAATCCGCTCTGGGTCCGCCTCGACATGGAGGTCGACGAGGATTTTGGCATCGAGCATCTCTATCTGATCTCGCGCGGCCACCAGATCCAGATCGCCCGTTTTCTCGGTCCGGACGAAAAGGCAAGTTTTTACAAAGGCTTGGTTGAGGCCCTGAACGCTGCCAAGCGCGGCCCGACCTACAACCCGGTCTCCTGAGTCCGGATCGGAAATCGGGTGGTTTCGGCCCGGCGCCACGCCTACATTTCCAGTCATGATGACACTCGCCATAAATGACCAGCGCCTGGCCAAGCCGGGCTCCCAGAACGCCGCGTTGCGCGATTACGACTCCGTGCGCCGGGCGATCGCGTTCATCTCGGAGAACTGGCGCAGCCAGCCGGCCATCGAAGCGATGGCGGATGCGGCGGGCGTCACGCCGGATGAGCTGCACCATCTGTTCCGTCGCTGGGCCTCGATCACGCCGAAGGCGTTCATGCAGGCGCTGACGCTCGATCACGCCAAGGGACTGTTGCGGGACTCCGCGAGCATCCTCGATGCCGCGCTCGACTCGGGTCTTTCAGGACCGGGCCGGCTGCACGATCTCTTCGTCACCCATGAAGCGATGTCGCCCGGCGAATGGAAGAACGGCGGCGCGGGCCTGACGCTGCGCTACGGCTTCCATCCCTCGCCCTTCGGCACGGCGATCGTGATCGCCACCGACCGCGGCCTGTCAGGACTTGCGTTCGCCGATCCCGGTGAGGAGAAGGTCGCGCTCGCCGACATGACGCGGCGATGGCGCAACGCAACTTACGTCGAGGATCACGAAGGCACCGCGCCGCTCGCACAGCGCATCTTCGACACCAAGCTGTGGCGGCCGGATCAGCCGTTGCGCGTCGTCATGATCGGCACCGATTTCGAGGTGCGGGTGTGGGAGACGCTGCTGAAGATCCCGATGGGTCGCGCGGTGTCCTATTCCGACATCGCCTGCAACATCAACAGCCCGAAGGCCTCACGCGCCGTCGGCGCTGCGGTCGGCAAGAACCCGGTCTCGTTCGTCGTGCCCTGCCACCGCGCGCTCGGCAAGAGCGGCACGCTCACCGGCTATCACTGGGGCATCACACGCAAGCAGGCGATGCTGGGCTGGGAAGCCGGGCAGCTGGGGATGCAGTAGGCCCCGCTTCCCTAGGGTGGGCAAAGGCGCATAGCGCCGTGCCCACCATTCTTCCGCGATCGCTGACACATGGTGGGCACGCTACGCTTTGCCCACTCTACGACTCCGCGCTTGTGGCGAAGCTCAGCCCGCCAGATCCAGCTTCGAGGCCACCGTCGAATCCGCGTTGAGCCGGTAGATGATCGGCACACCGGTCGCGAGCTCGCGCTTCAAAATGCCTTCGGGCGAGAGCTTTTCCAGCACCATGATCAGCGCGCGCAGCGAGTTGCCGTGGGCGGCGACCAGCGTGCGCTTGCCGTTGAGCACGCCGGGCAGGATCTCCTGCACGTAATAGGGCAGCGCGCGCGCCAGCGTATCCTTCAGGCTTTCGCCGCCGGGCGGCGGCACGTCGTAGGAGCGGCGCCAGATCAGCACCTGGTCCTCGCCCCATTTCTTGCGGGCGTCGTCCTTGTTGAGGCCGGAGAGATCACCATAGTCGCGCTCGTTCAGCGCGAGATCTTTGGAGGTCGGCAGGCCCTTCTGGCCGAGCTCGCCGAGAATGAGATCGAGCGTGTGCTGCGCGCGCGTCAAGACCGAGGTGTAGGCGACGTCGAACACGAGGCCCTGCGCCTTCAGCTTGCGGCCGGCTTCCGTGGCCTCCTTCACGCCGAGCTCGGTGAGATCAGGATCCTTCCAGCCCGTGAACAGGTTCTTCAGATTCCACTCGCTCTGACCGTGGCGCACGAGCACGAGGAGACGTTCGCTCATTGACTGCTTTCCATTCAGGTTATTGTTGAGGAATGATCTTGGCGGAAAGCCGCTTCACATCTTGCGCTGACGCGGCCCTTCGGGTCCGGTTCATGCTCCGGCTCGCTCAGATGTCCGCGAGACCGAGCACGTCGGCCATGGAGTAGTGCCCCGGCTTCTTGCCATGCGCCCACAGCGCCGCCTTGAGCGCGCCGTGTGCGAACAGCATGCGGTCTTCGGCGAGATGCGACAGCGTCAGGCGTTCGAACGGACCGAGGAAGGTCACGCTGTGCTCGCCGGCGACGGTGCCGCCGCGCAAGGAGGCAAAGCCGATGTCGCCCGGCTTGCGCGCGCCGGTGATGCCGTCGCGGCCGCGATCCGAATGCTCATCGAGCGAGATGCCGCGGCCGGCGGCAGCGGCCTGGCCCAGCATCAGCGCAGTGCCCGAGGGCGCATCGATCTTCATGCGGTGGTGGGTTTCCACGACCTCGATATCGAAGCTCTCGTCGAGTGCCTTGGCGACGCGCTTGACCACCGCGGCGAGCAGATTGACGCCCAGGCTCATATTGCCCGACTGCACCACGACCGCACGGTTGGTGACGCTCTTGATCACGGCGTTGTCGGAGGCCGACAGTCCGGTGGTGCCGATGACGTGCACGATGCCGCGCTCGGCCGCGATCGCGACATTGGCGATGGTCGCGGCCGGCACGGTGAAATCCAGGATGCCGTCGGCATCTTTCGACATCGCCCAGAGGTCGGCCGAGAGTTTGACGCCGTTGGCCGGCAGGCCCGCGAGTACGCCGGCATCCTTGCCGAGCAGCTCCGAGCCGGGCGCCTCCAGGGCTCCCGCCAGCACCGCGCCTTCGGTGTCGGCAATCGCTCGTGCCAGCGCCCGGCCCATCCGGCCGCCTGCCCCGGCAACAATCAAACGCATATCGGACATAGTTCACCCTCTCCACGCCCTATAGCGGGAGCGGGCCGTTCCGGCAACCGATCAGGCCTTCAAAAGGCCCGTGGCGCGGGTCTCCCCAAGCACAGATGCAACGCTAGAGCATGAGCTCCAGGTCTTTCCTGAGCACGACCTGGCCATCGCGCTCTACAACATAAGTGGCCTTGTAGGAGCCGCGTTCCCACCCCCCGGGAGGTCGCTTCTTCCCCGCAAAGAGCATGAATTGCGCCTTGTTGGCCTGAAGTGGTGCAGACCGATTTTCCGCGATGACGTTGTCGAGGGGATCCTTGATGAGCAGCCATTGCGCGTCGCCCGCCTTCAGCCCGATAGCCCGCACGAACGCGACGATCGCCATCGAACCGGCGGACGGCTTTTGGCTCTCGGCACTGCCGTCCTCGATGAGTTCCATCGTGACCGGCCCCGTCGTAAAGCCCGCATTGAGGATGGCTCGTTCCTGGTACTCGAGTTTCGGGCGGAGGGCAGCAAGCCAGAGCGATTGACCGCCCTCGCAAGACTCGGGGCGAACGCCGTACGCAAAGGGATCGACCACCGCGCCATTGTGCCTCACGGTGAAATGCAGGTGAGGATACTCCGTGAGGCCGGAGAGACCGACACGGCCGAGCGGCTGTCCTAGGTCGACCTTGTCTCCAGGCTTGACCGACACACTGCCGGCGGCGAGGTGGCAGTACTGGGTTTCCCACTGCTCCGGATGTTCGATGACGACGCCATTGCCACATTCGGCCTCGCGCACCGCTTCGCGTCCCGATTTTGTGAAAGCGCCGTCCGGCGCGTCATTGCGTGTACGAAGAATACGGCCGCCTGCCGCCGCGCGCACGTCCACGCCGGCCCTTTGCACCGGCAGTGAGGGCAAACGAAAATCGGTGCCGTTGTGGTCGTCATAAGTCAGCGTGCCGCATTTGTAATCTCGCGCCGACCGCGACGGATCGAGATCCGTGTAATTCTGGATGTAGCAGGTGCGGCCAGGCTCGCAGGCAATCGGCAGCGCCAATTGAATGCTCTGGGCATGGGCAGGGAAGCCGGCCCCGGCCAATGCCAGGGCAGCGAACATCCGGTAGAGGAAACCTGCGCTGCCCATGCGCCTCGACATCGCGGAGAACCCCGTACTCATTCAGGCGAATGCTTGCCGGCCGTCCGCAATCTCATCGGACCCTCTTCGTCCAATCGACAATCGGAGGCCGGCCGGCTCACCCAGTTCTCGCGCCTGCCAGCGCCAAAAGGCGATTGGGTGAGATGATACAGAAGAAAGAACTCCGACTGTCGGTTGATCCCCAGTTTGAGCATGATCCTCTTGGTGTAGGTTCGCACCGTTGCCTCGGTCAGCCCAAGCTCGGCTCCAATATCGCGAGGGCACTGGAATTGAAGAATCCGGGCGACGATTCTTTCCTCAGCCCAGTTCAAGCCAAAGGCAGATGCGATGCAATGCGCGCCCTGCACGTCATCGAATTGCGGCACGACGATGAGGGCCTGTCCCAGCTTGTCATGCGTTGGAACAGCGCCGATCTTGGCGAAGGCGAACTGCTGACGATCCGTCGAAAGCGGTACCGTAGTGTTGAACCATCCATGAGTCCCGCTCTCGATGAGCACTTTCCCGATTGCCCCCCGCAAGCTCTCGGTCACGGAAGCGCATGAGCCAGCAAGCCTGCCTCCTTCCATCCTGAGCAACTCGCGCTTGGCAAGCAGCACGCGTCCACCACGATTGACTGCGTAAATGTGCAGGCCCTGGTCCACGACGATGGCGGGAAAGGTCAGCTCTTCGAGCCAGAGTTGCGCATCGACCTGCCCCGGCGCTTGCCGGGCAAGTGAATGAGCAGCCTTCCATAACGGGCGCACGGTATGCGCCAAGCCCGGAATCTCCGATGCCGCAAGCGCGGCCGGTCGCCATCCGGCCACGAACACGACCGTGGTTCGCTCATCGGAAGCAAACCTGCCAATGACTGAATGACTCTTTACCGGGGGTTCCGCGCCGATCAACTTGCGGACGAAGGAGGTCCGGGAATTGATCGGCTCGAGCGAGGCGACGTCCTCGGCCGTGCCCTTGCGCGCAAATCGCTCAACCATCGCCGCGCATGACGGATCGGCAGGAGCATCTCCGATCCTGGCTTCTTCCAGCCCGGAGGCGGATAGCATGGCTACGTAGCAGCTCCGGCAGCCGAGCAATTCCGCCATGGCCTTTGCGAAATATTCCATTGCGGCCTGTTGCGGGCGTGGCTCCGGACAAGACCCAGACGGACCGCATCCGTCATTGCCTTGCTTCGAGGCGCGCTCGACGCAATCGGAACGAAAATCATCCTGTGCGGAAGGTAGTGCCTTACTGCACTCATGCACGGTCGCCTCCCTCATAGGCCGGCCCACCCCTTACCAGCGCTTAATTCTCCCTGAACGCACGGTTGATCCGTAACGTCATCGGCTGCAAAAGATATTCCGCAAAGGTTCGTTCCCCCGTCTCGACAAATATCTCGACAGGCATTCCAGGCATCAATGTGGAGATGTAGGAGGCCGTCGGCGCGTTGGGGTCCAGCTCAACCTCGGCCAAATAGGAGCTGTCGCCGGAATGGGTGTCGGTCAGTGCGTCTGCCGCAACGCCGACGACCCTTCCCTCGAGCATCGGCCGGCGGCGAATGTTCAGCGCGTGAACTCGCACACGCGCCATCTGTCCGACATAGACCTCTTCCCGATCGGCAGGCTTCAATGTCGCCTCGATGACAAGCCGATCTTGCATCGGAACGATTTCCAAAAGGGTTTCCCGAGGTCCAAGCACGGCATTGAGGTCCCTGCTGTTGAGGCCGACGATCCTTCCACTTTCCGGGGCACGCAATTCAGACCGGACAAGCTGGGCACGCAACGCGGCAATTCGATGTCTGAGGTCGCCGATCTCCTCGCTCGTCGCATGCCGCTGCTTGGCGATATCCTGATTTTGGTTGAACCCCAGTTGCCTGCGTCTGTCCTGCAACTCCGCGATCTTGCCCTGCATCTCCGAGATTGACGCGGCATTGCGATCGACCTGTCCGGTGGCCTCGGCTTCGGCGCGTTGCAAGGCCAGCAAACGTGGTTTCCGGGCGAGGCCCTTTGCGAGGAGATAACTCGTGTCGGCGATCTCTTCCCGCAACAGCTTGAGTTGCTGTTCAAGCCCTTGGGTGTTGCTCTGCAGGCCGCGGATGGTGTCCGCGTTTTGCAGCATCTGCTGATCGATCACCTTGCGCTCGTTCTCAATCGCGGCCAGTCGCGCGGCAAATTCGGCCTCCTGGGTTTGAATGGCGATACGTGCGGAGAGACGCGTCGCACTTTCCCGCAATTCGTCCGGAAATCGGATTGACTTCGCGGCGTCCTGCTCCGCCGCCAGTCGGGCCTCCATCGCCAGATCAGCAAAGAACTTCGTTTCGAGGGAACCAAGGCTCCCTTCGATCTGCGCAGTGTCGAGCCGTGCAATGAGTTGACCGGCTTCGACGTGATCGTTCTCCCGGACATAGATCGATTTGATGATTCCGCCTTCCAGATGTTGCACTGCCTTGCGCTTCGAATGGACCTTGATGAATCCTGGTGCCACCACGGCGCCGCGGAGCGGAACCGTGGTTGCCCACAAGCCGAAGCCGCAAAATTGCAGGACGAGCAATACACAGCCCCATGCGATGATCCGTCGCATGTCGGATCGCGGTTGCTCCGTCGGCCACGTCTTCGACGGACCTGCAACAGGCGCGGACATCGCGGAGGCATGACCGGTCTGCGTCATGGAATGACCCTCCTGCCTGGCAACCTCTGAGGTTCGACATTGCGCGGGAGCCCTGGCGAACCCGGTACCGGTGCCGGCCGCTGGGCGCGAAGAACATCATATGGCGGTCCGAAGGCGACCTGGTTGCCGTCCCTCAACAGCAGCACGGCATCGGCGATGGTCAACAGCCGCGGCCGGTGAGTGACGATCACCGACGCCGCGCCGCGCGCTTTGGCCGATTGAATGGCGGAGCACAACGCTTCTTCGCCGTCCGGGTCGAGATTGGCATTGGGCTCATCCAGCAGGATCAATTTGCGATCGCCGAAGAAGGCGCGTGCAAGACCAATGCGCTGACGCTGGCCACCGGATAGCCTGCAGCCGTCGCGGCCGATCTCGGTCTGGTAGCCGGCCGGAAGGGACAGGATCATCTCATGCGCCTGCGCGAGCATGGCCGCGGCGACGATGGCCTCGTCCCGTGCGTATTCATCAAACCCGGCAATGGCTTCGGCCACCGTTCCTTCCAGGAGCTGCACGTCCTGGGGGAGATAGCCGACGAATTGCCCAAGCTGGTCGGGATCCCAGGTATGGAGTGCTGCGTGGTCCAACCGGATCGTACCGCTGGTCGGCCGATCGAGGCCTGCCATCAAGCGCAGTAATGTGGATTTTCCGGCGCCGGTCGGCCCGATCACGACGACAAGCTCGGACGGCCGGCATTGAAAGGATATGCCCGCGAGAATGGGACGCTGCGTCCCGCCAATCCGGAATGTCACCCGCTCGACCTTGAGCATGCCGGCTGGCGGCGGAAGCAACGTCTTCCGCGGACGCGCAAGAACCGGCATCGCGGCATTGCAGACCTGCGTCCAGGCGTCCTGCGCAGATGCCAACGCGCGCCAGGCCGAGACCAATCCTTCCATGGGCTGCAACGTGCGCGCTATCAGGATCGAGCTCGCGATCAGACTGCCGGACAGCACCTCATTCTGGAGCACGAGCCAGGCACCGCAGCCGATCGCGGCAATCTGCAGAATGGTCCTGACCATTCGCGCGGCGGCGCTAATCGTGTAGATGCGTTCGCTGGCCCGCACCACCGGAGACAGGGCTTCGTCATTGAGGCTCATAAACGCGCGGATGGCGCCCCGGGTCCAGCCCATCGCCCGCACCACGCTGGAGTGCCGGACGATTCCATCGAGCAACGCCTGCGTCTTCAACGCGGCCTGCGAAGCCTGCGCAATTTCGCCGCGCGCGATCCAATGGCTTGCAACACCCATCGCCAGCAGGACCCCCACCCCGATCAGGGCTATGACGCCATACCAGGGGTGCAGGAAGAACAGGATGAGAATAAACACCGGGAGGAACGGAGCATCGATCAGCGATGTGACCGTTCCGCTCGACAGGAAAGTTCTCAACTCGCGAAGCTTGACCAGATCGTGCTGCCGGCCGTCGCCCGGCGCCGCGCCGGTGATGCTGCCTTCGAGGATGATCGGAGCGAGGCAGTGCTCGAACCCAACCGCGAACCGGCTCAACAGGCGGTTACGAAACGTGTCGAAGGCGGCGCTGAAGGCGAGAGCGCCGACGGCGATGACGGTCAGGCCGACAAGCGTCTCGACGCTTCCGCTGCTGAGCACGCGGTCGAACACTTCGATGGAATAGAAAGGTACGACCAGCAGCAGCAGGTTTACGGACACGCTGAAACAGACGATCCACACCAGTGCGAATCGTCCCGGAATCAAGGCCACCAGCAATCTCTGACCAGATGCTGGGATCACACCACGGTTACGCGAATACATAACTTGCCGGCACTATCACTGACTGAAATGAGGGCGGGGCGGCCTGAAAGCCGCCCCGCTACTAGTCGGCGCTAGACAACGTCAACGGCCGTATAACCGGCGGCAGTGTTGATTTCGGCGATCGACTCGAACGGTGTCGCGCCGCCCGTGATGCCATCGAGCTGGATGGCGCCGAAGCCGAAATCCAGCACGGTGTTGGTGCCGTCGTCGTCCACTACCACTGTAGCCGGGTCAAAGCCTGGCGGAGCGTCGACAACAACGGCATCGCCATCGGCAAAGCTGAGATCGGTGACTTCATCGTTGCCGAAGTTCGTAGCTGTGTTGTCGCCGAAATTGTGCGTATCGGTACCAGCACCGCCCGTCAGCACATCATCGCCGAGTCCACCGTTGAGGACGTCGGCGCCATTGCCGCCGGACAACTCGTCATCGCCGTTACCGCCGTTCAGGGTGTCATTGCCGGCGCCGCCCGACAGGATGTCAGCCCCAGCCCCGCCGTTCAGGACATCGGTGCCGTCGCCGCCATCGAGCGTGTCATCTCCGGCGTCGCCGTCGAGCGTGTCGTTGCCGGTTCCGCCGCTCATTTCGTCGTCACCGGCGCCGCCGCTCATGGCATCGTTGCCCGCGCCGCCGGCCATCTCGTCGTCTCCGGCATCGCCGAACATCGTATCGTTACCGGCGCCGCCGTCCATGATGTCGTCGCCCGCGTCGCCGTGCATGGTGTCGTTGCCATCGCCACCGTTGAGCGTATCGGCGCCCAAACCGCCGTTCAGGATGTCGTCACCGGTACCGCCGTTCAGCAGGTCATTGCCAAGTCCGCCGTTCAGCGTGTCGTTGCCGGCATCGCCATTCAGAGTGTCATCTCCGAATCCACCGTTGAGTAGGTCGTTACCGTCGCCGCCATTCAAGACGTCATTGCCGGCGTCGCCGCTCAACGTATCGTCGCCGGCGTCGCCCCACAGGGTGTCGGCACCCGCGCCGCCATGAATGTCATCATTGCCGTCGCCGCCGTGGATGCCGTCGTCGCCGGCGTCACCAAAGAGCTGATCAGCGCCGGTTCCGCCATCGATGGTGTCGTTGCCTTGGTCGCCGTGGATAATGTCGGCGCCGGCATTTCCGTTCAGCGTGTCGTCGCCCGCGCCGCCGTTGATCGTGTCGTCGCCGGCGCCACCGGTGATCGTATCGATACCGGCATTTCCATCAAGGATGTCGTTGCCGGCACCGCCATCGATGGAATCATTGCCCGCGCCGCCGCTTACGTCATCATTGCCGTCCAGGCCAGTAATGGTGTCGTTGCCTTGAAGGCCAAAGATCTGATCGTCTAAATTCGTGCCAGGCAACACATCGTCGCCTGCTGTTCCGATGATTAGTGCCATGATCTTCACTCCCTTTGCATGGAAATGCGCGATGCGGGTCGCCTTGCGGCCCGTCACGGACGTCGCAGATTTCGGGTTGGCTTGATGCCCATCACCGATCGATGTGGGCTCCGATCAAGCAACCTTGGATGAAACGAGAGCGATCCAGCAATCCCCATTTGGGGACAAAAGAATACGGCAAGCTGGTGGACCCAATGACGGCCACGGTTTTCGTCTCAGGCGCGAACGACCCTCAGGCGTTCAAGCGAATGAGTCCGTCAAGGTGATGCAAGGTGATGTCGATGTGAGTGCGAGCGGAGATGTCCGCGACGCTCTCCTGATCGCGTGCGATGATCGCACGCGCGTGCTGTCCGCGAGAGCCGGATGATGCTCGCGTCAATCCAGGATAGGCTCTCGCGACGATCCGTCTTCAGGGCTGCGGGCCGTCATAGCCCTCGATGATGATGAGGTCGGCGATGGAGTGCGGCTGGCGCACCTTGATGTTGGCCTGGTATTCCGGCGAGTTGTAGCAGGCGATCGCGGTCTCGTAGTCGGGAAATTCAATCACGACGTTGCGCGAGCGGCTGGCGCCTTCGACGGTGGTGAACTTGCCGGCGCGAACGACGAAGCGGCCACCCCATTTCTTGAAGATCGGACCGTTGGCGACGGCATAGGGCTTGTAGCCCTCGTCGCTGCTCACATCCACGCGCCCGATCCAGTAGCCCTTTGCCATTGTTCTTCTCCCTGCTTGTTGATCTCTATCTAAGCATGATCCGACCGGAAAACCGCTGCGCGGTTTTTCCGAATCATGCGCCGAGCGCCTGCGCGATCTCGGCCTGGATGGCTTCCGCGATCGCCTTGGGGTCGGTGGCTTCAACCACCGGCCGTCCGACGACGAGATAATCGGCGCCCGCGGCAATTGCGCGGCCCGGCGTCATGATGCGTTTCTGGTCGCCGCTCGCAGAACCCGCCGGCCGGATGCCGGGGGTGACGAGATGCATCTGGTGGCCGACGATCTTGCGCAAGGCGCCGACCTCCTCGGGCGAGGACACCAGCCCGTCGACGCCGAGCACCTGCGCCTGCTGCGCGCGCGCTTCGACCAGCTCGGCGACGCTGAGCCGATAGCCGGCCGCGTGCAGATCGTCGTCGTTGTAGGACGTCAGCACCGTGACGGCGAGAATCTTCAGGCTCGCGCTGCCGCGGCCTTCGACCGCGCCCTTCATGGTCTGCGGATAGGCGTGCACGGTGACGAAGGTTGCACCCAGCCTGGCCACACTCTCCACACCACGCGTGACGGTGTTGCCGATGTCGTGCATCTTGAGATCGGCGAACACCTTCTTGCCCTTGTCGGCGAGCTTGCCGATCAGCGGCAGGCCGCCGGCATAAGCGAGCTGATAGCCGATCTTGTAGAAGGTGACGCTGTCGCCGAGCCTTGCGATCATCGCCTCCGCGGCGTCAACGCTGGGCAGGTCGAGCGCAACGATCAGGCGGTCCTTCGGGGCGATCTCGGCTGGCGTCATGTCACCTCACATCATGCGTTGGGAAATGTCGATCAATTGCCGCACCAGCTCCTTCAACGCGGCGATGTCGCCTTCGTTCGTGAGCCTGTCCATATCGTCATAGGCCTGGTCGGCAAAGGCGAGCGTGAGCTGGCTGGCAATCACATTGGCGTGGCAGGAGGTCAGGATCAGCCGCAATGCCTGGAGCGCACGGGCCGCGCCGAGCCGGCTCTGCGAGGCGCCGGCGAGCGCGAAGGCGCGGTTGCGAAACACGTCGCCGCGCGTCTCGTGCAGCTCATGTACGCGGCTGACCCAGTCGATCGCGTTCTTGAGCAGCGGCGGCACCGAGGCGTTATATTCGGGCGAAACGATCAGCACGCCATGATGCGCGCCGATCATGCGCTTGAGATTGATGGCGTGCTTGGGCGCGCCCGACTTGGCCTGGAGATCGCCGTCATAGATCGGCAGCGGAAAATCGGCGAGCGAGATGCGGGTGACGTCGACGCCGGCCTGAGCGAATTCATAGGCGGCGACCGCCGCCAGCTTCGCATTGTGCGAGCCGGTGCGCAGCGAGCCGGGAATGACCAGGATTTTGGGTGCGGACATCCACTTCCATGCGTTCGGCGAAACGAGTCCGCCGCGCAAAAGGGAATGCCGACGGAATTAGTCCTTGCGATACACCCAGACGCGGGCCGGCGGAAGGTTCATCCAGATCCGTTCCGAGGCCTCTGTGGACACGCCGGGCAGCGATTTCGGGATCGGCGGCACCACCGCATAGGTGAACTGCACGAAGGGCGCGCCCGGGGTCAGCGCCGCGAAGGCGTCGCGGACCAGCCGGAGCCGCGTCAGCATCGGTTTTGTCACGAGCGGCAGGCCGGAGACGACGGCGGAGGCCGGTGCGCTGAGCACGTTCCAGAGCGTATCGCGCAGGCGATAGGCATCGCCCTGCACCACCTTGGCTTGCGGATAGCGGTCGCGCAGCAAGGCGCAGAAGCCGGGATTGTATTCGACGAGGACGAGGCGCTTCTGGTCGACGCCACGCTCGACCAGGGCCGAGGTGATGGCGCCGGTGCCGGGCCCGAGCTCGACCACGGGTGCGTCTGAATTGACGTCGACGTAATGCGCCATGGTCCGGGCGAGCAGCTTGCCCGAAGGCATCACTGCACCCATGTGCAGCGGCTTTTCGATCCACGACCTTAGAAAGCGCACCTCGTCGTCGAGACGGGGCTTCTTCAACGCACGCGCGGACGATGGCAATGGCATGTCGGGACCGGACGGGACCGCGGGACCGCGGCGTGTCAGAAAATGGTCATAAACAGGTATAGGCCGAAGGCGGAACGGTCAAGACGAGTCAGGTTGCCCGATTACTGAATAGATCCTTGACCTTGGCGAAGAAGCCGACCGATTCCGGCTGGGTATTGCCGGAGGAGAGCTTTTCGAATTCCGCCAGCAATTCCTGCTGCTTCTTGGTGAGATTCTGCGGGGTCTCGACGGCAACCTGAACGTACATGTCGCCCATCTGGCGCGAGCGCAGCACCGGCATGCCTTTTGATGCAATGCGGAATCGGCGGCCCGACTGGGTTCCGGCCGGCACCTTCACCTTGGTTTTGCCGCTGTCGATGGTCGGCACCTCGAATTCGCCGCCGAGGGCGGCCGTCACCATCGAGATCGGCACCCGGCAGTGCAAATCGGCGCCGTCGCGCTGGAAGAGCTGGTGCTGGGCCAGCGACAGGAAGATGTAGAGGTCGCCGGGCGGGCCGCCGCGAACCCCGGCCTCGCCCTCGCCGGCGAGCCTGATCCGGGTGCCGTCCTCGACCCCCGGGGGAATGTTGACCGACAGCGTCCGCTCGCGGGTGACCCGGCCCTGGCCGGAGCAGGACGGGCAGGCATCCTCGATCATCTGGCCGCGGCCCTGGCAGCTCGGACAGGTGCGCTCCAGCGTGAAGAAGCCCTGCGACTGCCGCACGCGACCGGCGCCGCCGCAGCTCGAGCAGGTCTTCGGCTTGGTGCCGGCCTTGGCGCCGATGCCCGAGCAGGCCTCGCAGGTGACCGAGACCGGAATCTCGATCTGCGCGGTCTTGCCGCCAAAGGCTTCCTCGAGCGTGATTTCCATGTTGTAGCGCAGGTCGGCGCCACGCTCGCGGCCGCCACGGCCGCGCTGCCCGGCCATGCCGAACAGGTCCTCGAAGATGTCGGAGAAGGAGGAGGCGAAGCCCGCGCCGAAACCGGCGCCGCCGCCGCCCTGCTCGAAGGCCGCATGGCCGAAGCGGTCATAGGCCGCGCGCTTGTCCTTGTCCTTGAGGACCTCGTAGGCCTCGTTGATTTCCTTGAACTTGACTTCGCTGGTGTCGTCCCCGGGATTGCGGTCCGGGTGGAATTTCATCGCAAGCTTGCGGAAGGACGATTTCAGGACGGAATCGTCGGCAGTGCGTTCGACTTCGAGCGTTTCGTAATAGCAGCGCTTGGTGGACGTGGACATGTTGAACTCGGTCTATCCAATCGCGATTCAAGTCGGAGCGGAACAACGTCGCCAGGAGACGATATAGGCAGCCCTTTGCTTGGCGGCAGAGGGCGGCACGGCGACGTTCATCATAACGGCTGGGAATTGATCGATCGTAACGGGGACACGCCCCGCCGAGCCCGACACGACGGCCTCCCCCGTGAGGGGGGAGGCCGGTAGCGCGTGTGGGGTCCAAGCCGTCCGCATCATCACCCTCTTGGGGATCAGGCGGACTTCTTGTTGTTCTTGTCGTCGTCGACTTCGGTGAATTCCGCGTCGACGACGTCGTCCTTGGCCGCATCCTTCTTGGCGTCGGCCTCGGCCTGCTGCTTGTACATGGCCTCACCGAGCTTCATCGAAGCCTGGGCCAGCGTCTGGGTCTTGGCCTTGATCGCCTCGGCATCGTCGCCCTTCAGCGCTTCCTTGAGGTCGCTGACGGCATCCTCGATGGCGCGGCGCTCGGGCTCGGCGACCTTCGAACCGTGCTCGGCCAGGGCCTTCTCGGTGGAGTGCACCAGGCCATCCGCCTCGTTCTTGGCGGTGACGGCCTCGCGGCGCTTCTTGTCCGCCTCGGCATTGGCCTCGGCGTCCTTGACCATCTTCTCGATGTCGGCTTCCGACAGGCCGCCGGAGGCCTGGATGCGGATCTGCTGCTCCTTGGCCGTGGCCTTGTCCTTGGCCGAGACGTTGACGATGCCGTTGGCGTCGATGTCGAAGGTCACCTCGATCTGCGGCATGCCGCGCGGAGCCGGCGGAATGCCCATCAGATCGAACTGGCCGAGCATCTTGTTGTCGGCCGCCATTTCACGCTCGCCCTGGAAGACGCGGATGGTGACCGCGTTCTGGTTGTCCTCGGCGGTCGAGAACACCTGGCTCTTCTTGGTCGGGATCGTGGTGTTGCGGTCGATGATACGGGTGAACACGCCGCCCAGCGTCTCGATGCCCAGCGACAGCGGGGTCACGTCGAGCAGCAGCACGTCCTTGACGTCGCCCTGGAGCACGCCGGCCTGGATCGCGGCACCGATCGCCACGACTTCGTCCGGGTTGACGCCCTTGTGCGGCTCCTTGCCGAACAGCTGCTTCACGACTTCCTGGACCTTCGGCATGCGCGACATGCCGCCGACCAGAACGACTTCGCCGATCTCACCGGCGGTGACGCCGGCGTCCTTCAGCGCCTTGCGGCAGGGCTCGACCGTCTTCTGGACGAGGTCGTCGACCAGCGCCTCGAACTTGGCGCGGGTGAGCTTCATCGTCAGATGCTTGGGGCCGGTCTGGTCCGCGGTGATGAAGGGCAGGTTGATCTCGGTCTGCGTCGTCGACGACAGCTCGATCTTGGCCTTTTCAGCGGCTTCCTTCAGGCGCTGCAACGCGAGCTTGTCGTTGCGCAGGTTGATGCCCTGCTCCTTCTGGAACTCGTCGGCCAGATAACCCACGAGGCGCATGTCGAAGTCTTCGCCGCCGAGGAAGGTGTCGCCGTTGGTCGACTTCACCTCGAACACGCCGTCGCCGATTTCGAGAATGGAGATATCGAACGTGCCGCCGCCAAGATCGTACACGGCGATCGTGCCGGTCTTGGTCTTGTCCAGACCATAGGCGAGCGCGGCCGCGGTCGGCTCGTTGATGATGCGCAGCACTTCAAGGCCCGCGATCTTGCCGGCGTCCTTGGTCGCCTGGCGCTGGGCGTCGTTGAAGTAAGCGGGAACGGTGATGACGGCCTGGTCGACCTTCTGGCCGAGATGGGCTTCCGCGGTCTCCTTCATCTTCTGCAGGATGAACGCAGACACCTGCGAGGGCGAGTAGGTCTGGCCGTCGGCCTCGACCCAGGCGTCGCCGTTGGAAGCCTTCACGATCTTGTACGGAACGAGCTTCTTGTCCTTCTCGACCATCGGGTCGTCGTAGCGGCGGCCGATGAGGCGCTTCACTGCGAAGAACGTACGCTCGGGATTGGTAACGGCCTGGCGCTTGGCAGGCTGGCCGACGAGGCGCTCACCGTCGTCCGTCACGGCGACGATCGAAGGCGTCGTGCGCATGCCTTCGGAATTCTCGATGACTTTGGCGTTCTTGCCATCCATCACGGCGACGCACGAATTCGTGGTGCCGAGGTCGATCCCAATGACCTTTCCCATGGTCCTGATATCCTTGTTTTTGCGGCAGGTTGGCTGGGCCCAAGAGGCACCCGCTCCAAACCCCCTAAGATCAAACATCCGCGATATTGCGATGGTTGACGCTCATATAGGAGGGGGGGAGGGGCCCGCAAGGACCGAACGCAAGTTTCGGCCATGAAAACATTGGGTTTTGGAAGATCATATCCGGGCTCAACCGCCCTTGCGGGTGAGGAATTATTAACAGGTTCAGGCGTCAGGCCGGCCCCGCCACCGTGATCTGCCCCGCCCTGTTACCGGCGGGCTAAACCCGTTAAAAGGCGGTCGGCCGGACCGCCGCCATCAAGGCGGCTTTGCGCGACAAAGCGGCCCAATGGCCGACCATCGAACGGCCTCAATGTGAACCAATCAGAGTGCCCATGAAGCTCATTCGCCCCCTCGCCGCGCTCGCCGTTCTCGTCGCCACAGCGCTTCCGGCCCTTGCGGCCGATGCCGTTTTCCCGCCCGGCTTGCGCCTTGGCATGGTGCCGCTGGTCGGCCTGAGCACGGCCAAGACGTTTCCGGGCTTCGAGAGCGAGGACGGCAGCGTCAAGGTGCTGATCACCGAGCTGCCGCCGGCGGCCTATGGCGAGGTCGTGAGCGCCTTCAATTCCAATCCCGGCGGCACCGCCGGCGTCAAGCAGGACAAGATCGAGACCCCCGCGGGTCTTGCTTATTTCACCATGGAAAGCGGCAAGGCCGGCGAGACGCCGGTGAAGCGCTACTCGATGATCGTGCCGGGCGCCGGTTTCTCCGGCTATGTCGCGGTGCAGATCCCGGAGAACGCGACCAAGATCTACACCGACGAGGCGGTGCGGCAGATGTTTGCGAGCGCCGTCACCCGCAAGCAGGTCTCGGCCGAAGAGCAGATCGGGCTGATGCCGTTCAAGATCACCGATCTCGCCGATTTCAAGGACATCCGCACCCTGGCGCCGGGCTCCAGCATCATCCTGGCCGACGGCAATGAGAGCTCGGGCTATGAATCCAAGCCGTTCATGATCCTCGGCCTGATCGGCGCCACCCCGCAGCAGGCCGACGATCGCGCCCGCTTTGCCCAGGAGGCCGCGCTCCAGATCCCCGGCGTGCGCGAATCCCGCGTCACCATGTCGGAGCCGATCCGCATCAACGGCCAGCAGGGTTTCGAGACCCGGATCGACGGCGTCAGCGGCAAGGACAAGACGCCCGTGACCGTGGTGCAGTGGATCCGCTTCTCGAGCGGCGGTGCCTCGCTGCGCATCATCGCCAGCGCCCCGCGCGACCAGTGGTCGGCCGCCTTCACCCGCTTCCGCGCCGTGCGCGACGGCATCCAGCCCAAGGGTTAGTCCGAGGGTTAGTCTCAAGGGTTAGCCCAAGCGCTGGACAGAACCGGCTGCATTTTCGGGCTTCTGTTCGTATACGAACGGAACTAGGCTTCCTTCCATTGGATCATCCTGGAGGGAGGCGAACGATGCTTGATCGACGACAAATCCTCGCGGCGCTTGGGACAAGCGCTCTCGTAGCCCTTGCTCCAACCGCGCTCCTTGCGGCCGCATCGATCAAGCCGGACGATGCCTCCGCGCTGCTCGTGATCGACGTGCAAAACTGCTTCCTGCCCGGCGGCAGCCTCGCCGTTAAGGAAGGCGAGCAGGTCGTTCCCGTCATCAACAAGATGGCGAAAGCGTTTGCGAACGTGGTGATGACCCAGGACTGGCACACGCCGGGCCACATCTCGTTTGCGTCAGTGCATTCCGGCAAGAAGCCGTTCGAGACCGTCGATCTCCCTTACGGCAAGCAGGTGCTGTGGCCCGACCATTGCGTGCAGGGCACCGATGGCGCCGCGCTGTCGAAGGACCTTGCGATCCCGCATGCCGAGCTCATCATCCGCAAGGGTTTTCACAAGGACGTCGACAGCTATTCGGCCTTCCTGGAAGCCGACGGCAAGACCTCGACGGGCCTCGCCGGTTACCTGAAGGGCCGCAAGATCAAGCGCGTCTTCGTCGCCGGCCTCGCGACAGACTTCTGCGTCGCCTGGACCGCGCTCGATGCGCGCAAGGCGGGCTTCGAGGTCTATGTGGTGGAGGACGCCTGCCGCGGCATCGACACGCAGGGGTCGCTCGCAAAAGCCTGGGCCGACATGGCCAAGGCCGGCGTGAAGCGGATCCAGTCCGCGGATATCGCGGTGAGCGCGTAAGCGGCGCGAAAAGCTGCCAAACCCTCATCCTGAGGAGCGTGCTCCTTAGCACGCGTCTCGAAGGATGAAGGCCGAGCTGCAACAGCCGGGCCTGCATGGTTCGAGACGGCGCTGACGCGCCTCCTCACCATGAGGATCAACCAGTGCGCCGCTCAGTTCACTTCGTTGCTGTTCGCAGCCGGCGCAGCCTTGGTGCCGCCCTTGGCGACACCGACCAGCGCCGGGCGCAGCACGCGCTCGCCGATGGTGTAGCCGGCCTGCATGACCTGCACGACGGTGCCCGCAGGCACCGACGCATCCGGCACCTCGTACATCGCCTGCTGGAAGTTCGGGTCGAACTTCTGGCCCTGCGGATCGAACTTCTTGACGCCGTGCTTTTCCAGCGCGTTGAGCAGCGAGCGCTCGGTGAGCTCGACGCCCTCGATTAGCGAGGTCAGGCCGGGATCGGCCGCGGCACGGGCCTCGGCCGGAACGGCATCGAGCGCACGCTGGAGATTGTCGGCGATGTCGAGCACGTCACGGGCAAAGCCGGTGATGCCGTAGAGGCGGGCATCGGCGACCTCCTTGGTGGTGCGCTTGCGCAGATTTTCCATCTCGGCCAGCGTCCGCAGCATGCGGTCACGCGCCTCGGCGGCTTCCTTCTGCAACAGCTCGACCGAGCCGGGCTCCGGATCGTCGGGCATGATGTAGGGTTTTGACACCACGGGCTCATCGGTCGGTGGGGTCGTGTCGTCGGGCTGCCGGTCTCGATCGGTCATCGGCTCTCTTCTCGAACTCGTCTCAAGGGATTGTTGGCCCGGATATCGTGCCTAAGCTCACGAAAATCAAGCGCCCGTGATCGGAGGAAACGCCGGTCAGCCCCCCAGGAGGCGGCTGACGATGCGCGCGGCGTAGTCCACGGTCGGGATTACGCGGGCATAATTCAGCCGCGTCGGGCCGATCACGCCCAAAACACCGACGATGTGGCCGGCGGCATCCCGATAGGGCGAGATGATGGTGGAGGAGCCTGACAAGGAAAACAGTTTGTTCTCCGAGCCGATGAAGATCCGCACGCCCTCGGCGGTCTCGGCGCGTCCCAGAAGGTCGATCACGCCGCGCTTGGTCTCGAGATCGTCGAACAGCAGGCGAACGCGCTCGAGATCCTCCAGCGCGTGCAGATCCTCGAGCAGGTTGGCGTGGCCGCGAACGATCAGCTGGCGGTCCTCGTTCTCGCCGCCGGACCAGCTCGCAATACCGGCCGAAATCACCTTTTGCGTCAGCTGATCGAGCTCGGCGCGGGCTTCGCCGAGCGCGGTTTCGAGCTCGAGCCGCGCCTCGGCCAGCGTGCGGCCGCGAATCCGCGCATTGAGGAAATTACCGGCTTCCGTGAGCGCCGAGGAGGGAACTCCCGGCGGCAGCGACAACACGCGGTTTTCGACCTGACCGTCCTCGCCGACCAGGATCACCAGCGCCTTCTCGGGTTCCAGCCGGACGAATTCGATGTGTTTCAGCCGCGCATTGGATTTCGGGGTCAACACGACCGCTGCGGCGCGGGTGAGACCGGACAGCCGCGTCAGCGCCTCCGACAGCGCCGCCTCGACCGATTGGGCGTGACCCACCGACGTCAACTGGCTCTGGATCGACTGCCGCTCGGCGTCATTAAGGTCGCCGACCTGCATCAGGGCGTCGACGAAGAAGCGCAGGCCGAGTTCCGTCGGCAAGCGGCCGGCAGAGGTGTGGGGCGCATAGATCAGGCCGAGCTGTTCCAGGTCGGCCATGACGTTGCGGACCGAGGCCGGCGACAGCGGCATGGCGATCAGCCGCGAAATATTGCGCGAGCCGACCGGCTCGCCGGTCGCGAGATAGCTTTCGACAATTTGACGAAAGATGTCGCGGGAGCGCTCGTTGAGCTGGGCGAGGCCTGCGCGCGGCGCGATCAGATGGATCGGATCGTGATGGGCCACGGACGGTAACTCCTCTCAGACGCTTATAATTTGTCCATCCCGGAGGGTTCTGACAAGCGTGGCGTTTGCGGGGTGGAAAACCCGGGGTGAAAAAGCCTTGCCGCCCACCCTCACCCCACCTACAAGCACCGCGAATAGCCCTTTTCCGAGAGTTTTGGAGGATTTCCCATGCGGCCAAGCCGCCGTGCGCCCGACGAATTGCGCCCCGTGACGCTGGAGCGCGGCGTGGTCAAATATGCGGAAGGCTCCTGCCTGGTGAAATTCGGCGACACCCATGTGCTGGTCACCGCCACGCTGGAAGACCGCCTGCCGCCGTGGCTGAAGGGCCAGGGCCGCGGCTGGGTCACCGCCGAATACGGCATGCTGCCGCGCGCGACCTCCGAACGCACCCGCCGCGAGGCCTCCGCGGGCAAGCAAAGCGGCCGTACCGTCGAGATTCAGCGCCTGATCGGCCGCTCGCTTCGCACCATCGTCGATCTCGAAGCACTCGGTGAGCGCCAGATCACGGTCGATTGCGACGTGCTCCAGGCCGACGGCGGCACCCGCACGGCCTCGATCACCGGTGCCTGGGTCGCGCTCGCCGATTGCATCAACTGGATGAAGGCGCGCAACATGATCAAGGCCAAGGTGCTGCGCGACAACGTCGCCGCGATCTCCTGCGGCATCTACAACGGCACGCCCGTGCTCGACCTCGACTATGCCGAGGATTCGGAAGCCCAGACCGACGCCAATTTCGTCCTGACCGGCGATGGCCGCATCATCGAGGTGCAGGGCACCGCCGAACGCGAACCGTTCACACAGGACGAATTCCTCGCGCTGATGGCGCTGGCCCAGAAGGGTATCGCGCGGCTCGTGGACTTGCAGAAACTGGCCGTGGCGTAGTCAATAGGCCCATGCACCGCCGAATCACCGGAAAGCTCGTCATCGCGACCCACAATCCCGGCAAGCTCGCCGAGATGAAGGAGCTGCTCGCGCCTCACGGCATCGAGGCGGTGTCGGCCGGTGAGCTCGGCCTGCCCGAGCCCGACGAAACCGGCAACGATTTCCGCAGCAATGCCGCGATCAAGGCGATCGCGGCGGCGCAGGCGACCAAGCTCCCCTCCTTCGCCGACGATTCTGGCATCGTGGTCGACGCGCTCGATGGCGCGCCCGGCATCTACAGCGCGCGCTGGGCCGGTCCAGCAAAGGATTTTGCCGCCGCGATGGCCCAGATCGAGCGCCTGTTGCAGGAGCGCGGCGCCACCACGCCCGACAAGCGCACCGCGCATTTCGTATCCGCGCTCTGCGTCGCCTGGCCCGACGATCATCTCGAAGAGGTCGAGGCGCGCGTCGACGGCACCTTGGCCTGGCCGCCGCGCGGCACCGCCGGCTTCGGCTATGATCCGATGTTCCTGCCCAATGGCCACGATCGCACGTTCGGCGAGATGACCAGTATCGAGAAGCACGGTCTGCCGCCGCTTGGCCTCGGCCTGTCGCATCGCGCCCGCGCCTTCGTGAAACTGGCGGAGATCTGCCTTGAGCCGCGCTAAGCAAGCTTTCGGCGTCTATGTGCACTGGCCGTTCTGCCTGTCGAAGTGCCCCTATTGCGACTTCAACAGCCACGTCCGCCACGCCGCGATCGACGAGACGCGCTTCGCTTCAGCTTTCGCGCGTGAAATCGAAACGACCGCACAGCGTGCGCCCGGGCGTGAAGTCACCTCGATCTTCCTCGGCGGCGGCACGCCGTCGCTGATGCAGCCCGCAACCGTCGGCGCGGTGCTCGATGCGATCGGCAAGCACTGGCATGTCGCCAGCGATGTCGAAGTGACGCTCGAGGCAAACCCGACCAGTGTCGAGGCCACGCGTTTTGCCGGCTATCGCGCCGCCGGCGTCAACCGCGTCTCGCTCGGCGTGCAGGCCCTCGACGATGCCTCGCTGAAAGCGCTGGGCCGCATGCACAGCGCCCGCGAGGCGCTCGATGCCGTCGCCATCGCGCGCCGCTCGTTCGACCGTTATTCGTTCGACCTGATCTACGCCCGCCCCGACCAGACGCCGGCGATGTGGGCCGACGAGCTGCGTCTGGCGATCGACGAAGCGGCGGAGCATCTGTCGCTCTATCAATTGACGATCGAGGAAGGCACGCCGTTCTTCGGCCTGCACCAGGCCGGCAAATTGAAGACGCCGGACGAAGCGGTCGCGCGCGCGCTCTACGACGTGACGCAGGAGACCTGCGACAAGCTCGGCCTGCCCGCCTACGAGATTTCAAATCACGCGCGGCGCGGCGCCGAGTGCCGGCACAATCTGGTGTACTGGCGCGGCGATGAATATGCCGGCATCGGCCCCGGTGCCCATGGCCGCCTCGACATCGACGGGATCAGGCACGCCACCGCCACCGAGAAGCGCCCCGAAGCCTGGCTGATGCGGGTCGAGACCAACGGCCACGGCAACGTCACCGACGATCTCCTCAACAGCGAGGAGCGCGCCGACGAATTTTTGCTGATGGGATTGCGTCTCGCCGAAGGCATCGACCCCGAGCGCTACAGCGCGCTGTCCGGCCGCCCGCTCGATCCCAAGCGCATCGCGCTGTTGCGCGAGGAGGGTGCGATCATCGTGGATGCGACGGGGCGCCTGCGCGTGACCAGCAGCGGCTTCCCAGTGCTGGACGCCGTGGTCGCGGATCTCGCCGCGTAGCGAGCCGCCGTAGGGTGGGCAAAGCGGAAGCGTGCCCACCATTTTCACAGCGTTTGCAGGCAGATGGTGGGCACGGCGCGAAGCGCGCCTTTGCCCACCCTACGGCACCGTCGCCCCGAACTACGCCCCAAAGCTCTTCGGCGAGCCCGCGACCGCCACGCCACCACCCGTCGTCACCTTCATCACGGCGAGGCCGCGCTCGTTGGTGCCATCGGCGCGGAAGCGGAACAGGCCGTCGATGCCGGCGAAGCCGGAAGGGTTGGTGAGCACATCCGGCGAGAAGCGCGTCGGGCCTTGCGTGCGCGCCAGCGCGGCGACGAGGGCGACCGCGTCATAGGCGAGCGTCGCGGTGCGGATCGGCTCGGCACCGTATTTGGTACGGTAGCGGCCGGAGAAGGCGCGGAAGCCGGCCGGGTCCGGCGCGGCGTAGAGACCGCCTTGCAAGTTCGCATTGGCATAGACGCGCGGATTGTCCCACAGGCCGGTGCCGAGCAGCTGGATGTTGCGCAAATTCGCGCCTGCGGCCGTCATCGCATCGGCCACCGCGACGACGGCATCGCCGTCATCGGCGATGAACAGCGCATCCGCGCTGCCGAGCTGCTGGGCCACGGTGCGTGCCGGCGTCGCACGATCGGCGCCGTATTTCTCGAAGGCGACAATGCGGCCGCCGCGCCGCGGCACCGCCGCCTTCACCGCGGCCTCGACGACATTGCCATAGGCATTGTCGGGCACGAGCACGGCAACGGAGCGCTTTCCGATGCTGGCGGAATATTCGACGATTCGGTTGACGTCGGACTCCGGCAGGAAGCTCAGCAGAAAGACGCCGCGGCCGGCAATGCTGGAATCGGTCGAGAACGCGATCACCGAGATGCCGCGCGTACGCGCGACCTGCGCCACCGCCGGCACCGATTGCGCGAACAGCGGGCCCAAAATGATCTCGGCGCCTTCGTCGACCGCCTGCTGTGCCCCCGCCTGCGCCCCTTGCGGGCTGCCGTTGTCGTCCTTGATCAGGAGCTGGATGTTGGGATTCTGGAACTCGGCCAGTGCCATCTCGGCGGCGTTGCGCATCGACTGCGCGGCGAGGCCGGCATTGCCGGCGGCCGAGAGCGGCAGGATCACGGCAACCTTCACCCCGCCGCTGCCGGCGGTGGTGGCCTGTTGCGGCGGGCCGGCCGGCTGAGCCGGGGCCGGGGAGGAGCTGCTGAACGGGTTGGAGAACTGGCTGAGACTCTGCTGCACGCCGGCGCAGGCCGACAGCAAGGGGGCGCCGAGTAACAGGCCGAGTGCGCTCCGCCGGGTCGCCCCCGATAATCGGGAGCCCTGAACGGGAGATTTAGGATCGCGCGGGCCCAGCATCACAACTTCTCTTCTGACCGACCGTCGGCCGGCCGGTCACAACATTCTTTCCACGACACAAGCCGCGGATTCAGGCATATTGTCGGCAAATAGTTAACTAAAACAAAAGGATAATGACCACTTAACGCGGCCACACCTCAAGCCCTGGCTAGCTGTCCACCATCCGTCACCCGCATCAAGGTGGCGTTTCCGCCGCGAATGTGGCGCCGACGCTTCATTCCCTCTGCAATGTGATGCCGGATGGATCACATTCCAGTCCTTCCTCACCCCTGACCTGGCGCGATCTTTTTCCGAGGACCGGTTCCCAGCCCCCGGGATCATGCCTAAGTTCGATTCATTATGCGCGTAAAGCCGAGCCCGATAAATACACCTGAGACGACGGATCCCGCCTCGCGCGGTTTCTCCATCGACGCCCATCGGCTGACGGCGCCGAAGGCGGCGCCGGGCCTCCATCTGGTCGCCACCCCCATCGGCAATCTCGGCGACATCACGCTGCGCGCGCTTCAGACGCTCGCCGGCGTCGACGTCATCGCCTGCGAGGACACCCGCATCACGCGGCGCCTGACCGAGCGCTACGCGATCACGGCGCAGCTCAAGCAATATCACGAGCACAACGCGGAAGCGGCGCGTCCGAGGATCCTGGAGGCGCTGGGGCAGGGCGGCTCGATCGCGCTGGTGTCGGATGCCGGCACGCCGCTGATCTCCGACCCCGGTTTCAAGCTGGTGCGCGAGGTCTGCGCAGCCGGCCATGCGGTCTACGCGCTGCCCGGCCCGTCCTCGGTGCTGGCCGCGCTGTCGGTCGCCGCATTGCCGACCGACCGCTTCTTCTTCGAGGGCTTTCTGCCGGCGAAATCCGCCGCGCGAAAGTCGCGCCTTGCAGAGCTCGCCCGCATCGATGCGACGCTCGTGATGTTCGACTCCGGCAACCGCGTGCAGGACACGCTCGCCGAGCTTGCCGAGATCATGGGGACGCGCGAAGCCGCGATCTGCCGCGAATTGACGAAACTGCACGAGGAAATTTCGCGCGCGCCGCTGCAGGAGCTGGCACGCGGAGCGGACACGCTGGAGACGCGCGGCGAATTCGTGCTGGTGATCGCGCCGCCTGCGGCGGACGCGGAGCTGCTGACCTCGGATGCGCTCGACGGCCTGCTGCGCGAGCAGCTCGCCGCGCACAGCGTCAAGGATGCCGTCGCGCATGCGGTCGCGCTCTCGGGCCGGCCGCGCCGCGAGGTCTATGCCCGCGCGCTCGAGCTCGCAAAGGAGCTGAGGGACGGCGATGGCGAAGACTGAGGGCGCGGAACCGAAGGTCGCCTCGCCCGAGCGCGTCGCCGCGTTCCGCACCGGCATCTCCGCGGAGAGCCGCGCCGCCGCCTATCTCATGGCCAAGGGCTACCGCATCCTCGCCAGGCGCTACCGCACCCCCCATGGCGAGATCGACATCGTGGCGCGCCGCCGCAACCTGATCGCCTTCGTCGAGGTCAAGGCCCGCGCGACGCTAGATGACGCCGCCTTCGCCGTGACCCCGCGCCAACAGCAGCGCATCATCGACGCCGCGCAAGGCTGGCTCGTGGCGCATCCCGAGCATGCCGAATTCGAACTGCGATTCGACGCCATGCTGATTGCGCCGCGCTCACTTCCGCGCCATGTGTTGGCGGCATTCGACGCCTCGACCTGAAAGGCAGACCATGAAACTGAACGTCGCCGTCCAGATGGACCCCATCGCCCGTATCAACATCAAGGGCGATTCCACCTTTGCACTGCTCCTGGAGGCGCAGAAGCGCGGCCACGGCCTGTCCTATTACACGCCCGACAAGCTCTCGATGGTCGGCGAGGAGATCGTCGCGCCCATCCAGCTCCTGACCGTGCGCGACGAGCCCGGCAATCACTTCACGCTGGGCGAGCCCAGGCGCGAAGCGCTCAACGGCTTCGACGTCGTGCTGCTGCGCCAGGATCCGCCGTTCGATCTCGCCTACATCACCTCGACGCATTTCCTGGAGCGCATCCATCCGAAGACGCTGGTCGTCAACGACCCCGCCTCGGTGCGCAACGCGCCGGAAAAACTGTTCGTGATGAACTTTCCGCAGCTGATGCCGCCGACGCTGATCTCGCGCGACCTCGACGAGATCAACGCGTTCCGGGATAAGCACGGCGCCGTCGTGATGAAGCCGCTGCACGGCCATGGCGGCGCGGCGGTGTTCCGCGTGATGCCGCAGGACATGAATTTCGGCTCGCTGTTCGACATGTTCTCGGTGACGTTTAGGGAGCCGTGGGTGATCCAGCAGTTCATCCCCGAGGTGAAGCACGGCGACAAGCGCATCATCCTCGTCAACGGCGAGTTCGCCGGCGCGGTGAACCGCGTGCCGGCCGCCGACGACCTCCGCTCCAACATGGTGCGTGGCGGCGCCGCGCAGGAGACCGAGCTCACGCCACGCGAGCGCGAGATCTGCGCCACCGTCGGCCCGGCGCTGCGCGAGCGCGGCCTGCTGTTCGTCGGCATCGACGTCATCAACGGCAACCTCACCGAGATCAACGTGACATCGCCGACGGGCATCCGTGCCATCGCGCGGCTCGGCGGACCTGATGTCGCGGCGAAGGTCTGGGACACGATCGAGCAGAAGCGGGCGAAGTAGGGCGCTCACTCGTAGCTCGGATTGCGCTTCGCTCCATCCGGGCTACGGACATCAATTGAAACACGAGGAAGTACGCTCCTCACCCTGAGGAGCGACTACCGCGCACGCTGCGCGAAGCGCCGATGACTAACCACCCATTCACCATGACGTCGCGCGCATCGTTCGAACGAACGTCCCGCCCTGCGTGAATCTACGGGGCCATTGGCCGAGCGGATAACGCGACGTTCACCATCTGCCCAGAACGCGCATCGTCACGGGCCATCACACTCGGCCTCGCAACACCCCTTATACTTTTACTCCCTACTCATCGACGCAGGGGAACCCGCCACGTGCGGTTCGAGTGCCCCGCGTAAGAGTAGAAGCGTATGAACACCGCACGCATTGTCGTTCTCGTCATCGCGCTGGGCGCCGGCGGCGTCGCTGCGTATCTGGCGAGCGGCTTTGACAACAAGCCCGCGCCCGCCCTTCCCGTCGCCGAGAAGCTGCCGACGGTCGAGGTGCTGATCGCGAAGAACGACATTCAGCTCGGCCAGGCCGTCAAGCCCGAGGACCTGCAATGGCAGTCCTGGCCGGCGGCGACCGCGAGCAGCGCCTTCATCCGCCGCGACAGCAGGCCCGACGCCCAGACCCAGATCGCAGGCTCGATCGCGCGCGTGCCGTTGATGCAGGGCGAACCGATCCGCGAGCAGAAGCTGGTGAGGGCCGAGGGCTCGGGCTTCATGGCCGCGATCCTGCCCTCCGGCATGCGGGCCGTCTCTACCGAGATTTCAGCCGAGACCGGCGCCGGCGGCTTCATCCTGCCGAACGACCGCGTCGACATCGTCCTGACGCGGCGCCTGAAGAACCCCGATGGCGCCAACGGCGCGACCGGCGGCAACGACCTGATCCTGTCGGAGGTCATCCTGAGCAACATCCGTGTGCTCGCGATCGACCAGGCTCCGAAAGAAAAAGACGGCCAGAACGCCGTGCTCGGCAAGACCGTCACGCTCGAGCTCAAGCCGGACCAGGTCGCGACGCTGTCGGCCTCGCGCCAGGGCGGCACGCTGACGCTCGCGTTGCGAAGCATCGCCGATGCCAACGCGTCGGAGATTTCGATCGAAGACCTGACGGCCAAGCGGCCCGGCGGCGTGAACGTGATCCGCTACGGGGTGCAGGCACGGCAACTGACGTCACAGAAGTGATGATGGGGACACCATGAACTACGGGGATGATCGGACGGGCCTGCGCATTCGGGGGAAGCGCGCACGCTCGTTCTGGACGGGGGCGGTGCTGATGCTGGGGCTGATCGCAGCCCCCGACGTCGTCAGCGCGGCGGATGCGCGGGTCGGCGACCAGGCGCCGATGCAGGCGCCGGATCTCGGCGTGTCGCCGGTTTCGACCATCGCGCCTGCACGCACGCGCTCGCTGTCGCTCGGCGTCGGCAAGTCCGTCGTCATCGATCTGCCGCGCGAGGTCAAGGACGTGCTGGTGGCCGATCCCAAGATCGCCAATGCAGTGATCCGCTCGTCGCAGCGCGCCTATATCATCGGCGGCCAGGTCGGCCAGACCAACGTCGTGTTCTTCACCGCCGACGGCCAGCAGGTTGCCGCCTACGACATCGCGGTGAAGCGCGATCTCAACGGCATGCGCACGGCGCTGCGCCAGTCGCTGCCGGGCGTGCAGATCGAAGGCGTCGGCGACAGCGTGATGCTGACCGGCTCGGTGTCGAGCCCGATCGAGGCCCAGCAGGCCGGCGATGTCGCCGCAAAGCTCGTTGGCGGCGCTGACAAGGTTGTCAACAACATCGTCGTGCGTGGCCGCGACCAGGTGATGCTCAAGGTCGTTGTCGGCGAAGTCCGCCGCGACATCGTCAAGCAGCTGGGCGTCGACCTCAGCGCCAGCCTGAATGCCGGCACTGCGGTCGTGAACTTCAACAACTCCAACCCGTTCTCGGTCAGCGGCGGACCGATCGTCGGCAGCAACGGGCTCGGCGTGGCCGGCCTCGCCAAGGGTGTCGCCACCGTCAGCGCCACGATGCGCGCGATGGAAAGCGCCGGCGTCATGCGCACGCTGGCCGAACCGAGCCTGACCGCGATCTCGGGCGAATCCGCCACCTTCATCGCCGGCGGCGAATTCCCGATCCCTGCAGGCTATTCCTGCGATCCGGTCACCCACGTCTGTACCACCCAGGTCACCTACAAGAAGTTCGGCATCTCGCTGAACTTCACCCCGCTCGTGCTCAGCGAAGGCCGTATCAGCCTGCGCGTGATGACCGAGGTCTCGGAGCTGTCGAACACCAACGCGATCACGCTGACGCAGGCGGTGTCCTCGACCTCGAGCAACTCGATCACCATCCCCTCGGTCCAGACCCGCCGCGCCGAGACCACGCTGGAAATTCCCTCCGGGGGCTCGATGGCGATGGCCGGCCTGATCCAGCAGAAGACCAAGCAGGCGATCAACGGCCTGCCGGGCGTCGACCAGGTGCCGATCATCGGCGCGCTGTTCCGCAGCCAGGACTTCGTCAACAACGAGACCGAGCTGATGGTGATCGTGACGCCCTATGTGGTGCGCGCGGTCGCCCAGAAGGAATTATCGCGGCCCGACGACGGCTTTGCGCCGGCCTCGGACGCGCAGACGGCGCTGCTCGGCCGCATGAACCGGCTCTATGGCATCGCGCGCAGCGTCGATCCGATCGAAGGCACCCGCGGCGATTTCGGCTTCATCATCGACTGAGACAGACGGTTTGGGGACCGGGACAAGAAACGGGGCAAGAGGGGACAAAGCGATGACGAAGACGATCGCCGATCGATGTCGCAAGCTGCGGATCGCGCTCGTGCTGACGGGGCTTTCCGTCATGCTCGGCGCCTGCAACACCACCGGTGACATCGTCACCCAGACGGTGCCGACCGACTATCGCCAGCGCCACCCGATCGCGGTGCAGGAAGCCAAGAAGTCGATCGTGATCTTCGTCGGCAAGGCGCGCGGGGGCCTCTCCACCGCGCAGCACGCGGACGTCGCGGGCATTGCCAGGGACTGGGTGCGCGAAGGCACCGGTTCCGTCGTCGTCGACGTGCCGAGCGACGCTGCGAATTCGCGCGCCGCGGCGGCGACCTATCACGAAATCCGGTCGGTGCTCGCATCCGGCGGCGTGCCGTCGCGCGCCATCGTCCAGCATCCCTATCGCCCCGAGGATCCCGGCCTGCTGCCGACCATCCGCCTGAGCTATTCGAAGATCGCCGCGGTCGCCGGCCCCTGCGGGCTGTGGCCGGAAGACGTCGGTCCGAACATCCTCGACCCCGGCTACAACGAGAACCGGCCGTACTTCAATCTGGGCTGCGCCAGCCAGCGCAACCTCGCGGCCATGATCGACAACCCCGCCGACCTCGAGCAGCCGAGGGCGGAGACGCCCGCCTACACCGCACGGCGCGAGATCGCCTTCGAGCGCTACCGCAAAGGCATGGCGACCACGACCATGTATCCCGAGGCCGAAAAGGCCAAACTCAGCGACACCGGCAAATGACAAGTTTTCACGACGACGAGGAAGCGGACGACCCGCGGCACCCCGAGGACCACATTGCGCCGGTTCCTCGCATCTCGGTACAGGCCTTTTGCGAGACCGAGCAGACTCTCGCCGCGATCACCGCGGCCGGGCAGGATCGCCGTCTCGCCAAGGCGCATCTCACCGCCAAGGGCGGCGGCCTTGCCGCGGCCATCGAAGTCTATGACACGATGCCGACGCCGAACGTCATCGTGATCGAATCCGACGGCACACGCGATATCCTCGAGGGCCTCGACGATCTCGCCGGCGTCTGCGATCCCGGCACCCGCGTGGTCGTGATCGGCAACCCCAACGACACCGCGCCCTATCGCGAGCTGGTCCGCCGCGGCGTCAACGACTACGTGGTGGGACCGGTCGAAACCCTCGACGTCGTCCGCTCGATCTGCAGCCTGTTCTCGGCGTCGGAAGCCATCATCACCGGCCGCGTCATCGCGGTGGTCGGCGCCAAGGGCGGCGTCGGTGCGTCCACGGTCGCGCACAACGTCGCCTGGACCATCGCGCGCGACCTCGCGCTCGATTCCGTCGTGATCGATCTCGACCTCGCCTTCGGCACCGCCGGCCTCGACTACAACCAGGACCCGGCGCAGGGCATCGCCAACGCGGTGCTCTCGCAGGACCGGCCGGACACGGCGCTGATGGAGCGCCTGCTCGCCAAATGCACCGAGCGCCTCAGTCTCCTCGCGGCGCCCGCGACGCTCGACCGCGTCTACGATTTCGGCGCCGAAGCCTTTGATGCGATCTTCGACACGCTGCGCATGACCACGCCCTGCATCGTGCTCGATGTTCCCCACCAATGGTCGGGCTGGACGCGCCGCGCGCTCGTCAATGCCGACGACATCGTGATCGTGGCCGAGCCCGATCTGGCCAATCTGCGCAACACCAGGAACATGCTGAGCGTGCTCAAGGCGGCACGGCCCAACGACCGGCCGCCGCTGTACTGCATCAACCAGGTCAGCATGCACAAGCGGGCAGAGATCGACGTCAAGGCGTTCGCCAAGACCATGGAGAGCCAGCCGATCGCGGCGATCCCGTTCGACTCGAAATTGTTCTCGACCGCGGCCAATAACGGCCAGATGATCGCGGAGGTCTCCAAGAACCACCGCACCACCCTTCTGTTCCAGAACATGGCGAACCGCCTCGCCGGGCGTGGCGAGGTGAAGAAGCCGAAGCGCTCGCTGCTCGGGCCGCTCCTGAAGAGGCTCAAGGGCAGGGCGGGTCGCGGGTCAGCCCCGCATCGCAAGGTGTCGTAAGCACCAACGCGAACGAGAAACGAGGGCAGGCTACTTGTCCGCTCGCTGCTGCTTCTTCGCCAGCAACTGCCGTAGCGCCGTGACCTTTGCCGCGGCCTGATCCGGCGGCAGGTCGGCCTTCACGATGGTCTCGGCCTCGGCCTGCTTTCCCTGCAGTCCCACGACGAGCGCCAGATTGGCGCGCACGCGGGAATCGGCGCGATTGCGCTCATAGGCGCGGCGCAGCGTTTCCTCGGCCCGCGGCAGATTGTTCTGGAGCATGTAGGACAGGCCGAGATTGGACAGAACCTGCGGCTCCTCGGGCACGATCTTCAGCGCCGCCGAATAATATTGCTGCGCCTCTTCGTTGCGACCGAGCTGATCGAGCGCCGCGCCTTGCGCCGACAGGATGCGCCAGTCCGGATCCTCAGGCGTATGCGCGCGGCTGAGCACATCGAAAGCCTGCTGGAAATTGCCGCTGTCGGCGAGCGCGCGGCCGTAGCCGGCGAGCAGCGCCTTGTTGCTGGGATGGGCGAGCACGGCCTGCTCCATCACCGCAACCGCCTGGGCGCGCTGGCCGGTCTCGCGCAGCGCCATGCCATATTCGAGCGCGACGTTGGGATCGGAAGGCTTGGCGCGATAGCGCTCGCGAAGCGCGTCCATGTCCGGCTTCGGATCGGCCCTGCCGGCCGTTTCCGACTTGCCACCGAGCGCGCCGGTGATGTCCTCCAGACTCGTGGTCTGGCAGCCGCCGAGGGCAAGCATCACGAGCGCGGAAAGCAGGAATCTCGCCGGCGAAGAGGCAAGGGACGAACGCTTGGGCATACTCTGATCACTCGGCGACTGATCAGCGATGCTTACCGATTAACGCTAAAGTCCAGTTAAGGAACCTGGCCCGTCCGGCTCAATCGGTGAACTCGGCGCCGAATTCGCAGCCGATGCGCCAGCGCAGACGGCATTGGCGGGAATAATCGGGCGCGAAGATGATGGTGAATTGCGGCGGCACTTCCAGAAACTCCGCCACCACTTTCACGCCCCCATCCGAGATATCCGTGATCGTGCAATCCCTCGGCAGCGAGCCCGCGCCAAAGTGAATCTTTGCAAGCCGAGTGCATACCCGTCGTTCGCTTCTGCGGCGATTTGCAAGCATTTGAATTGTTCACCCGTTAGATCACGGCCCATCCCGCAGCTCTAGGAGTAGCGAACATTCGTTGGGATGTGCTGATGAGAGCCGCTCGCATTCGAGGCGTAGTGTCTGCGTGACGTTTACGACCGGTTAGGGTTTTCCGGGCCCCCAAGACTGTTCTCGTATTGTTCTTGCAAGAAAGATCGGGCTCTGCTACCCCTAATTGTGCGAGAGGGCAGGCTGGTTCGGGCATGGTTCAGCGGGTTTCTACCGTCGCCTTTGAGGGGATCGAGGCCCGCGCGGTCGACGTGCAGGTGCAGGTCGCGCCCGGCCTCCCTGCGTTCGCCATCGTCGGCCTGCCGGACAAGGCGGTGTCGGAGGCACGGGAACGCGTCCGCTCGGCGCTGATTGCCTCGGGGCTGGCGCTGCCGGCGCGGCGGATCATCGTCAATCTGGCGCCCGCCGACCTGCCCAAGGAGGGCAGCCATTACGACCTGCCGATCGCGCTCGGGCTGATGGCCGCGATCGGCGCGATCCCGCCGGATGCGCTGACCGGTTTTACCGTTCTCGGCGAGCTCGGTCTCGACGGCTCGATCGCGCCGGTGGCCGGCGTGCTTCCCGCCGCGATCGGCGCCAATGTGCGCGAGGAAGGCTTGATCTGTCCGGCGGCCTGCGGCTCGGAAGCGGCGTGGGCGAGCCCGGACATCCAGATCATCGCGGCACAATCGCTGATCCAGATCGCCAACCATTTCAAGGGCACGCAGGTGCTGTCGCGGCCCACGCCGCGCGTGCACGAGGTCGCCGCCTCCCCGCTCGACCTGCGCGACATCAAGGGCCAGGAGAGCGCCAAGCGCGCGCTGGAGATCGCAGCCGCCGGCGGACATCACCTGCTTAAGTGGTGGCCTTTTAATTTTTTCAATGTCACTCGTTTCGGATAATCGGTTAGCGATATCTGCTGCGGTTTCTGAGGGGGGCTCGGGGCTCGGGGTGCAATGTCCATATAAACACGAAAAGCCCCGCCGGATGCCGGCGGGGCTAGGATCATAGTTTGAGTTGAGTGCTTCAGGCAGCCGGCGACGAGCCCTTCGCGTGGCTGCGCGTCTTCCGCAGTCTTGATCTAGGAGGCTTTGAAGATGAAGGTTGCGCTGGCTTCAAAGAAACAACCATTAGGTCGTCCCACGGCCCGCGCGAAGCTTGCTCCAGCTCATAGTCGAGATACCTCAGCAGCTCTCGGATTCGTTCGTAGCCGAGCAGCAGCAGTGCAGATTTCCCGCTGCAGACAACCGCGGTCCCACCGCCGCAATAGATCGTGTACTCCCCACTTTGGGCGCGACCTTTGTCCATTGCCTGGAGAAAGGCGATTTTGAGCGCGCAAAGCTCGAACTTCACGCGGGGAGCCCGCAACATGAACCAATCAACGACGTCGGTCGTCAACAGGTCTGGCGTCAGTTCATCGGTGCTTTCCGGCTCCGCAATCATTCGATAATCCAGCCGCTTTCGAACGCGGGCCCTGAGTTCGTCTGGAGAGAGTGCCTTCGAGGTCATTTGGAATCCTCCACAAGACCTTCACGGCGGTTACCGCCGAGGGTGGCAAAAAACAGTTCCTCTGAGTTGCGAGGAACAGCCCGTTTCGGCCCCAGCAACTGGCGAGTCCCGTCCTGTCTGTGAGGGCTGAAGATCAGCGTGCTGCCGGAGATCGAAACGTTGCACCCGTGGCAGTCCACATGCTTGAGTTCACCGTTCACAATATCGAACTCGCCGGTCCCTCCTTCGTCGCCAAACCAGAACACGTGAATGCAGTCCGTATTGTCGCCAGTGACGTAGAGAAACTCGGGCCGTTCCGAGTACATGATGTCGGTCAGGCGAATTGGAGCTGCCAGATTGAATTTGTGAGAATAGCCAGCGCCGCGGATAGCAGCCCAAGGCATTTCTTTCGTGAGGTCGGCGTCGATCATGACAGGCCGCCGACGCCACAGATGGTCGTCACTCATAGTGTGTCCTTTCAAATCGGTCTGAATTGACCTGGACACACTCACATCACGATCGCGGTTGCCATTCTGTACTCTGAGACGGCACCTCTCCTTTATTTCACAAAAACTAAATGACTAGCCTCGCGGCCGCACTAGCGCCCCCCACGTCAACATAAGCTTCGGCTGCGGGCTCTGGCTGTTTTCGCGTGAGTGCGGAAACCGTCCTACAGGTCCGCCGGCTCATTGGAGCTCTGAGCCGGCAGCACATCACCACGCATCGTGAAAATTGTCTGTCCTACGAAACCTTGGGCAAATTTCTTTCACGCAATCGTCGAATAAGCTCTCGCTTACCTTCCTTCGAGAACGCCCAAGCTATGTCACGCATCAGCTTGCCTCGTTGACCCAGCTTGTATTCGCTGTGCTCGGTAACTGATCGCAGTTTCATCGACTACCCTTGCGCGAACATCCCGCAGTAGGTTCTGGATACGCTCGCGATCAACGACCAGCCCGCTTTGCTTCCATTTGTCCGATCTTGCGAGCTCATCCGCTATGTCTTCGACGGCCTTCTTGGGCTCGTCCAAGCGCAGCCTTAAGGCGTCCTTCAATAGTTCATGGCCGAGTCTAGTGGTCCATTCCACCGTTCGACCTGGTCCAGGCTTGGGAGGCGGATAAACAATCTGCGCTATACAAGCTAGGAGCAGCTTCCAGTGGTCCGTGTCATTGCGGTCCAGCTTGGATTCGTCGAAGAGCCGCTTTAATGCCGAATTTTGTCGTCCAACCATGATTAAATACGGATCGGCGGCTAGACGATCAAGCAATGACGCGGCGCAGCGACTGTTCAGCGATTGGCGCAGGACACAGCCGCCCCCCCGCACCGCAATTTCCCAGTGGGGGAATTTAAGTTCTCTGAGTGACCTGTTTGGGAATCTTTATTTCTCGTCGAGAGCCGGTTCGTCGGTGGGCAGTTGGACAACGGTGCCATCAGCGGAAAGCACGTCGAAATCCGGAGCCTTCCCACTAACCTTCTGAATGAATTTCGCCGGGGCTTCAGGATCGACGAACAATGTCATGCCCTGACCATCTCGAAAGACCACCTCAAAGCGCTGAGTATCAGGGTCGACGGTCAGGCGCAGCTCGCTGATCAATGATTGCAGCCTCGATGCGATCAGAGCGCGAAGCTTGTACACATCCCCACCTCTGGCGGCCCGCACACGCTCGATCAGCCCCGCAACCTGATCGGGGTGCCGGTAATACGTCAATGCCGTCTGATCGAGGACCGAAATCTCGTGGCGCAGTTGCTGTCTCAGCTTCTTTGCTTCGGCCAGCTCCTGCTCGCCCTTCTTGATTCTGCCGGCGAGGAATTCGCTATCGAAGTCAGCCATTTTGATGCCGGTCTCGAACGCACGGCGAAGCTCATCCTGAAGAAGCTTGATCCTGCCTTCGACGGCGTCTTTCTGGAAAGCCAATTCGCCTCGCCTGCTCGAATGCTCGCTCGATCGGACCAGCGAGGCCAGATCAAGCTGCTCGACGAACGACAAGAACGTCGACTCGAACTGGTCATAGCGCCAGCGGCCAGTCATTTCGCATCCGATATTGCGGAGTGCATTCGAGCACACGAGGTACGATTGGCCCTCAGGCGGCGTGCCTTTGTTTTGATAATGCATCGGCTTGCCGCAGTAGTCGCAAACCGCCAGCTTCGAAAAAAGGTTGGTGAAGTGCTTAACTTTCGAGCCGCCGCTGCCCTTCTTCCCTGTTTCCTTATCAGGCTTGGTCTTGCGCTCGAGCCGACCGCGCTGCGCCGCTTCGAAAACAGGCTGGGGCACGATTCGGGGGAAATAGTAGCGAATCGGATCGCCGTCAGGTCGCGGCACCCTCTCCGTTAGCATTCGGGCGCCGGGCTATCGCCGCGCATCTCTTCGTGATCGCCGCACTGATCGTTGCTGCTTCGCTCGTTGACGTTCCATCGCGCGACGCTGCTGCCGAGTCATGCCTTCAGACGCGGGGTCGGGAGGGAAGCTTATTGCCCGGATGGACCTTGTCTTCAGCTCAAGAGGCTTCTGCAGGACTTCGAAGTTCTCCCTATCCACGCGCAAGTCCTTGACCATTTCCGGTGTCCAGTCTTGCTGCGGATAGGCAACGAGATCCTCCGAGTCACCCATGTCGGAGATCGCCATCACAGCGATTCCAACGCAAAGTTGCAGATCACGGTCGTCGTGCAAGACAGAAAGGCAGTATGTCTGAAGCATAGTTGCTCTGACACGGCGATAGTCTTCCTGCGCCATCTCATCGGCACCGGCGAGAACAAGAAAGACATAGGCGACCTTGTCACCCGTGGACCGATCGTGTGTCACAGCAATGCGGGCAAGCCGTCCCATCTTCTGCGCTTCTAGCGCTTCTAGCGCGCCTATGATCGCCTCAGCGAGCACCCGGCGCTGCACGCGGTCTTCTCGCGCCATGATGCGCAGCGCTCGTTCCGCGTGTTCGACGGTGGGATCGGTATCCAAGATTCGGAATTGAGTGTCGTTCAGGACCCCGTCACTAAAAAGGCCTATCAGCCTGTCCCACTCATACGAGATACGGTTCGCCGTCGATCGCCGTTCATACTCTGGAGACCGGACAAGATAGGCGTACTCGCCCTGCATGAACGCTATCGCCGTATCAGCATCCGCGTTAGCCCCCATGACATCCGAAGTCGTGGGGAACCGATGCTCCCCATCCGGCTCCATCGTCAATAGATAGTTGGCTACCAGCTCCGCTTCACTTGGTGAAAATGACAACTTTCCTGATCGGATCAGTTCTGCCCGCGCGTTGAGGTATTTCGTGAAGTCGGTAATCGTGTCGAATTCTCGCATGACGACATCAAGGGTTGCCATGTTGAACACATGGACGAAGGGGCCATCGGGATCGACATCGCCAATGCAGAAGGCCCGATGACCGGGCACGGTGAAGTCAACATGATCCTTCCCGCGAAGATTCGGAAGAATCATGAATGTACCGTCCGGGTCATCGAAGTAGGATGAAGCGGCCTCCTCTCCGCCGGAGGCGACGCAGATGCCATGGACGCGCCTTCGCCCAACTGGCGGCAAAGTCAGCGGGATGGGTTGTTCGCATTTGCCATCCGCGAATATCGCCTTCGGGCTCTGTTTCAGCCAGAGATCCGCTTTGCGGATCTGCTCGGCGGATTCGCCGATCGCCCGACTGTACCAGCGTTTCCAAGCGATTTCGAAGGGCGCATCCGACCAAGCGATATGCTTGTCGCTAAACATCAGCACGTCGTCACCGCAGACCACGAGAAGGTCACATAGCTCCTTGCCTGGCTTCTTGAACACGTTGGGCCAAGACCAGAGATCGAGAAACGTATCATCAGCCAGTTTGGCTAGATGGCTTTCGGTGGGCGTGAGGCCTGACGCTTTCTTTATCGGCGGCATGATAGGCACCTGCGGCGGCGGCTGAAATAATTGGTACTATCACTTATAGAACTAACATTCCCGTTGCGCGCAAAATCGGCAGAATACCGCCTGTTACAGAAAAATGACGAGAGAGCTATGGACGACTTCGCGATACATCCCATTTCGATGACCCGCTTCAATGCCTTGGGCGGGTATGCGCGCCATCCCAGATCGTTCCTAATGATCGACGAGCTTGAGTATTTCGAGACTGAAAACGGTGATGTACTGGGTATAGCGACGCTCGACATCACGGATCAAGATTTTGGCGGGATCGTGCTGGCTCGAGACAGCAAGCTCTGCTTCCGCAGCGTCGATATCACCGAATTTTGCGCGACAGCGGACGAGGCACGGAAAGCGCTGTTCGCGGGGATGGTCAAGGCTGCCCAGGCGAATGCGGAGGAGCACCATCAGGGCGACGAAAAGGGCGCTCCGGTCGATTTTTTCACCCACCTGCATGAGGAAAGTCGGCTGAATCCGGCCTTCGTGCAACTGACGACCAGTGAAGGATACTCACCGGCCAGACAGATTATCGAGCCGATGATGCGCTGGCACGAGGATGCCGACGGCAATTTCGTCGAGCAATTCCAGACTACCGGCTTCGACCAGCGGATCTGGGAGCTTTATCTGTTCGCCACGCTGATTGAGGCGAACTACTCCCTCTCGCGTGTACATGCGGTACCTGACTTTTGCTGTTCAGGCATGCTGGGCGAGCTCTACATCGAGGCCGTGACGGTTGGACCAACCGTCAGGGACGGCAAGGTTGTGCCGCCTCCACCGATGGATACACCGGAGTATGTGAAGGAGTATATGCCAATCAAGTTTGGCAGCGCTCTCTTCTCCAAGCTGAAAAAGGAGTACTGGAAACAGCCACATGTAGCCGGGAAGCCGTTCGTCTTTGCAATTGCCGACTTCTCGGCGCCGAGGTCGATGGTGCATTCGCAACCGGCGTTGCCGCGTTACCTGTTCGGCTACGAGCACACCGGCGCGCTCGATGATCAAGGCAAGCTGGTAGTTTCGCCGGTGCGGATCGAAACGCACCAATGGGGGGATAAGGCGCCTATCCCTTCGGGCCTTTTCCGATTGCCGGAGGCCGCGCATGTGAGTGCGGTGATTTCGAGCAATGGTGGCACGATCGCCAAATTCAATCGTATGGGCATCCTCGGCAAATTCGGATCAAAGCAGGTGTTGATTATACGTGAAGGCCTAATGATGGATCACAATCCCGATTCGCTTCACCCAAAGATCTTTCGAGTGATCGTCAATTCGGCCGGTTACGAAGAGGACTGGATCGAAGGGCTGAACGTTTATCACAACCCCAATGCCGAGATCCCGCTGCCGATGGAGATGTTCCCGGGCGCGGCTCACTATTTCTGCGACGAGGCGGGACAAGTCACGAGCCGCACGCCGGACTTTCACCCCATAACGTCCGTCACCAAACATTACTGTCCCGTAGATGTGGACGAGGTGTTGGCCAAGGCTGGCGACAAGACGCATGCGGTTTGGACGGTGAAGCCTGGACAAGCGGAGTGAGCTTGCCCGCAATCTGTTAGTCCGTTTCCCAGCAATTGCCGACATTCCGAACATTCGAATAGTCGCCCACTCGACCCGGTGGTTTTCCCAGTGGGGGAATGAAAGATCTCTGAGTGACCTATTTGGGAATCTTTATTTCCCATCGAAGGTTAGTTCGCCGGCTGGCACTTGAACCACAGTGCCATCAGCTGAAAGCACGTCGAAATCCGGCGCCCTCCCGCTGACCTTCTGGATGAACTTCCCCGGATCTTCAGGGTCAACGAATAGCGTCATGCCTTGACCATCTCGGAAGACCACCTCAAAGCGCTGAGTATCAGGGTCCACAGTCAGACGCAGCTCGCTAATCAATGATTGCAGCCTTGATGCGATCTGAGCGCGGAGCTTGTACACGTCCCCACCTCTGGCAGCCCGCACACGCTCGATCAGCTCCGCAACCTGATCGGGACGGCTGTAATACGTCAATGCTGTCTGGTCGAGGACCGAAATCTCGTGGCGAAGTTGGTTCTCCAGCTTCTTCGCCGCGACCAAATCTAGTTCTGCCTTCTTGATCCGCTGAGCAATGAATGCACTGTCAAAATTCGCCATTTTCAGGCCGATCTCGTAAATCTTGCGCTGCTCGTCCTCCAGCATTTTGATTCTGCCCACGGCGGCATCATGTTGGAACGCCACCTCATGGCGCTTCGACGAGTGCTCACTCGATGACACGAGCGATGCCAAATCAAGCTGCTCTACGAAAGACAAGAACGTCGACTCAAACTGGTCGTAACGCCAGCGACCGATCATCTCGCATCCGAAATTCCGGAGTGCATTCGAGCACACAAGGTACGACTGCCCTTTCGGTGGCGTGCCCTTGTTTTGGTAGTGCATCGGCTTCCGGCAGTAGTCACAGACCGCCAACTTCGAGAACAGATTGGTCAAGTGCTTGCCCTTGGGTCCACCGCTACCCTGTCGGCCAGACTCAGGCTTTGTCTTTCGCTCCAGCCGGCCGCGCTGTGCTGCCTCGAACACGGCCTGGGTCACAATGCGCGGGAAGTAGTTGCGGATGGGATCACCGTCGGGCATCCGCTTTCCGCCCTCCATGCGGTTGGGCTGGAATGTTCCGATCGCCGCTGCACTACTCAAGATCTTGTTGACGGTCGAGTTCTGCCACCCTCCTTTGCCGGTGAAGGTCGGGATGCCTTCTTCGTTCAACCGGCGAACGATCGTGAACGTACCGATTCCAGATGCAGCCTCATCGAAAATCCGACGGACCACGGCAGCATGGTCTTCCAGCACCTCAAAACCCATCCGGTCCGGAGTCAGGCGCAGCCAGCTTGGGCACCTTGCGGTCAGCTTCTTCTGACTGATGACGGCCCGTTTGGCCTTCCAGGCTTGGGACAGACGATCGCTCTTCCGGGCTGATTCCTCGTTCGCCCGGCTCATCTTAGCAATCGAAATGATCAGATCTTCAAAGCTGATCTTGCCTTTGAAGACGCGCTCATCGTCCAGGGTGACCAGCACCAGCCCCGCTTCTACGATTTCGATGAAGGGCTTCAGGGCCACGATCGGCTCCTGCCGGCTCATCCGGTCGAAGGATTCGACGAGCAGATATGAGCCCCGCTCAATCTTCCCCTGGCGAACATCATCCAGGAACTTTCCGAAAGCCCCAGACGCGACATTTTCGCCCCTGTAGCCGGACTTGTTCACGTCGGTGAGATTAAAGTTGACCAGCTCCAGGCTGTGCAGTTCTGCGTATTTTCGCGAGGCTTCACGCTGACGGCGCAGGCTATCGCCCTTCAGCTGAACTTCGGTGGACATCCTGACATAGGAATAGGCCTTCGGCCTATCGGTTGGGAGGGTCATAACCATCAGATTTTATTAACATCTGATAACTTAATTGTCCACCATATCCTCATGATCGGCGCGCCCGGCGCCGGCAAGTCGATGCTGGCGGCGCGCCTGCCCTCGATCCTGCCGCCGCTGTCACCGGGCGAATTGCTCGAAGTCTCCATGATCGCCTCCGTCGCCGGCGAGATCGAGGGCGGCGCGCTGACCGCGCGACGGCCGTTCCGCTCGCCGCATCACTCCGCCAGCATGGCCGCGCTCACCGGCGGCGGCATCCGCGCAAAACCCGGCGAGATCTCGCTCGCGCATCAGGGCGTGCTGTTCCTCGACGAGCTGCCCGAATTCGATCCGCGCGTGCTGGATTCGCTGCGCCAGCCGCTGGAGAACGGCGAGGTCTCCGTCTCCCGCGCCAATCATCGCGTGACTTATCCTGCGCGCTTCATGCTGGTCGCGGCGATGAATCCGTGCCGCTGCGGCCATGCGTTCGAGCCCGGCTATGCCTGCAAGCGCGGCCGCATCGATCGCTGCACCGGCGACTACCAGGCGCGCATCTCCGGTCCGCTGATGGACCGCATCGATTTGCGCATCGAGGTTCCCGCGGTGACCGCCGCGGATCTGATCCTGCCGCCGCCGGCCGAGGGCTCGGCGGAAGTCGCCGCGCGCGTGGCAGCCGCGCGCGACATCCAGCTCGCGCGTTACGCGGATGCGGGCCTGCCGCATGTTCGCACCAATGCCGAGGCGCCGGCCTCGGTGTTGGAAGACGTCGCCAAGCCGGATGCGCAAGGCGCCAAATTACTGCGCGACGCCGCCGAGACTATGCGGCTGTCGGCTCGCGGCTATCACCGCGTCCTGCGGGTGGCGCGCACGCTCGCCGATCTCGACGGCGCCGACAAGATCGGCCGGCTGCATCTCGCCGAGGCGCTGTCCTACCGCGCACTCGCGGAGGATGTGCGGCAGATGGCCTGATCCTTCCGCGCATCAACCCGGCGGTAACGAGTTTCCTTTACGCTCTGCAAACCATAAGGCCCAAGCGTTCCCAGTACGAGTCCACACCGGGCCGGGCGAGTAGAGTGTCATGTTGCGTTTCAAGATCCTGGCCTCGGTTGTTCCCCTGCTGGCGGCCGCGGTGTTCGCCCGCGGCGAGATCGGATCGGTCTCGCATCCCTGCATCGCGCTGGGCGAGACTTCAGTCGAGCTGACATCCCTGTTCTGGACGGCCGGCGTCCATATCGCCTTCACCAACGATCTGTCGCGGGCCACGGTGCGGGTTCAGATCACCGACGATCCGGACGCGGCGGACTTCGCGGTCGTGGACGACGGTCTCGGCTCCGAACCGGACTCCTGTCAGGCCAATCCAGCGACGCGCCTCGTCACGATTGCCGCGGAGCCGGTCGACGGCGGTCCGGTGATTTACCTGTCCACCGACGGGCCAGCCGATTATCGAATCTATGTGCGCTCCAAGACCTTTTCGCAGCGCGAGGCCGCGGCGCTGATCGTCGGCGCCAATGGCGGCCACCGCCCGCTCCCGCTCCAGGCCGCCTCGCTCTGAAGCGTTAACACCTCGTCAACCCTGTTTGGAGGCCGAACCAAAGCCTCAAGCTGTTCGCAAGGTCGGCGAGACATCGTCGCAATTGGCGACGCGGGGTTTCGGAGCAAGAGTCGGGGTCGATGGCGATGGATCGGACGTTCCGGATCAAGGTGCGCATGCGCCGCTTCAGGCGACAGCATCCCCGCATCGCGTTCGCGATCCGCTCCTTCATGATCTTCTCGGCGACGTTCGGCGGCGCCTATGGCTTCGTCTCCGGCAGCCGCTCCGAGAACTCCGGCTACGATCCCAATACGTTTGCGGTCGGCGCGAGCTTCCTGTTCGCGCTCGCCTGCCTCGGCCTTGCCACGCTCAGCATGCGGCTGCGCTTCGTCAACAAGCGGATGCGTAAGCTGGCCGCCCACAACGAGACGCTGATCGACCGCAATTGGGAACTGAAGGAAGCGGAAGAACGCGCGCGCAGCCTGTTCGAACAGCAGGGCGACCTGATCGTGCTGCGCGACCACCAGGGCCGCATCACCTTCGCCAACGACGCCTATTGCGCGCTCGCAGCACAGGCGCGCAACGTGCTGGTCGGCACGCGTTTCGATTTCGACGTCCTCGAGCAGGGCGACAGCGCCCGCGAAAGCAACGGCACGCGCATTCACGACCAGAGGATCACCACCCCGCACGGCGCGCGCTGGATCGCCTGGCGCGAGGGCTATGTCCGTCTCGATGCCGGCCAGCCCGCCGAACTGCAGAGCGTCGGACGCGACGTCACCGACCGCACCGAGACCGAGCGCGCGCTGTCGGACGCGCGCGACCAGGCCGATGCCGCCAACCGCGCCAAGTCGCGCTTCCTGGCGATGGCCTCGCATGAGATCCGCACGCCACTCAACGGCATCATCGGCATGGGCGGCCTGTTGCTCGACACCGCGCTGACGCCAGAGCAGACGACCTATGCCAGGGCGGTGAAAACCTCCGGCGAAGCCTTGATGGCGCTGATCGAGGAACTGCTCGACTATTCCAAGATCGAGGCCGGCAAGCTCGATCTCGACCAGCGCCCGTTCGCGCTCTCGACCATGATCGAGGAGATCACCGAGCTGCTCGCGCCGCGCGCGCAGGCAAAGACGCTCGAGATCGCCGCCTATGTCGACGAGCGCCTGCCGCTCGAGGTCGTCGGCGACGCCGCGCGGTTGCGCCAGGTGCTGCTCAACCTCGCCGGCAACGCCATCAAGTTCACCGCGACCGGCGGCGTCGCGCTGATCGTCGAACCCGGCATCTGGCCGAACGAGATCAGTTTTCTGGTGCGCGACACCGGCATCGGCATTGCACCCGAGGCGCGAACGCGCATCTTCCGAGAATTCGAGCAGGCCGACGAGCGCGTCGCCCGCACCTATGGCGGCACCGGGCTCGGCCTTGCCATCAGCGAACGCATCGTCAAGCGCATGGGCGGCCGCATCACCCTGGAGAGCGAGCCGGGCAAGGGCTCGACCTTCGAGGTCGCGATCCCGCTTGCGCCATCGCAGTCCGGCGCGGGACAGACGGCGTTCCCGAGCCCTGATCTCACCGGCAAGTCGATCCTCCTGATCGCCGACGGCATCGAGGCCTCGCTGATCGCGCGGCGGCTGGAGCGCTGGGGCGGCCAGACCTGCCTCGTCTCGGATGGAGCCGTCGCAGAGGCGCTGCTTCCGGAGCGCTCATGGCATGCGGTGCTGGTCGATCGTGCGATCGGCGCCGTCATCGCCGACCATCTCGGCGAGGTCGCGCGCAAGCATGCGGCGCAGCGGCTGGTGCTGCTGACGTCGAGCTCGCGCCACGAGAAATTTTCAGCTTCCTTCACCGGCTTCCTGATCAAGCCGCTGCGCGCGGCTTCGCTCGCGGCACGTCTCGCGCTGACGCCGGAGGTCGCATCGCCCGAACTGGCGCCGGAGCCGCCGGCCGCCTCCCCCGCCGGCGTCGTAACGGCAAAGGGCCTGTCGATCCTCGTCGCCGAAGACAACGAGATCAACGCGCTGCTGATGCGCTCGCTGCTGACCAAGCTCGGCCACCGCGTCGTCATCGCCGTTCATGGCGAGGCGGCGCTGGAATCCTGGCTCGCGGCGTCATCCGCCGGCACGCCCTACGATCTCGTGCTGATGGACATCCAGATGCCGCAGCTCGACGGCATCGAGGCGACAAAACGCATCCGCACGCATGAGGCCGCCAAAGGCGGCCACCACACGCCGATCCTCGCGCTCACCGCCAATACGCTGGTGGAGGATCGCTATGCCTGTTTCGAGGCCCGCATGAACGGGTTTCTGATCAAGCCGCTCGACCGCGACAAGCTGGACGAGGCGCTGGCCGGGCTGGCGGCGGCGCGGCATCTGGCGGTGTAGGAAGGTCTCTTCTCCGTCATTGCGAGGAGCCCTTGCGACGAAGCAATCCAGAATCCCTCCGCGGAAAGAGTCTGGATTGCTTCGCTGCGCTCGCAATGACGATGTGGCTGCAGGCGTGCGCCAAACACCAATGTCGTAGGGTGGGCAAAGCGCCGCGTGCCCACCATTCACGTTCGAAATGGAGATAGACGGTGGGCACGGCGGCCTACAGCCGTCGCAGCGCCACGCTCGCCACTGTGTGGTCGGCGCCCTTCTTCAGGATCAGCGTCGCGCGGGGGCGGGTCGGCAGGATGTTGTCCTCGAGATTGGCGAGGTTGGTGCGTTCCCAGATCGCGATGGCGGTGGCGGTAGCTTCCTCGTCCGACAACAGCGCGTAGCGGTTGAAGTAGGATTTCGGATTGGTGAACGCGGTGTCACGCAGCGCCAGGAAGCGCTTGATGTACCATTGTCGCAGCGCCGCCTCGTCGGCGTCGATATAGACCGAAAAGTCGAAGAAGTCGGAGACGACGGGCACCGCCTTGCCGTCGCGCGGCAGCTTGCCGGTCTGCAGCACGTTGACGCCCTCGACGATCAGGATGTCGGGCTGGTCGATCTCGGCCCACTGGTTCGGCACGATGTCGTAGGTCAGATGCGAATAGACCGGCGCGCGCACGTGGCGGCGGCCGGCCTTGATGTCGGAGAGGAAGCTGAGCAGCAGCGGCAGGTCGTAGCTCTCCGGAAAACCCTTCTTCTGCATGATGCCCTGCCGCTCCAGCACGGCGTTGGGATACAGAAATCCGTCGGTGGTGATCAGTTCGACCTTCGGACGCGGCGACCAGCGCGCCAGCAGTGCCTGAAGCACGCGGGCCGTGGTCGATTTTCCGACCGCGACCGAACCGGCGACGCCGATGATGTAGGGCATCTTGCGGTCGCGGATGTTGAGAAACTGGCGCTCCGCGTAATACAGGCGCTGCATCGCATCGACATAGATCGACAGGAGGCGCGACAGCGGCAGGTAGATGTCCTCGACCTCCTGCAAGTCCAGGCGATCGTGCAGCGAGCGCAGCCGGTCGAACTCGCCGGGCTCCAGCGTCATCGGCGTGTCGTCGCGCAGTCGCGACCACTGCTCGCGCGTATAGACGCGGTACGGATTATACTGCTGCTCGGGTGCGCGGATATCCATGACGCGACCTTTCCGTTGGGAGCTACTAACCCTTGCGGGACGCCTTTTCTTCCAATCCGGACATATTCGTCCGCTTGTCCAGCGCGGCCTCGACCTCCTCCAGCTTTACGCCGCGGGCCTTGAGCAGCACAAGGAAGTGATAGAGCAGGTCGGCACTTTCAGCGATCAGATGCGCGCGATCGTTTTCGACTGCTGCGATTACGGTTTCGACTGCCTCCTCGCCGAACTTCTTGGCGCAATGCTCGGCGCCCTTGTCCAGGAGCTTGCGGGTATAGGACGCCTCGCCGCCGGCCGCCGCGCGGGCGTCGATGGTGTCGGCCAGATCGTGGATCGTGAAACGCGACATCGGAATTACTCGAAAACACACAAGGCCACGGAGGCCATTCCCCGCAGGCCTATGTAGCATTTTTATGAACGGGAGTCGTCAGGCATCGAGGCGCATGGCCAGTCCGCGCCGGGCCATGTGCTCCTTGGCTTCGCGGATGGTGAATTCCCCGAAATGGAAGATCGAGGCGGCTAGCACAGCCGTGGCGTGGCCGTCGCGGATACCATCGACGAGATGATCGAGATTGCCGACGCCGCCCGAGGCGATCACGGGAACGGGAACGCTGTCGGCGATCGCCCGGGTCAGCGGGATGTCGAAGCCCTGCCGAGTGCCGTCGCGGTCCATGGAGGTGAGCAGGATTTCACCAGCACCGAGCGAGACCACTTCCTGGGCATATTCGATGGCATCGATGCCGGTCGAGTTGCGCCCGCCATGGGTGAAGATCTCCCAGCGGTCGCCGCCCGGACGCTTGACCCGCTTGGCGTCGATCGCGACCACCACGCATTGTTCGCCGAACTTTTCCGCGGCTTCCTTGACGAATTCGCGCCGCGACACCGCGGCGCTGTTGATCGAGACCTTGTCGGCGCCGGCGCGCAGCAGCGTCTTGATATCGTCCACCTTGCGCACGCCGCCACCGACGGTCACGGGCATGAAGCAGGCCTCCGCCGTGCGCCGGACCACGTCCAGCATGATGCCGCGGTTCTCATGGGTCGCGGTGATGTCGAGGAAGGTGAGCTCGTCGGCACCGGCGGCGTCATAGGCGATCGCGGCTTCGACGGGATCGCCGGCATCGCGCAGGTCGACGAAGTTGACGCCCTTGACGACCCGGCCGTCCTTGACGTCGAGGCAGGGGATCACGCGCACCTTGAACATGTGTCAGCTCCTAGGCGGTGCGCGCGTTGCGGATCAGGGTGAGGGCAGAAGCCGGATCGAGCCGGCCATCGTAAAGCGCGCGGCCGGCGATCGCGCCGGCGAGCTTCCTGGCGCGCGGCGTCAGCATCGCCTTGACGTCCTCGATCGAGGCGAGGCCGCCGGAGGCGATCACGGGAATCGAGATCGCATCCGCCAGCGCGATGGTCGCGTCGAGGTTGAGGCCCTTGAGCAGGCCGTCGCGCGCGATGTCGGTGAAGATGATGGCGGCGACGCCTGCATCCTCGAAACGCTGCGCGATTTCCAGCACCGTCACCTGCGAGGTCTCGGCCCAGCCTTCGACGGCGACCTTGCCGTCGCGGGCATCGAGCCCGACCGCGACGCGGCCGGGGAATTTCCTTGCAGCCGCCTTCACCAGTTCAGGGTCGCGCACCGCGGCGGTGCCGATGATGACGCGGGTGATGCCCTTGTCGAGCCAGGCGTCGACGGTCGCAAGATCGCGAATGCCGCCGCCGAGCTGCACCGGGATCTTGATCGTCTTGAGCATCGCCTCGACTGCCTGCGCATTGACCGGCTTGCCGGCAAAGGCGCCGTCGAGATCGACGACGTGGAGATACTCGAAGCCCTGTTCGACAAAGCTCTGCGCCTGGGCCGCGGGATTGAGGTTGAACACGGTCGCGCGCGCCATGTCGCCTTGCTCGAGGCGCACGCACTGGCCGTTCTTGAGGTCAACAGCGGGAAAGAGAATCACGGTTTCCATCGCAAAAAGTTCGAGATCAGGGCCAAGCCGAAACGCTGGCTCTTCTCGGGGTGGAATTGGGTGCCGATGGCGGTGTCCTTCGCGACGATCGCGGTGACCGGTCCGCCGTAATCGGCGCGCGCGAGCACGTCCGCCTCGTTGGCAGCGTTGAGGTGGTAGGAGTGCACGAAATAGGCGTGCTGCCCCTTGGGGCCGAGCGGCAGCCTGTCCAGCACCGGATGCTCGCGCAGCAGGTCGAGCGTGTTCCAGCCCATGTGCGGGATCTTCAGGCTCTCGTCGCGCGGCATGATCTTCTCGACGTCGCCGCCGACCCAGTTCAGGCCCTCGGTGATGACGTGTTCCTTGCCGCGGCTCGCCATCAGCTGCATGCCGACGCAAATACCAAAGAAGGGCCGCGCCTTGACGCGCACCGCTTCGGTGATCGCCTCGACCATGCCGTTGACGGCATCGAGCCCGCGCCGGCAATCGGCGAAGGCGCCGACACCCGGCAGCACCAGACGGTCGGCGCCGTAGGCCTGATCCGGATCGCTGGTGACGAAGACCTTTTGCGGAATCTCCAGGCTGCGCGCGGCGCGCTCGAATGCCTTGGCGGCGGAATGCAGATTGCCTGAACCGTAATCGATGATCGCGACGCTCATCTTGACCCTCCCGGTTCTGGAAACAATCCAATGATGCCGCCCGACGGCAGCGGTGGCGGATTCGAGAATTGCTGACCCGGCACATTGCGGGTTGGCGGCGGGCCGCCGCGATCGACGGCCCATTGATCGTTGACGATGCCGCGCTGCTTCTGGCTCCAGCGCTCGAAGAACCGCCGCTCGGCGGTGTCCTCGTCGTCGGAGATGACGACGTCAAGCTGGCGCCACTTGCCGCGCGACAGTGTCCAGCGGCGCAGGCTCGAGGCCTCGAAACCCATCAGCACCGCGACGATCATATTGGCCAAGAAGATCGAGCTGCGGCCAACGCCGAGGCTATGCAAACCTGCATCGAAGGCAGCCAGAAAAATCACCCAGCCGATCAGCGCCAGCCAGAGCCTGTTCCAGAGCAGCCAGAACGGGCCGAGAACCATCGCCCAGAAATGAAAACCGTCGCGCACGAACACGAACTTGTCAGTCGCGCGCAGATCGGCTCCGGCAGGGGAGGGAGCATGAACTGTGTAGACAGGCATGGTGATGCCCCGCTCCTAGGAATTCAGTGATACCGCAAGCGGCGCGTGCCGCGGGCCGAAAAACGTCAGCCGCCGAGCGAGCCCTTGGTGGACGGGATTTCGCCCACGGCCTTCGGATCGATCGCGACGGCAGTGCGCAGCGCCCGCGCCAGGCCCTTGAAGCAGGACTCGGCGATATGGTGGCTGTTATCGCCATATAGGGTCTCGACGTGGAGAGTCACGCCGGCGTTCATGGCGAAGGCCTGGAACCACTCGCGCACCAGCTCGGTATCGAACTCGCCGATCTTGTCGCGGGGGAAGTCGGCCTTGAACACCAGGAACGGGCGGCCCGAAATGTCGATGACCACGCGCGACAGCGTCTCGTCCATGGGCATGTGGACGCCGGCATAGCGGGTGATGCCCGCCATGTTGCCGAGCGCCTGCTTGACCGCCTGGCCGAGCGCGATGCCGGTGTCTTCGGTGGTATGGTGATGATCAATGTGCAAATCGCCAACCGCCTTGACTGTGAGGTCGATGCGGGAATGACGGGCGAGGAGATCGAGCATATGGTCGAAAAAGCCGATGCCGGTCGCGATATTGGACACGCCGGAGCCATCGAGGTTCACGGTGACCTCGATGTCGGTTTCCTTGGTCTTGCGCTTGATCGTCGCGGTGCGCATTGAAAAGCGGTTTCCATTCTGGTTTTGGACCGAAAACGGCGGTCTTTTAACAGCCAAATGACGCCTTCGCTACTGCGGGAACGGCTGGCCGGGCCTCTACTTCTGCCTATGGTGAGCGAAATGGGCCCGGAGCGGCCCGTTGTACGGTCGGTCCCGACCGCCTAAATCAGGTCCGACAACGAGGTATTTGATGCAGGATTCCCAGAACAGCGCGCCGGGCTGGCACGGCACCACGATTTTGACGGTCCGCAAGGGCGGCAAGGTAGTGATCGGCGGCGACGGCCAGGTCTCGATCGGCCAGACCGTGATCAAGTCCAACGCCAAGAAGGTGCGAAAACTCGGCAAGGGCGACGTCATCGGCGGCTTTGCCGGCGCCACGGCCGACGCCTTCACGCTCTTTGAACGGCTGGAATCCAAGCTCGAGCAGTATCCGGGGCAGCTGACCCGGGCCGCGGTGGAGCTCGCCAAGGACTGGCGGACCGACCGCTATCTGCGGCGGCTGGAGGCCATGATGATCGTGGCCGACAAGGACGTCTCCCTGGTCCTGACCGGCACCGGCGACGTGCTGGAGCCCGAGGCCGGGGTCATGGCGATCGGCTCCGGCGGCAATTACGCCCTGGCCGCCGCGCGGGCCTTGATCGACACCGACAAGGATGCCGAGACCATCGTCCGCCGCTCCCTCGATATCGCCGCCGACATCTGCGTCTACACCAACCGCAATCTGACCATCGAAAGCCTGGCGACCGGCTAGGCCAGACCGAACAGGACATGGCGCCCGCCTACACCTTCCGCCCGATGAGCACGGCCGATTTGCCGCTGATCCGGCGGTGGCTGGGTGAGGCGCATGTGCGGGAATGGTGGGGCGATCCGGACGAGCAGTTTGCGCTCGTGGGCGGCGATCTCGATGAGCCGGCGATGGACCAGTTCATCGTGTTGGCCGGCACCCACCCGTTCGGCTATCTTCAATGCTATCGCCTGACAGCCTGGAATACCGGCTTTGGGCCGCAACCGGAGGGCACCCGTGGGATCGACCAGTTCATCGGCGAAAGCGACATGATCGCGCGCGGCCACGGCTCCGCGTTCATCCGCCAGTTCGTCGACGGCCAGTTGCGGCAGGGCCTGCCACGCATCGTCACCGATCCCGATCCGCTCAACGCACGCGCCGTGCGCGCCTATGAGAAAGCCGGCTTCGTCCGCGACCGCATGGTCGAGACGCCGGACGGGACGGCGCTGCTGATGGTGCGCGAGCCGTGACGCTGACGAGCACGCACGAGAGCGAGGTCGCCGTACCGCCGTACGCCTGGGTCGGCATCGCAATGCTGCTGCTGGCGCTGCAGGCCTCGATCCTGTTCGCGATGGGGCGGGTGCCGATTTGCACCTGCGGCTATGTAAAGCTCTGGCATGGCGTGGTGAACAGCTCCGAAAATTCGCAGCACATCACGGACTGGTACACCTTCTCTCACATCCTGCATGGCTTCCTGTTCTACGGCTTGACCTGGCTGCTGTTCGCGCGCCTGCCCTTCCTGCAACTGTCCTGGCCGGCACGGCTGATCGTCGCCATGCTGATCGAAGGCGCCTGGGAGATCGTCGAGAACTCGCCCTTCATCATCGAACGCTACCGTGCCGGCACGATCTCGCTGGATTATTTCGGCGACAGCATCGTCAATTCGATTTCTGACAATCTGGCCATGATGCTGGGGTTCCTCGCCGCGCGCGTGCTGCCAGTCTCGGTGACCGTCCTGCTCGGGCTAGCCTTCGAGATCATGCTCGCGCTTCACATTCGCGACAATCTGACGCTCAATATCCTGATGCTGATCCATCCGATCGACGCCGTGAAACAGTGGCAATCGGGCCCGCCCATCATCTGACGTAAAATGCGGCTTGTCCCGACCCGCATCTGATCCTAGCTAAGGTCCCATGACAGACTTCTCTCCCCGCGAAATCGTCTCCGAACTCGACCGTTTCATCGTCGGCCAGGCCGATGCCAAGCGCGCGGTCTCGATCGCGCTGCGCAACCGCTGGCGGCGGCAGCAGCTCTCCGGCTCCTTGCGCGAAGAGGTACTCCCGAAGAACATCTTGATGATCGGCCCCACCGGCGTCGGCAAGACGGAGATCGCGCGACGGCTCGCCAAGCTCGCGAACGCGCCGTTCCTGAAGGTGGAAGCGACGAAATTCACCGAGGTCGGCTATGTCGGCCGCGACGTCGAGCAGATCGTGCGCGATCTCGTCGAGGTCGCGATCGCCCAGGTGCGTGAGCGCAAGCGCAAGGACGTGCAGGCACGCGCGCAGCTCGCCGCCGAGGAGCGCGTGCTCGATGCGCTGGTCGGCGCCAATTCCAGCCAGGCAACGCGCGAATCGTTCCGCAAGAAGCTGCGCGCCGGCGAGCTCAACGACAAGGAAATCGAGATCGAGACGCAGTCCTCGGGCGGCGGCATGCCGATGTTCGAGATCCCGGGCATGCCCGGCGCTCAGATGGGCGCGGTGTCGCTCGGCGACATCTTCGGCAAGCTGGGTGGCCGCAGCAAGACGCGGCGCCTGACGGTGGAGAACTCGCACGAGATCCTCGTCAATGAGGAATCCGACAAGCTGCTGGATACCGACCAGCTCACGCTGGAGGCGATCAGCGCGGTCGAGAACAACGGCATCGTGTTCCTGGACGAGATCGACAAGATCTGCGCACGCGACGGCCGGGTCGGCGGCGACGTCTCGCGCGAGGGCGTGCAGCGTGACCTGTTGCCGCTGATCGAAGGCACCACGGTCTCGACCAAGCACGGCGCGGTGAAGACCGATCACATCCTGTTCATCGCGTCCGGCGCCTTCCACGTCGCGAAGCCGTCCGACCTGTTGCCCGAATTGCAGGGCCGCCTGCCGATCCGCGTCGAACTGCAGGCACTGACCCGCGACGACATGCGCCGCATCCTGACCGAGCCCGAGGCCTCGCTGATCAAGCAATATGTCGCGCTGCTGCAGACCGAGGGCGTGACGCTCGACATCACCGCCGACGCCATCGACGCGCTCGCCGACGTCGCGGTCGCCGTCAATTCGACGGTCGAGAACATCGGCGCGCGGCGACTTCAGACCGTGATGGAACGGGTGCTGGACGAAATCTCCTTCACCGCCCCCGACCGCAGCGGCGAGACCGTCAAGGTCGATGCGGATTTCGTCCAGAAGCACGTCGGCGACCTCGCCAAGAACGCGGATTTGAGCCGGTTCATTTTGTAAGCAGAAAGGCCCGGCACTTCTGTCGGGCCTTTCGTTGTTACAGACAGAGCGTCAGGGACACTCAGGCAGGCTCAAGAGATTGTTGCGCGTGTCGTCATCGCCTTCGGTGCGCAAATACTTGTTGCCGAACCGGCTGACACCGACTTCGACCAAAACAGCCTTTGTCGAACCAGGAAGCGAAACGTAAAAGCTCCACTCTCTGCGCTCGATCATAGCGATCGCCTGCTCTTGTGTGATCTTCCACTGGCTTGAGCCGTAGCCACCAACGTGGGTGATCCGCTCGAACGGATTCGGGCGATCGCGTTTATTCACACAGCGGATTTGCGCCGTCTGGGGTCTGGTTTGCGGACTGGTCATTCTTCTCTCCTATCGAGAGCTGGGCTTGACCACCGACTCCACCCATGATTCCATGAAGTGCTTAGACAGCCTGTTCCGCGCCCAGCTCGGGATGCGGGTCAGAAGCTTTGAAGCCGTTGGGTCTAGCCACCCGACGGCTTCGCCGCTTCTGAGGGTCGCGGGAATGGTATCGGTGAGCGCCGTATCGTCAATATGTAGTGGTGAAAAGAATCCTGTGAACCACATATTGACTCCAAACCCTTTCGGAGTCCGATCGCGCCGATTCCCTCGGAGCGCCACTTGAGCGCGGTTCTTGCAAACCTGCGCCAGAATCCCTGGCGTCTCCTGCTCGCGATCAACGCGGCGGTCATCGTCGGCGTGTTCGTCCACAAGATCCGGCTGCCGCCTTACGTCCCCTACATCCACCTCCTCGTCGACTACCATTTCGGCTTCATCAAGCGGGCGCTGATCGGCGCGATCGTCGCGCTGTTCACGGACAAGGTGCCGGTTTGGCTGGTGTTCGCGCTCGGCGGGGCGACGTGGCTGGTGACGCTGGGACTGTACGCAAGGCTATTCCAGAAAACGTTCGGCTTCACCGCGAAGACGCTGCCGCTGTTCGTCTTCATCGCGGGCTCGCCGTTCTTTCTCAAGAACTTCATGCACACGCTCGGCCATTTCGACATCTATGGCTGCGCGCTGGCGATCATCCTGCTGCTGATGCCGGCGGGCTCGCTGCTGTTCGTCGCAACGGCCGCGCTGTTCTCGATCATCCTCGTGCTGATCCACCACATTCATCTGCTGATGTATGTGCCGACGATCATCACCATCGTCGTGATCAGGCACTACCTCGCGCATGGCGTCACCAGAGCGAATGTCGCGTTCGGTTTGGTCGCATTGCTTGGCGTGAGCGCGCTGTTCTTCGCGGCGCAATTCCTGGGAACGATGCCGATCCCGGAAGCGGATTTCGTCGCGTATCTGAAGACCCGGATGGCTGATCCGGCGCGGACCGACCTGCTGCAATTCGCCTACATCTGGTATCAGCCGCTGGCGAAGGAGGTTTCAGATACCTGGGGCCGCCTGCCACACAACATCCTCGGCGTGCCGGTGTTTGCCCTGCTGATCTGGTTGCACACGCCACTCTGGCGCTATTTCGCCGGCCTGATCGGCGCGCTCGCGGATGACATGCACCGGCGCCTCGTCGTCGCGGCGCTGATCGGCATCAGCCTCGCCTATCTCGTGATGTTTGCGATGGTGTTCGACTATTCGCGCTGGATCTCGAACTGGGCGGTCTGCCTGTTCCTGATCCTGCACGCGGTGAAGATGCTGCCGGCCAAATACAATGCACCGCTGATCGCGTCGGAGGATCGGAAGACAAACATCTTCGGCCTGATCCTCACGCTGATCCCGCGCGTCGGAATCGTTCGGCCGTTCTAATACCTCGCCCGGCGTATCCGCACATAGAGCGCGCCCTCGCCGCCGTGGCCGATATGCGCCTCCTCGAAGCCGACGACGAAGGCGCGGAATTCCGGCAGGCTCAGCCATTCCGGCACCTGGCGGCGGAGCACGCCGCTTTCGCCGCCGCTCCGTCCCTTGCCGGTGATGACGAGCACGAAGGTCAGGCCGTCGTGATGGGCACGGTGCAGGAAGCCCGTCAGGGCCCGGTGGGCGCGTATCTGGGTCATGCCGTGCAGATCGAGCCGCGCCTCGATCTCGCTGCGGCCGCGCGACAATTTTGTGCGCTCGCGCTTGCCCAGCGGTGCCAGCGGTGCCAGCGGCGGCATGGCCGGCTTTGCCACCCGCACAGCCGTCGCGGCAGCGATCGGCCGTGGCGATGGCGCAGATCGCGTGGCCGGCGCTGCCGGTGAAGGCTCAGTGCGCGGCGGGGCATGCGCCTTTGCCACGCGATGCTTCCGCAGCGGCTTGACCTGTTTTGCGACCGCATCCCACAGCGCGCGCTCCTCCTCGCTCAGCGCACGGCGGCGCGGCGAGGGACGAGGCTCCAGCACGGGCGGACGGGACGATCGCTTCATTGCTGCCGATGGGGACGATTCTTGACTGGCCGCCGCGGCTCCTGAACGGGCTCTATCGCGGGACGCGGCACCGGCAACGGGACCGGATTGGCAACGGCGACGGTCTCACCCTTACCTTGCGCCACGGCTGCGGCCGGAGCCGCCGGCTTGGTCTGATCCTTGGGCGAATCGGTCTGCGGAAACAGCTTTGCGATCTTCTCCGAGGGACGCGGATCCGGCACCGGCAATTTCGCGGCGCGCACCGTGGGATCGAGGCCCTTCGGCACCAACATGACGAAGTGCATGGAATGGCGCAGCCGTCCCGAGACGCGGACGGCATCCGCGCCGGCGCCGAAATAGAGATCGGCGCGCGCGGGGCCGATGATGGCCGAGCCGGTGTCCTGCGCGATCATCAGCCGGTGGAACGGCGTCTTGGAGCGTTCGGAATCGATCGGCAGCTCGCCCTCGATGAAGAACGGCGTGCCGTAGACGTGCAGCGCCTTGTCGACCGCGATCGAGCGGCCGGCGGTCAGCGGAATGCCCTGCGCACCCACCGCTTCTTCCTTGTCGGACAGATTGACCTCGCGGAAGAAGATGTAGGAGCGGTTCTGGCGGCGCAGATCCTTGGCGCCATCGGGGTTCTGCGCCATCCACTCCCTGATCTTCTGCATCGACATCTCTTCCTTCGGAATGATGCCGCGCTCGATCAGGACACGACCGACGGCCGTGTAGGGATAGCCGTTATAGGCGTCGTAATTCAGCCGGACCGTGCCGCCGTCGTCGAACTTGATCCGCGCCGAGCCCTGGATCTGGGCGAACAGCAGATCGGTCGGGTCCTTCAGCCAGGCGATCTCCAGCCCGCGGCCGGCGATCTTGCCGTCCTCGATCTCGCCGCGATCGTAATAGGGCACCAGCTTGCGGCGGCCGATCTTGCGATAGACCGGGCCCTTGTTGGGCAAGCTGACCGAGTCCTGCTTGTAGCCGCGCACGAACAGGTTCGACGGGCGACGATAGACCGGCACGTTGAAGGCGTCGGTCTGCGTCCGCGATCCCTCCAGCACCGGTTCGTAATAGCCGGTGACGAAACCGTCGGGCTCGCCGAGGCGCGAGATCCGCAGCGGCGCGAAATTCTCCTCGAAGAAGGTCCTGGCTTTGCCGTCGTCGGTGAGCTCGAGCGACTTGGCGGCCCGGCAGGGCTCGCTCAGCGAGCCGCCAAGCGCCTTCGGTTCGGCCGCACCGGTCTGCGCGTTGATCGTCCGGCAGCTCGCGCGGAACGTCTTGTAGGCGGCCAGATGGTCGTCGTCGCTCCAGCCTTTCACGTCCGTCCAGGTCAGCGGCAGATATTGCGCACCGGGGATTTCGAACGGCAAAGGGAGCTGCGGATAGGGCAAGGCCCGCGGCGGGGCGGCGGCAAGTGCCGGGAGATGATGGTGATGGCTGCGATAGTGACGCCGCGCCGCCTCGGCGCCGAGCGAAAACGACGACAGCACGACGGCACCTGCGCAAAGCGCCGTCGCGCTGTTCTTCAGGAAATTCTTAATTCGCGCTTCCGGTGCCAACCAGCTTCCAGTTTGGATCGCGAGAGGTGATATCGCGGGCGAAGGTCCAGATGTCGGTGATGTCGGCGACCGTGTCCGCACTACCGTCGACGATATTGCCGCTCTTGTCGCGGGTGGCCGAGATCATCTGCGAGACGAATCGTATGGTGAGCTGAGCCGTGCGGTCCCGCAGCTCGGCGCCGACGAGCTCGGCCTTGTCGATCGAGACGAAACGCGTCTCGGTCTTCTGCTCATACTTCTCGCGTTCCTTGATGGCGGCGTCGAAGCTGTCATAGACCTCCGACGACAGCAGGTCGCGCAACGCGCGGCGGTCGCCATTGGCAAAGGCCAGCACGATCATCTCATAAGCGCCGCGGGCGCCCGAGATGAAATGGCGCGGATCGAAGGTGGAATCCTTGTCGACGATGGCGTCGAGACCCTGGGCGAGCGCGGTGCCCGGCTCGGTCAGGCCCTTCCAGCGGTCGGAGGGCGGAGCCGGCTCGGCGGTCGGCGCCAGCGGGGCCTGGTCGATCACCTTGCCCGGCATGGTCACGACGTTCTTGTCCTGGGCACCCCCCAGCGCATTGCGGGCGGCGGTGCGGTCGAACGGCGGCCGCTCGTTACCCGTCCGCTGTCCCAGCACGCTGCGCAGCCTCAGAAAGATGAAGACCGCCAGCGCCAGGAAGATGATGGTGTAGATGTCCACGTCGTATTCGCTTTCTGGTCTTCGCTGAAAGGGGCCGTCTCGGGTCGTCGCCGGGAAAATCAATCCGGCCAGTAGACCGTTCCATACGGGAACGGCAAGTCTACATCACCATTTTAGGTCCGCGCGTCTGGTCCTCGGGATGTAGGCACGAAATCTTGCCCGGCCAATGGCGCCTTTTGGCACAGCGCCGAGTGTAGCGCGTTTTATGCTTAAGGGGAAACCCGATCCTGCCCGGAAATCGCGCATCTTCAATCGTTTAACGCGCGATTTCGTCAGGAGGGCCGGGTGAACGTCACAATTGCGGGGGCGGCGCGGATACCCGATCCGGGGCCGTTCGTCCTTGTGGAGTGAGGCGGCCCTATGTTAGCCAACCGCCGCGAAATTCAGCCCAAATCGGGTAAGGAGAGACTCTTATGACCAACGGCAACGGCACCCCTCCCGAGGCGGCCCAGGCTGCCCAGCTCAACGTTCTGGCGCAGTATATCAAGGACCTTTCGTTCGAGAATCCGAACGCGCCGACCTCGCTCCAGCAGCAGGGCCAGCCGCCCCAGATCAACATCCAGATCAATGTCAGCGCCATCAATCTCAGCGAAACCGAGTTCGAGGTGACGCTGTCGGTCGAGGGCAAGGCCGAGACCGCCGGTAAGATCATGTTCTCGTTCGAGCTCGCCTATGCCGGCGTGTTCCGCATCACCAACGTGCCGAAGGAGAATTTGCATCCGCTGGTCATGATCGAATGCCCGCGTCTGCTGTTCCCGTTCGCCCGCGAGATCATTGCAACCGCCGTGCGCGACGGCGGGTTCCCGCCCCTGATGCTGGATCCGGTCGACTTCGTCGGTCTCTATCGTCAGAACATGGAGCGGCAAATGGCCGCTCAGCAGACGAGCGGTCAGGCCTAAACAGCCGGAGGGGCGGCTGGAGCGGGCAGGAACTCGTTCCAGATCGCCTTGTCGCCGAGCGTTGCGATGAAGGCCCGATGGGCCTCGCGCTCGGCATCGGAAATCCGCGGCGCGAGCGGCACGGTCCGCTGCCGCCGCGGCACATCGCCAGCCGCATTGGCGCGAATGTCCTCGCCTTCCGAAGCGAGGAGCAATTGCGATTGCCGCGCCCCGACCAGATCGACATAAACTTCGGCCAAGAGTTCGGCGTCGAGCAGCGCGCCGTGCTTGGTGCGGTGTGAATTGTCGATCGAATAGCGCGAGCAGAGATCGTCGAGCCGGTTCGACACGCCCGGATGCTTGCGCCGCGCCAACAGCAGCGTATCGACCAGCCGCTCGCGCGGGATCGCGACACGTTTGACCTTGTCGAGCTCGGCGTTGATGAAGCCGATGTCGAACGAAGCATTGTGGATCACCAGCGGCGCATCGCCGATGAACTCCAGAAACGCGTCGACGACCTCGTGGAAGAGCGGCTTGGTCGAAAGGAACTCGGCCGACAGCCCGTGCACCGCAAAGGCTTCCGCCGGCATGTCCCGTTCGGGATTGATATAGACGTGATACGTCTGGCCCGTCGGCATACGGTTGAAAATCTCGACGCAGCCGATTTCGACCAACCGATCGCCGCGGAGCGGATCGAGGCCAGTGGTTTCGGTGTCGAGAACGATTTCACGCATGATCAAGAGGCCGTGTGAGGCAGCGAATCAGGCTCGCCGCTGCGGCATCTTAACGACCTCGGCCAGAATGTGCGTGATTTGGGCGCGCACGGGTTCAAGTCCGTGTGACGTATCCACTACGAAATCGGCCCGCTTGCGCTTCTCGGCATCCGGCGTCTGCTTGGCAATGATCGCGTCGAGCTTGGCCTCGTCCATCGTGCCGCGCTCCAGCACACGCTTGCGCTGGAGTTCCGGCGAGGTCGACACTACGACGACGGCATCGACCCGCTTCTCGCCGCCGGTTTCGAACAGCAACGGGATATCCAGGACCACGACGGGCGCCTTGGCTGCTTCCGCATCGGCGAAGAATTTTTGCCGGGAGGCGCCGAGCATCGGATGGACGATCTGCTCGAGCTGCTTGATCGCGGCCGGATCATGCACGACGCGCGCCGACAGTTTTGGGCGGTCGACCTTGCCGTTCGCGGTGGTGCCGGGAAAGGCGGCCTCGATCGCCGGCGCGGCCTGGCCCTCGTAGAGCTGGTGGACGGCGGCATCGGCGTCATAGACGGGAACGCCGGCCTCCGCGAACAATTTCGCGGTGGTGGATTTTCCCATCCCGATCGAGCCGGTCAGTCCAAGGATCCGCATCAGCACGCAGCCGTTTCTGTCACTCACACTGCAACTAGCCGTTCGCGCCGCAGGAACGCAAGCAACGGCAGCAGCGGCAGCCCGAGAATGGTGAAATGGTCACCCTCGATGCGCTCGAACAGATGGCTGCCGAGACCTTCAAGCTGATAGGCGCCGACACTGGTCGTCACCGCATCGCCGGCGGCGTCGAGATAGGCGGAAAGCTCCGTCTCGGTCATCGGCCGCATGGTCATGCGGGCCACCGAAACATCCTCGAAAACGATCTTGCCATCTCGCGCCACGGCCACCGCGGAATTCAGCGCGTGGCTTTTGCCGGCGAGATCGAGCAGTTGCGCCATCGCCTGCGCGCGGCCTGCGGGCTTGTTGAAGAGACGCTCGCCGAGAGCCAGGGTCTGATCGGCACCGATCACATAGCTCCCTGGATGACTGGCCGAGACTGCCTTGGCCTTCTCACGCGCCAGCAGCAGGGCGATGTCATGCGGGCCTGAAAGTTTCGAGGCGGCCTGAATGCCGCGCTCGTCGATATCGGCCGTGATCGCCTTGAACTCCAGTCCGGCACTCGCCAGCAGCATCTTTCGCGCGCTGCTCTGCGAGGCCAGTACCAACGGAGTTTCGCCGCGCCAGAGAGACATCGCCGAAACTATCCCGTGGGCCGGTTGCGCTGGCGATCACTGTAGAGCTTCATGATCGCCGCGGCGGTTTCCTCGATCGATCGCCGCGTGACGTCGAGCAGCGGCCAGTCGTGCTTGGCGCTCAGCTTGCGCGCGAACGCGACCTCGTCGGCGACCGCCTGCCTGTCGGTATAGGTGTCGCCGCTGGTATCGGCACCCATCGAGAGCAGGCGGTTCTGGCGCACCTGGATCAGGCGTTCCGGCGTCGCATGCAAGCTCACCACCAGCGGCCGCGTCAGGGTCTCCAATTGTGCCGGCACCGGAATGCCCGGAACCAATGGCACGTTGGCGGTGCGGATGCCGCGATTGGCCAGATAGATCGACGTCGGTGTCTTGGAGGTGCGTGAGACGCCGACGAGCACCACGTCGGCATCGTCGAGGCCTTCGACATGCTGGCCGTCGTCGTGGATCATCGTGTAGTTCAGCGCGTCGATGCGCTTGAAATATTCCGCATTGAGGACGTGCTGGGCGCCGACGCGGCCCGTGGTCGCGGCGCCGAGATAGGCTTCGAACAACTGCATCACCGGCCCGATGATCGACAGGCTCGGAACGTTGATCCCCTTGCACTTGTCCTCGAGCCGGGAGACCAGATCCTTCTCCAGCAGCGTGAACAGCACGATCCCCGGCGCTTCCTCGATCTCGTCGAGCACGCGATCGAGCTGCTTCTGGCTGCGCACCAGGGGATAGACATGCTCGACCGGGGTGACGTTGGCGTACTGCGCCGCGACGGCGCGCGCGACGGTGATCAGCGTCTCTCCGGTGGAGTCGGAGACCAGGTGGAGATGGAAATAATTGTTCGAGGTCGGCACAAAAGCCCTTTGTATAGAGGCGGTGTGGTTTGTGGATTTCTGTGGACCTTAACCCCTCGGAAAGGGTTGCGCGACACCAGGGGCGGGACAAGTGCCAATTTTCTTCACACCACTGCCCATCGGAACAAGTCCGGCGACCCGTTGAGAGGAAAACGGGATTGCGCGGACAACCCCCTTGATAAGCTGCCGACAGAAACGCGCAAGCCTTTGAAGCTGGCCGACTTATCGAAGGCCGCCGGAAGCATCAGGGATATGTTGATGGATGTGAACAAGCACACGTGAACGTGCGGACGGAATTGTGTGAGTCCTATTCACGGTCACATAGACTCAAACCTTAAGAATCTAAGATTCTAGATTAGAGGAAGGCGCTACGGACGGATAAGTGTGTAGGGTGAGACCTTAACGAGTTCTTACTATCCCCAGCGTTCCCTGCGCTGGACAGAAAGCCGGGCGCAGAAAATGTTCGAAGACGTCTATCTCTGGATCAAGGCGCTGCACGTGATCGCCGTCATCTCCTGGATGGCGGGCATGCTGTATCTGCCACGGCTGTTCGTTTATCACTCCGAGGCCGAGATCGGCTCGAAGCAGTCGGAAACGTTCAAAGTGATGGAACGCCGGCTGCTCAAGGCGATCATCAACCCCGCCATGATCGTCACATGGCTTGCCGGGCTCTATCTCGCCTGGTCCGGCCACTGGTTCTCGTTCGGCTGGCTGCACGTAAAACTGGCACTGGTCCTGGCGATGTCTGGGGTCCACGGCTTTTTTTCACGCTGGTGCAAGGATTTCGCCGCCGACCGGCGTCCGCGTAGCCAGAAATTCTATCGAATTATCAATGAGGTGCCGACTGCTCTGATGATTTTGATCGTCATCATGGTGATCGTGAAGCCGTTCTAGGCAAGGCTTGCGATGAATCGCTCAGCGCTTCGGCTTGCGGAGTGGAAAGCGATTTTCTATATTGGCGGCATCCCACCCAACGCAGGCGGATGTGGTTTTGTCTGAGCTTTCCAGAGGCCGGACACCGCATCAGGTTTGAAGCCTCACCGGCGCTCTCCTTGCCAGACCTGCGGACCTTACCTTCTCGCGTTCGCATTTCAGAGCCTCCTCGCACCCCCTCCCAAGGTTACCCCACAGGACCACCCCAATGCGGGAAATTAAACTCCAGGACCTCAAGTCGAAGACGCCGGCCGAGCTTGTCTCGTTCGCGGAAGAGAATGGGGTCGAGAATGCCAGCACCATGCGCAAGCAGGAGCTGCTGTTCGCCATCCTCAAGCAGCTCGCGATTGCTGAAACCGACATCGTTGGCGAGGGCGTCGTCGAGGTGCTCTCCGACGGCTTCGGATTCCTCCGCTCGCCGGACGCCAATTATCTGCCGGGACCGGACGACATCTACGTTTCGCCCTCGCAGATCCGCCGCTTCGGTCTGCGCACCGGCGACACCATCGAAGGCCACATTCGCAGCCCGAAAGAGGGCGAACGCTATTTTGCGCTGCTGAAGGTCAACACGCTCAATTTCGAAGACCCGGAAAAGGCCAAGCACAAGGTCAATTTCGACAACCTCACGCCGCTGTTTCCGAATCAGCGTTTCCGTATGGAAATCGACGACCCGACGCGAAAAGACCTTTCTGCAAGGGTGATCGACATCGTCGCGCCGATCGGCAAGGGCCAGCGCGCGCTGATCGTCGCGCCGCCGCGCACGGGTAAAACCGTGCTGATGCAGAACATCGCGCATTCGATCGCGCACAATCACCCCGAATGCTATCTGATCGTGCTGCTGATCGACGAACGTCCGGAAGAAGTCACGGACATGCAGCGCTCGGTGAAGGGCGAGGTCGTTTCGTCGACCTTCGACGAGCCGGCGGTTCGTCACGTCCAGGTCGCCGAGATGGTGATCGAAAAAGCAAAACGGCTGGTCGAGCATGGCCGCGACGTCGTCATCCTGCTCGATTCGATCACGCGCCTGGGCCGCGCCTACAACACCGTGGTGCCGTCATCCGGCAAGGTCTTGACCGGTGGTGTCGACGCCAACGCGCTCCAGCGCCCGAAGCGCTTCTTTGGTGCCGCCCGCAATATCGAGGAGGGCGGCTCGCTGACGATCATTGCAACCGCCCTGGTCGATACTGGCAGCCGCATGGACGAAGTCATCTTCGAAGAGTTCAAGGGCACCGGTAACTCCGAACTGATCCTGGACCGCAAGGTCTCGGACAAGCGCACCTTCCCGGCGATCGACATCTCGCGCTCCGGCACCCGCAAGGAGGAGCTCATCACCGATCCGCAGGTGCTCAAGAAAATGTACGTGCTCCGCCGCATCCTGAACCCGATGGGCACCATGGATGGGATCGACTTCCTGCTCGACAAGCTGCGCTCGACCAAGAGCAATTCCGAGTTCTTCGACTCGATGAACACCTGAGTGCGATGCAGCATGAGATCAGAGGGCGCCTTCGGGCGCCCTTTTGCTTTTGTGCGGCTTTGCTGCGGAAGAAATGCAGCATGGCGATGGGACGAAAGGAAAATCCGGCTCTTCCGTAAGTTGTTGATATATTTACGTAATGCTTGACGCTGGCTGACCATTTGGTGCTTGGGCGAGGCTGCCTCTGCAGCAAAATGATGCGCCTTATGTTGCATCGCAATAGAGCCGTTGCTGCGGGCCAGAGCGCAGCAAAAGGGGGCGTCGGCATCGCGAGAACGGGCCGTTTGCCTTTTCGTCGCCAGCCGGACAAATAGGCCATGCATCCGCGAGACCAGACCATCTTTGCGCTGTCGTCCGGCCCTGCGCCGAGCGCGATCGCCGTGGTGCGGGTCTCCGGATCGCAAGCGGGGCTCGCGCTCACGACGCTGGCGGGGAGGCAGCCGGCGCCGAGACAGGCCAGCCGCCGGCTGCTCCGCGATGGCGCGGGCCAGGCGATCGACGACGCGGTCGTACTCTGGTTTCCGGGGCCGGCCAGCGCGACCGGCGAGGACGTCGCCGAATTTCACGTCCATGGCGGCCGCGCGGTGCTCGCGGCACTCGTCTCCGCTATTTCTCTTATTCCGAATATGCGCGCGGCCGAGCCCGGCGAATTCACGCGGCGCGCCTTCGAGAACGGCAAGCTCGATCTCACCGAAGCCGAAGGTCTTGACGATCTCATCCATGCCGATACCGATCGTCAGCGCCGCCAGGCGCTGCGCCAGTTGCAGGGCCTGCTCGGCGATCGCGCGCGCGACTGGCGCGAGCGCATCATCGAGGCCTCGGCGCTGATCGAGGCGGGCATCGATTTTTCCGACGAGGGCGACGTGCCGGCCGAGCTGAGGGCGCCGGCGGTGAAAGCGATCAAAGCGCTGCATGACGAAATCACAGAAGTCCTTGCGGCACAGGGACATTCTGAACGCCTGCGCGACGGCCTGGTGGTCGCGATCGCCGGCGAGCCGAATGTCGGCAAGTCGACGCTGATCAATCAGCTCGCGCGCCGCGAGGTCGCGATCGTCTCGCCCTATGCCGGCACCACGCGCGACGTGATCGAGGTGCAGCTCGATCTTGACGGCTACCCGGTCACGGTGATCGACACGGCTGGCATCCGGGAGACCGACGATCCCGTGGAGCAGGAAGGCGTACGTCGGGCGCGAGCCCGAGCCGAAGATGCCGACCTCGTGCTGTGGCTGGTGGAGGGTGGGCGCGTTGTCGATCCAGGCGCGATGCAATCGCTGGTGAAGTCCGGCCCCGGGCGTGATCAATCGAGCGGCTCGGTCTGGATCGTCCGCAATAAGATTGATCTGGGCGAGGCGCGGGGCGTCGGGCCGCGCGGCGAGTTCGGGATCTCGGCGAGCCGGGGGGACGGAGTTCCCGACCTGATCGACGCTCTCGTGAAATTCGCCGCCGAGTTTTTCAGGACGACCGAGGGCGCTTTGGTGACCCGGGCCCGCCAGCGAGATCTGTTGCGCCGGGCATCGGACAGCTTGCGCCGGAGCTTGGAGCTTGTAGAAGACGGCGAAGAGCTTGCCGCCGAAGAGCTGCGTGCGGCGGCCTATGCCTTGGGTCGCCTGTTGGGCCGGGTCGACGTCGAGGACGTCCTCGGGGCCATCTTCCAGAAATTCTGCATCGGAAAATAGGACTAGTTCTTCATTGTAGAACTAGCGCTTGTTCCAGTCCTTGCGTTTCACGTGAAACGGCAGCGGGATGGGTTCCGGTCCGTTTCACATGGAACAGGTGCTTGCAGTTTCGTAGCCCGGATGAAGTGAAACGCAATCCGGGACGGCTCCGCAGCCGGAACACCTTTCCCGGATTTCGCTGCGCTCCATCCGGGCTACAAGCTTGTCCCGCTCCTTGCGTTTCACGTGAAGCAGCAGCGGGATGGGTTCCGGTCCGTTTCCCGGGGAACACGCACTTGCAGGCTCCGGCCTGTTTCACGTGAAACAGCGGGGCGAGTGGCCCGCCTCGGTCTCAGTGTTCGTGCGCACGGTCTGATCGCCTGACGGGCAGTGAGGGTCGTGGCCGGTGGCCGTCCCCCAAGCTCGTCATTGCGAGGAGCCCTCGCGACGAAGCAATCCAGACTGCCTCCACGAGGGGATTCTGGATTGCTTCGCTCCGCTCGCAATGACGGAGTAGACCGATCGCTTGTGCCCTCTCTACCCCCGCCCAGAGCCGCGCGGGATCTCGCCAGGAGTTCTCGCCCGGTTAGACCCATCCTGTTTTCACGTGAAACGGCAGTCCGCTCAGTTCCGGTTCTACTGTGCATGGGGTTGTTTTCGCGAAAATGCGCATCGCCTCCCGGCCGCCCCCGTTTCACGTGAAACAACCGCCTCACCCAGTTTCTACTTCCGGCTTCTCCGCCTCTGCGTTAGAAGTCCGCCCATGCGAACAGAGCGAGAGAGTTTCGACGTCATCGTGATTGGCGGCGGCCACGCCGGCTGTGAAGCCGCGGCCGCTTCCGCCAGGATGGGTGCGACGACCGCTCTGGTGACGCACCGTTTCTCCACGGTCGGCGCGATGTCCTGCAACCCCGCCATCGGCGGTCTCGGCAAGGGCCATCTGGTCCGCGAGGTCGACGCGCTGGATGGTCTGATGGGCCGGGTCGGCGATGCCGGCGGCATCCAGTTCCGCGTCCTCAATCGCCGCAAGGGACCGGCTGTCCGGGGCCCCCGGGCTCAGGCCGACCGGAAGCTCTATGCCGCAGCCATGCAGGCCGCGATCCGGGACACCGAAGGTCTTTCCGTCATCGAGGGCGAGGCGGACGAGTTGATCGTGGTCGAGGGCCGGGTCACCGGACTACGCCTGGCGGACGGCCGCGAGCTTCGGGCAGGGGCCGTCGTCGTCACCACCGGCACCTTCCTCCGCGGTCTGATCCATCTCGGCGAGAAGAACTGGCCCGCCGGACGGGTCGGCGAAGCCCCGGCGATGGGTCTTTCGAGCTCCTTTGAGCGGGCAGGCTTCACCCTTGGACGGCTCAAGACCGGCACTCCGCCGCGTCTGGATGGCACCACGATCGACTGGTCAGCGGTCGAGATGCAGCCCGGTGACGAGCCTCCGGAGCCGTTCTCGGTGATGACGGAGCGGATCACGACCCCGCAGATCCAGTGCGGGATCACCCGGACGACCTCCGCGACCCATGAGGTGATCCGCGCGAACGTCCATCGCTCGCCGATGTACTCCGGCCAGATCAAGAGCTCCGGACCGCGCTACTGTCCCTCGATCGAGGACAAGATCGTCCGCTTTGGCGATCGCGACGGCCATCAGATCTTCCTGGAGCCGGAAGGGCTCGACGATAGCACTGTCTATCCCAACGGCATCTCGACCTCGCTGCCGGAGGAGGTCCAGCTCGCCATCCTCGCCAGCATTCCTGGCCTGGAGCAGGTGAAGATGGTTCGTCCGGGCTACGCCATCGAGTACGACCACATCGATCCCCGCGAGCTCGATCCGACCCTGCAGACCAAGCGTCTGCGTGGTCTCTTCCTGGCTGGGCAGATCAACGGCACCACCGGATACGAAGAAGCTGCCGGGCAGGGTATCGTGGCCGGCCTGAACGCGGCTTTGGCGGCGAGCGGCGCCGCCCTGACCGTGTTCGACCGTGCCGATGGCTATCTCGGCGTGATGATCGACGACCTCGTCACCCGCGGGATCAGCGAACCCTATCGGATGTTCACCTCGCGCGCCGAGTACCGGCTGACCCTGCGCGCCGACAACGCCGATCAGCGCCTCACCGAGAAGGGGATTGCGCTCGGATGCGTTGGGAGCGCCCGGACGCAGCATCACCGCGCCAAGATGGACGCCTTGAATGTGGCTAGAGCGCTGTCGAAGTCCCTGACCATCACCCCGAACGAGGCGATCAAGCACGGCCTGTCCCTGAACCGGGACGGCCAGCGCCGTTCGGCGTTCGAGTTGATGGCCTATCCGGACATCGGCTGGAGCCAGGTCCGGGCCATCTGGCCGGAGCTGTCGGCGATCGACCCGGTCATTGCCACCCATCTGGAGATCGACGCGAAGTACGACGTCTATCTCGAGCGCCAGAGCGCCGACGTCGAAGCTTTCAGGCGTGACGAGGGGATGGTGCTGTCGGACGTCGATTACCAGCAGGTCCCCGGTCTCTCCAATGAGGTGCGGGCCAAGCTTGAGAAGGCGCGGCCGTTCACCGTCGGCCAGGCTGGCCGGATCGACGGCATGACGCCGGCGGCGCTCGGGATCCTCGCGGCCTACCTCCGGCGCGAGGCACGGAAGACCTCAAAGGCGATCGCATAGGCGTTTCACGTGAAACAGCGCGGGCCGGGCGGCAGATCGTCATCAGGGAAACCATCGGCAGGTGAGGGCGCGAGCCGTCGATCCGAGCCGACGCCGATCAAACCGAAGATCGACAAGGCCAGCGCCAACGATCGGTCGCTGGACTCCATCATCGCGGCGGACAAGCTCGCGGCGCTCAGGCTCGCCCCCGTTTCACGTGAAACCGAGGAGCGACTCGACCGCTACATCGCGCTGCTCCGCGAGTGGCAGGCCAAGACCAATCTGGTCGCGCCCTCGACCCTGCCGCAGCTCTGGACCCGGCACATCGCCGACTCGCTCCAGCTCGTCGATCTCGCCCCTTCGGCCAAGCGCTGGGCCGACCTCGGCAGCGGCGGCGGCTTTCCCGGAATTGTCCTCGCCTGTGCCATGGCCGGAACGCCGGGCGCCAGCGTCCATCTCGTCGAGCGAATCGCCAAGAAGGCAGCCTTTTTGCGCGAAGCAGTTCGCGTCACCGCATCTCCGGGGCTCGTACATCTCGCGGAGATCGGGGATAATGTGGATAGAATCACCGGCCCCGTGGATTGCGTCACCGCGCGTGCGCTGGCTCCGCTACATCAACTCATCGGCTTTGCGGAGCCGCTGATGCGCCAGGGTGCAAAAGCGCTGTTTCCGAAGGGTCAAGATGTAGAGGCTGAATTGACCGAAGCCGCTAAATATTGGAATATTCAGCCGCAGCTTCACCAAAGCCGTACCGGCGACGGTTGGATCGTCGAGCTGACGTCCGTCGAGCAGCGCGGCTGAGGCGTTCAGGGGTCGAGTGGGGAATTTGCGATGAGCGTGATTGACGAACCGCAGCAGCAACAGACCGGCGAAGTCCCGCAGGGCCACCCGCGCATCCTGGCGCTGGCGAATCAGAAGGGTGGCGTGGGAAAAACAACCACGGCGATCAATCTTGGCACGGCACTCGCTGCGATCGGCGAGCGCGTCCTGATCGTCGATCTCGATCCGCAGGGCAACGCCTCGACCGGCCTCGGCATCGATCGCCGCAACCGCTCCTGCTCGACCTATGACGTGTTGATCGGCGAATCGAGCTTGCGCGAGGCGGTGGTCTCGACCGCGGTGCCGCGGCTGCACATCGCACCCTCGACCATGGACCTCTCCGGCCTCGAGCTCGAGCTCGGCACCACGCCCGGGCGCGCGTTCAAGCTGCGCGACGCCATCGGCGCGCTCAACAACAACGTCTCGCCGGACGCCGATTACACCTATGTGCTGATCGACTGCCCGCCCTCGCTCAACCTGCTCACGGTGAATGCGATGGCGGCCTCCGATGCGATCCTGGTGCCGCTCCAGTGCGAGTTCTTCGCGCTCGAAGGTCTGTCGCAATTGCTCCAGACGGTGGAGCAGGTGCGCTCGACGCTCAATCCGAACCTGTCGATCCACGGCATCGTGCTGACCATGTTCGACTCGCGCAACAACCTCTCGAACCAGGTCGTCGCCGACGTCCGTCAGTTCATGGGCGAGAAGGTCTACAAGACCATGATCCCGCGCAACGTGCGCATCTCGGAAGCGCCGTCCTACGGCAAGCCGGTCCTGGTCTATGATCTCAAATGCGTCGGCAGCGAAGCGTATCTGCGGCTCGCCACCGAAGTGATCCAGCGCGAGCGCGAGCTGCGCACCACGCATTGACGCTGCCGTAGGGTGGGCAAAGGCGTCTTCGCCGTGCCCACTATCTTCTGCACACAACAGGTGGGCACGCTTCACTTTGCCCACCCTACGATAATTCAGTTCTGGAGTGTTGCACCGTGAATCCAAGGGAGCTGGCGATGGCCGACGAAGCGCGTTCGCGACTGGGCCGGGGTCTTGCGAGTCTGATCGGTGATGTCGGCGGCGAGGCTCAGCATGTCGATCGTCCGCGCGCGCAGCGCAAGGTGCCGATCGAATTCATCAAGCCCAATCCGCGCAACCCGCGCCGCGCCTTTTCGGAAACGGAGCTCAAGGAGCTCTCTGATTCGATCAAGCAGCACGGCGTGATCCAGCCGATCGTCGTGCGTCCGGTCAAGGGCGCGCAGGATCGCTTCGAGATCATCGCCGGCGAACGGCGCTGGCGCGCGTCGCAGATAGCCGGCCTGCACGAAGTGCCGATCGTGCCGGTCGACATCAGCGACAGCGATGCGCTGGAGTTCGCGATCGTCGAGAACGTGCAGCGCGAAGACCTCAACCCGATGGAAGAGGCGCTCGGCTATCACGCGCTCGCCAACGAGTTCAAACGCAGCCAGGACGACATCGCAAAGGTCGTCGGCAAGAGCCGCAGCCACATCGCCAACATGATGCGGCTGACGAAACTGCCGGCCGAAGTGCAGGCCTTGATCACGAGCGGCGAGCTTACCGCCGGCCACGCCCGCGCGCTGATCGGCGTGCCCGATCCGCTCGCCTCAGCGAGGCGCATCGTCGCGGAAGGCCTCAACGTCCGCCAGGCCGAGGCGCTCGCGCATGAAGAGGGTGTGCCGGAGCGCAAGCCGCAGAAGGCGCGCAGCACCGGGGGGAAGGAAAAAGACCCCGACACGATCGATCTCGAAAAGCGCGTCAGCGATGCGCTTGGCCTCAAGGTCACGGTCAATCACCGCGACCCCGGCGGCTCCGTCCAGATCAACTACCGCAACCTCGATCAGCTCGACGAGGTGATGAGGCGGCTGGCGAAGGGCGCGCTGTAGACGTCATTCACAGTCTGTCCCTCACCCTGAGGAGACGCGCGCAACGGCGCGCTCCTCAGGATGAGGAGTTGGCGCTTCGCTCCGTCATTGCGAGCGCATCTGTTTCCACATCGTCATTGCGAGCGAAGCGAAGCAATCCAGAATCTTTCCGCGGAGGGACTCTGGATTGCTTCGTCGCTTGCGCTCCTCGCAATGACGCGGAGAGAGGGGGGCCTTACCCCCGCCGCTTCGCATTCGCGGCGATGGCCATCAGCGTGCGCTGGGCGATGGCGGCGGCTAGCGTCGATTGCTTGCGGGTGTCGAGCGCGGCGGTCGCGAGCTGCTCGATGATTGCGGCGAGCCGCGCCACGCTGAAATTGCGCAGCGCCGTTTCCACCGCGGGCTTTCGCGAAAAATGCAGGCGCGGATAGCCGCCCTCGAGCACGGCGGAGGCAGGCTGGCCGTCGGCGATCGCGAGCGCAGATTTGTGCAGCCACGCGGCCTGGCGCTGCGCGGCGGAGATGATCACGCCGGGATAGGTGCCGGCGATCATGGCCTTTGCAAATTCGGTCTCGACGATGTCGGGCCGGCCGGCGAAGGCGCCGTCGACGATGGGATCGAGTTTCAGCTCGGACGCATCGGCAACGACGGACATCACGTCATCCAGCGTGATCTCGCCTTTGCCATGCGCATAGAGCGTCAGCTTGCGCAGCTCATTGCGCGAGGCCTGGCGGTCGCCGCCGAGGAATGACATCAGCGCCGCGCGGGCGTCCTGCGCGATGCGCAGATTGGCGATGCGGAGCTCGTCGTCCATCAGCTTGGCAAGGTCGCGCTCGGTGTCGGGATAGCAGCCGATCGCCACGGCCGTCTTGGCGCGCTCGCAGGCCTTGCGCAGGGGCGATTCCGGGCGCAGCTCGCCGGCCTCGATCACGATCCGGCAATCCTTCACGCCCATCTCCGCCAGCGTATCGATACCGCTGGCAAAGCTGCGCGAGCCAGCACGGACACGGATGGCGCGGCGGCCGCCGAACAACGGCACCGTCATGGCTTCATCGACGAGCCGCGACGGCTCGGCGGAGAGTTCGTCGCCGTCGAGCTTGACGAGGGAGAAGGGATCGTTGGGGTCGTCGACGGCCGAGGCTATCAGTGCATCGGCGCGCTCGCGCACGAGGCCGGCATCGGGACCGTAGAGCAGGATGATCGGTCGGCCCCCGTCGGGACGGGCGAGGAAGGCGTCGATCTCTTTTCCGCGCAGCGCGACCATCGGGCCCAACTGTCATTCCGGGGGGCGCGAAGCGCGAACCCGGAAATCTCGATCAATAATCTCTGGATTCCGGATCCGCCCTGCGGGCGCTCCGGAATGACGGGGATGACTTAAGTGCCGGCGATGAAGAACGAGGCGAGGCGCGTGTTGATGTTCTCGGCGATCTCGTTGGCGGCACGATCCTCGGCATCGCGAAGGGCCCGGTTGCGGGCAAAGCGCTGGTAGGAGCCGGGCATGTCATAGGACACGCGCGCGAACGTCGTGCCGGTCATGACCGACTTGCCGCTGACGACCTCGATCAAATTGTACTGGGCGTCGATGCCGTAGTTTTCACTGTTCGGCAGGCCGGTATTGGGATCGACGATCAGCGACGTTTTGCTGCTCGCGAAGCGAATCTCCAGGCGATGGGTCGGCGGCATGCCCGTGGCCGTGCCGTAGAGCTTGAAGGCCAGGGCGTTGCGGACCTCGACGCCGACACGGGCCTCGCGGGAGGCATTGGCCTTGTTGATCGGCGGAAGGTCGACCCCCATCAGCTTCTCGCGCAGGCCGGGGGTGCCGTCACCACGCTCGGCATACATCGGCTGGAAGCAGCCAGCCGTCAGCGCCGCCAATGCGGCGACCGCCAGCAAGCGGGCAACGATCCGGATCCTAGCCGACAACATTCACGATCCTCTTGGGGACGATGATCACCTTGCGGACGGGCTTGCCGTCCAGGGCCAGTTTTACCGCATCGAGGGCCAAAACGGCAGCCTCGATTTCCGGATTCTGGGCCACTGTTGCAACTGTGACCTCACCCCGCTTCTTGCCATTGACCTGGACCACCAGGGTCACGGCGTCTTCAACCAGCAAATCGCGTTCGATTTGGGGCCAATCGGCCTCGGAAACCAGCCCGCTATGGCCCAGAACCTGCCAACACTCCTCGGCCAGATGCGGCATCATCGGGGAGAACAGCTGAACCAGGATCTGGCTGGCCTCCCGGACCGCCCAGGCGAGGTCAGGTGTGGGCTGGCCGGGGCGCTGGAGCACCTCGGAGAACGCATTGGCGAATTCACGGATATGGGCAAGGCAGACGTTGAAGTGCAGCCGCTCGATGCCGGTGGTGACCTTGTCCAGCGCGCCATGGGCGGCCTTGCGCAAGGTGGTCGCATCCGGGCCGAACGAGCCCGGACGGTCCGCCGGCGCGGCCTGGCCGAGCTCCACTGCATCGTTCACCAGCCGCCACAGCCGCTGCACGAAGCGCGAGGCGCCCTGAACGCGCTCGTCGCTCCAGATCACGTCGCGGTCGGGCGGGGAGTCCGACAGCATGAACCAGCGGGCGACGTCGGCGCCGTAGGTCTCAATGATGTCGTCGGGGTCGACCGTGTTCTTCTTCGACTTCGACATCTTCTCGATCGGACCGATCTGGATGTCTTCGCCTGACGTGAGCAGCGTCGCGCGCCGGCCGTTGCCGCCGACCTCGACCTTCACCTCGGCCGGCTGCACATAGGTGCCGTCGGCCTTCTGGTAGGTCTCGTGCACCACCATGCCCTGCGTGAACATGCCGGCGAACGGCTCGTCCAGCGCAATGTGCCCGGTCGCCTTCATCGCGCGGGTGAAGAAGCGGCTGTAGAGCAGATGCAGGATCGCGTGCTCGACACCGCCGATATACTGGTCGACCGGCAGCATCCGGTTGGCGACGGCTGGCGTCGTCGGCGCGTTCTCGTTCCAGGGATCGGTGAACCGCGCAAAATACCAGGACGAATCCACGAAGGTGTCCATGGTGTCGGTTTCGCGCTGGGCCTTGCCGCCGCATTTCGGGCAGGTGACGTGCTTCCAGGTCGGATGATGGTCGAGCGCGTTGCCCGGTCTGTCGAAGGTCGCGTCATCAGGCAGCGTCACCGGCAGGTCGGCGTCCGGCACCGGCACCACATCGCATTTGGGGCAATGGATGACGGGAATCGGGCAGCCCCAATAGCGCTGGCGTGAAATACCCCAGTCGCGCAGGCGGAAATTGACCTGACGCTCGCCGACCGGCGCGTTGCCGCGCAGCTCGCCCTCCAGGCGCTTTGCGACCTCGTCCTTGGCCTGCTCGATGGTCATGCCGTCGAGGAAGCGAGAATTGATCATGCGGCCGTCGCCGTCATAGGCGGTGTCGGTGATGACGAACGTCTTCGGATCCTGGCCCTCGGGGCACACCACCGGAATGTTGCCGAGATTGTACTTGTTGACGAAGTCGAGGTCGCGCTGGTCGTGCGCGGGGCAGCCGAAGATCGCGCCCGTGCCGTATTCCATCAGCACGAAGTTGGCGACATAGACCGGCAGCTTCCAGCTCGGATCGAACGGGTGGACCGCGCGGATGCCGGTGTCAAAACCCTGCTTTTCCGCGGTGTCGATGATCTCTTGCGCGGTGCCGATCTTCTTGATGTCGGCGATGAACTGGGCAAGCTTCGGGTTCTTCGCGGCGGCTGCTTGAGCCAGCGGATGATCCGACGAGATCGCCATGAATTTGGCGCCGAACAGGGTGTCCGGGCGCGTCGTAAAGATCTTCAGCTCGCTCTCGCCGGCGGGCGTCGTCGCCTGATCCAGCGCGAAGCGGACCAGCAGTCCCTCGGAGCGCCCGATCCAGTTGCGCTGCATCAGCCGCACCTTGTCGGGCCAGCGGTCCAGCCCATCCAGCGCCGACAGCAACTCCTGCGAGTACTTCGTGATCTTGAAGACCCACTGGCTCATTTCCCGTTGTTCGACAACGGCACCCGAGCGCCAGCCGCGGCCGTCGATCACCTGCTCGTTGGCGAGCACGGTCATGTCGACCGGATCCCAGTTGAGCTTGCGCTTCTCACGCTCGGCGAGGCCGGCGGCGAGCATGTCCAAAAACATCTTCTGCTGATGCTTGTAGTAGCTGGGGTCGCAGGTCGCGAATTCGCGCGACCAGTCCAGCGACAGCCCGATCGAGCGGAGCTGCTTCTTCATCGCGGCGATGTTGTCGTAGGTCCAGGCCTTCGGCGCGACCTTGCGCTCGATGGCGGCGTTCTCGGCCGGCAGGCCGAAGGCGTCCCAGCCCATCGGGTGCAGGACGTTGAACCCCTTGGCGCGCATGAAGCGGGCCAGCACGTCGCCGAGCGTGTAGTTGCGGACATGGCCGATATGGATGCGCCCGGACGGGTAGGGGAACATCTCCAGCACGTAGTATTTCGGCCGCGAATCGTCGTTCTTGGAGACGAAGATCGCCTGTTGGTCCCAGGCGGCTTGCCAGCGCGGTTCGGCGTCGCGGGCGTTGTAGCGTTCGGAGGTCATGGAATCGTTGGGTTTTCGTGGATTCGGCCGTCTAAAGACGGCGGACTAGGCCATAGAAGTCCTTAGGGGGTCAATGGGTTGCCGCTGGCGGCGGCCCCCCGCAAGGCTGCTCCGCTAAAGTACGGACGGCCCATTGGGATCGGATTAAGGGGTCGGTGCGAGGTTGGCCGCCGACAGCACCCCGCCAGGCGATGGAATCAGGCTTCGACGATCTCGATTACGACTATGCCGCGTCCCTCGCCGGACGGGCGGTGCGGAGCATGGCCGAGCAGCGGATTCCGCCGACGCCGACCAATTTTGCCGTCTGGTTCCACTATTTCGCAGGCAGCCATGACGACCTGCGCAATGCCATCGAACTCCTGATCGACCACAATCGTCCCTTCGACGCCAGGACCAACCAGGATCTGTTCGAGACCTATGTCGCGCCCCGGGCGGGCGCCGTCGCCTCCGAGACGTCCGATCGGCTGCATGCCCTCATGGGGGCGGCGAAGGAGTTTCTGGCGACGGCCATGGCCGACAATCGTTCCCAGATGCAGGCGATCAGCGAGGTCGCTGATCGGGGCAGGGCCGGTGTCGATCCGAAGGCGCTGGTCGCCCAGCTCATGAATGAGCTGGCGCGGGCCGCCACGAGGGCGACCCGGCTCGAGGCCGGCTTTGCGGAAAAGACCCGCGAGCTCGACGTGATCCGCGACTCGCTCTCCAAGTCCGAAGAGCGCGCCCGGACCGATACGCTGACGGGGCTGGCAAACCGGCGGGCGCTCGATGAATTCCTGCGCAAGGCACAGACGACCGCGGATTGGGGCGAGCCGCTCGGCGTGCTGATGCTCGACATCGACCACTTCAAGACCTTCAACGACAATTTCGGCCATGGCGTCGGCGACCAGGTGCTGCGCCTGATTGCGAAAGTGTTGCGCGAAAAAGTTCGCGAGCAGGATCTGTCGGCCCGCTATGGCGGCGAGGAGCTGATTGCCGTGCTGCCGGATGCCGATCTCGCCACTTGCGGCGAGATCGCCGAGCGCATCAGGCGCGCGATCGCCGAATGCACGATCACGCGCCGCTCGACCGGGGAGACCCTGCCCAACATCAGCGTGTCGATCGGCGTGGCGCAGTATCGTTCGGGCGAGGCGATCACCGATCTGATCGAGCGCTGCGACCGCGCGCTCTATCTCGCCAAGGGCGGCGGCCGCAATCGCGTGGTCACGGAGGTCGAACTCGATCACGCCGCGGCTGCAGGCTAGGCGCTCGCCGCCAGCATCATGGCGGCCGCGCCGTTCTCGATCACCTGGATGCCGTGCTCCATGACATTGTTGCGGCCGCGGTATTTTGCGGCGTAGAGCGCGGCGTCGGCGGCTTCGATGAGATCGCCGGGGCGCAGCGTCTCGTTCGGCTTCGTTGCGGCAACGCCGATCGAGACGGTGACGATCATGTGGGCGGAGGTGATGTGCGGCAGGCACAGCTTCAGCACGGCCGCGCGCACCTGCTCGCCGATCTCGACGGCGCGGTTCACGTCGGTGTTCGGCAGCAGCAGGCAGAATTCCTCGCCGCCATAGCGGGCCGCAAAGCCCATCGTGTCGGCGGCGATGCCGGACAAGGATTCGCCGAGCCGGGTCAAGCAGGAATCGCCTTCGAGATGGCCATAGGTGTCGTTGAACAGCTTGAAGTGATCGACGTCGATCATCAGCAGCGCAAGCTCGCTGTCATATTGCTGCGCGCGCATCCATTCGAAGTCGAGCCGGCTCTGGAAGCCGCGGCGATTGGCCAGCCCCGACAGCATGTCGATCGAGGCCATCACGGTGAGGCGGTCGTTGCTCGCGATCAGCTCGCGCTCGCGCTGGCTGAGCTGCGCGGCCATCGCGTTGAAGGCGCGGGCCAGCGGCACGAACTCGGCCGGCAGACGGTTGCGCGCGGCGCGGGCCGAGAGGTCGCCCTCGCCGAGGCGTTTGGCCATGTCGGCCAGCATCTCGATCGGCTTGATCACGAGCTTCTCGGCAGCGATCAGCGCGCCGAGCAGGACGAACAGGACGACGAACGCGAGCTGGAGATAGGCGGTGCGGATGTCGCGGCTGACCGCCGCGGACACCTTGTCCTCGTCGATGCTGGCAATCAGGCGGGCATTGGTGCCGGCGATGCGGATATAGCTCACCGCGCGGCGGGAGCCGTCGGCGGCGAGGAAAGAGAGTGAGCCCTCGTCCTGGTCCGAACGCAGCGCCCTGTCGGCGATCGCCGACATCAGCGGCATGTTGTCGAGCGGACGGCCGATTGCGCTGTGCTGGTCAGCCGGCGCGGCGAGCACGGTGCCGGCGCTGTCGACCAGCACGGCAGTGATGCCGGCGCGGCCGCCGAGATTGCTCATGACCTTCGACATCCAGTCGAGGTTGACGGTGGCGAGCACGACGGCATCCGCCACGCCGCTGAAGGCCGACACTGGATAAACCGCCATGACGGTCGGCGACGGCACGGGCCGCGACAGGATGAAGTCGCTCAGCACGAAGCGGCCGGTTTCCTGCGCCTGCTGGAAGTATGGCCGGTCGCTGAGGTCGAGGCCGACATACATGTTGTTGGTGGCGCACTGGATGCGTCCGTCCTGGCCGGCGATCAACAGCGTGCGGATCCAGGGAAGGTTCGACGGCAGGCTCGCGCGCAGCACGTCGCAGCTCTTGCTGATGCCGCCGGCGGAGGCGCGGATGAAGGCTTCAGATTTCAGGATGGTTTCGACCGACGAGATCACTTCGCGCTGCGCATCGGCGCTGTGTCTTGCAATGGTGGTGAATTCGGTCGCGGCCTGCGCGATCTGCCGCGCGCGCGTGTCCTCGAGCGAACGGATGCGCTCGAACATCAAAGGCGTCACCAGAATCACCGCGAGCAACGCAAGCCGTGCCCGGATTCCGAGAACCTGCTTGAGTTTCACTCGTTTGCGGTTGAAACTGACGTTTGCCATCTTCGCTGCCCACCCCATCGGCCAAGGTAAAGCGAAGGGTTCAAAAACTCTTTCTTGAACTCGGTAAAATTAGAACTAGCTCCGCAACAATCCAGTCCGAACCGACGTCATGACCGAAACCAACGCCGCGCCGGTAACCGGCCATTCACCAAACGCGCTCGCTGCGGTCGAAGCCGAAATTGTCCGCGCCTGCAAGGAAGCGCGGCGCGATCGTGCCTCCGTGACGCTGATCGCGGTGTCCAAGACCTTCGCCGCGGATGCAATTATCCCGGTCATCGACGCCGGACAGCGCGTATTCGGCGAAAATCGGGTGCAGGAGGCCAAGGGCAAGTGGCCGGCGTTAACGTCCGCTTATTCCGGCATCGCGCTGCATCTGATCGGGCCGCTGCAGTCCAACAAGGCGAAGGAGGCGGTGGCGCTGTTCGATGCCATCCATTCGGTCGACCGCCCGAGCATTTGCCAGGCGTTAGCCAAGGAAATCGAATCCCAGAACAGGCACCCGGAGCTGTTCGTCCAGATCAACATCGGCGAGGAGCCGCAGAAGGCCGGCATCGCTCCCGGCGAGGCCGATGCCTTCATCGCGAGCTGCCGCGACAGCTATGGGCTGACGATCTCCGGCCTGATGTGCATCCCGCCGGTCGACGAGCCGCCGGCGGCGCATTTCGCGCTGACCGCCAAGATCGCAGCGCGCAATGGATTGAAGAATCTCTCGATGGGCATGAGCGCGGACTTCGCCACCGCGATCATGCTCGGCGCCACCCATGTGCGCGTCGGGAGCGCGATCTTCGGGCACCGGTGACGCCGGCAGCGCTCGCAATGACGGCGGTGGTTACGCAAACCCCACCGACACCTGCCCCAGCACACCAAAATCCACCGCGAAATGATCGCCGGCCTGGATCGGCAGCGGCGGATGGCACGTGCCTGTCGTCACCACCTCCCCTGCCCGCAAGGTGATGCCGAGCCCGCGCAGCTCGTTGGCGAGCCAGGCCAGGGCAACACGGGGGTCGCCGAGCACGTTCTTGCCGTGGCCGAGATAGCGCTGGCCGCGCAGCGTGATCTGCGGCCGCTCCTCGACGAGATCCATGGCGCGCCAGTTCGCACTCGTCGCTGCGCCCAGCACGAACAGATGTGCGCAGGCATTGTCGGCGATCAGCTGCGCCTCGCCGGCGCTGGCGAAATCGCTAAAGCGCGAATCGGGAATCTCGATCGCGGGATGCAAGGTGTCGACGGCGGCGAGCACGTCGTCGACACTGTACGGCGTCGCGCGCGGCGGCAGATCGCGGCCCATGACGAAGGCGAACTCCGGCTCGCCGACGCGCATCTCGTTGCCCTTCATCGACGCGGTGCCGCCGTCGGCGATCACGGTGTCGCTCATGATGCGGCCGGCCAGCGGGCCCGCGACGTTGATGTGCTTCTGTCCGGCCTCGCTTGTCGCCGCGATCTTCCAACCGAACAGCTTTCCAAGCGATTGGTTTTCGAGGACGGCCTGGATGGCATAGCCATCAGCGCGGCTCTGCGGCCGCAACCGCGGCTCCAGCGCGTCAAACTTGGTGCCGTCGCGCCAATGTTTGACCAGGACCTGCGATGCGGCGGCGATCTGATCCTTGTCGAGCATGTGCCCTCACCCGATGATGATTCTTGTTCTTGGTCCCAGTCGCCGCAGCAATTGCAGCATCGCCGCTTTGGTCATCGAGACGCAGCCTGCGGTCGGCCCGAAATTGTCGCGCGCCAGATGCAAAAACACCGCACTGCCGCGGCGGGCGATGCGCGGTCTGGTGTTGTGGTCGATTTCGATGATGAAGTCATAGAGATGGTCGGTCCGCTTGAGACGGTCACCGCCCTGCTCCGGTCCGAGCCGGATCGCCTGATTGTAGTGGCGATCTCCGGCGTCCTCGCACCAGGCGTCCGTGTCGCCGATGGTCCGGGCCGGAAGAAAGGTCCGCGGACGGCTGTGGCGGTCGCTCCGCCACCATAATTGCCTGGGACGGAAGCTGCCCCGCGGGGTGCCGCCATCGCCCTCGCGCTTGTTTGCCAGGATTCCGCCCCGCCCCAGCGCCACCGGGATCGTCAGCGCGCCGGCCGTCAGCCAGCCCCGGCGCGGATTCCCGGCAGCAGGTTTAACGCGGATCGCTTGAAGCGGTCCGGAGCTTCGATTATTTGGGTAACTAACTGAATCCGCTTTGTTTTTCATGTGAACGTGCGATGTCGAATTCATTACAGGACATTCATCAAAACGGCCTGAGATTTTGAGTTAGAGTGCTTCTGGCTTGTGAATCGGTAACAGCCCACTACTTCAACACGAACAACAATAATAACGGCGACCCCCCTAACTTTCCCTCGCGGCTGGGTGCAGCATGCATGCGCGCCGAGCCGGACTCCAAAAGGATGACCCCCTATGGCCAATGCCCGCAAGATCCTCATCGTGGATGACGATACCGATCTGCGCGATACGTTGGTGGAGCAATTATCGCTGCACGAAGAATTTGAGGCCTCCGCCGTCGATACCGGCGCCAAGGGCGCAAGCGCCGCGAAGGCCAATGCCCCCGATCTGGTCCTGATGGATGTCGGCCTGCCCGACACCGATGGCCGCGAGGTGGTTCGTTCCTTGCGCAAGGGCGGCTTCAAGGCTCCGATCATCATGCTCACCGGGCATGACACCGATTCCGACACGATTTTGGGGCTGGAATCCGGCGCCAACGACTACGTCGCAAAACCCTTCCGTTTCGCCGTGCTGCTGGCCCGCATCCGCGCCCAGCTCCGCCAGCACGAGGCGAGCGAGGACGCGGTGTTCTCGGTCGGCCCCTACTCCTTCCGCCCGGGCTCGAAGATGCTGACCGCGGCCAATGCCCGCAAGGTCCGGCTCACCGAGAAGGAAACCGCCATCCTCCGCTTCCTCTACCGGGCCGGCCAGATGCCGGTCTCGCGTGAGACCCTGCTCCAGGAGGTCTGGGGCTATAATTCCGGCGTCACCACCCACACGCTCGAAACCCACATCTACCGCCTCCGCCAGAAGATCGAGAAGGACGCCGCCAATCCGGAGATCCTGGTCACGGAAGCCGGTGGCTACAAGCTGGTGCCGTGATACGCTTTAGGGGCGTGCGAATCGTTTTAGATCGCATGCCCTTTGAGCCCCGGACCTGAATGTCAATCGACGACGACGTAGCGCTTCTCGAGCGTGTCCCGACACTGCGCTTGTTGGGAGAGGCGTCGTTGCGCATGCTGGCGATCGGCTCCGAGCAGCGTAATTTCGTCCGCGGCGACGTCCTGTTCAATCTCGGCGACGAAGCCGATGCCGGATACGTGGTTCAACGCGGCGCCTTTCGGGTCGACGACGGCGCCGGCGCGGAGATGATCGCAGGTCCCGGCGCGCTGATCGGCGAGCTCGCGCTGGTGGTGCCGATGAAGCGCCCGTCGAGCGCGGTCGCGCTGGAGCACGCCTCCGTCATCCGCGTCGCGCGCAGCTTGTTTCAACGCGTGCTCGAGAGTGACCCGGCGGCCGCCGTTCGCCTCCGCGACGAATTCGCGGTGCGCTCCAGCCAGATCGCGAGCGATATCCTGATGGCGGGCGCGAAGCTGACGTCGTCGTAGCCCGGACGGCGCCGTCAAACCTCCAGCGTCACCGTCACCGGCACGTGGTCCGACGGGCGCTCCCAGCTCCGCGCGTCGCGCAGGATCTTGAAATCGCTGACCGCGTCCTTCAATGCGCGCGAGACCCAGATGTGGTCGAGCCTGCGGCCGCGATCACCGACGGTCCAGTCGGCGGAGCGATAGCTCCACCACGTATAGACCTTCTCCGACATCGGAAAACGCTCGCGCGCGACGTCGACCCACTCACCGGCTGCCAGCGCGGCTTGCAGCTTCTCGGTCTCCACAGGTGTATGCGAAACCACTTTCAGAAGCTGCTTGTGCGACCACACGTCGTTCTCGTGCGGCGCGACGTTGAGATCGCCGACCAGGATGTGGCGATCCTCCCCGCGCGGATGCAGCGGCTCGCAGGCCTTCATCTCGTCGAGGAAGCGAAGCTTGTGGTCGAATTTCTCGTTCAGCGCGGGATCGGGAATGTCGCCGCCGGCGGGCACGTAGAAATTATGCAGCACCAACGGCTTTGCGATGCTGGCTTTCTCGCCGAACGAGACCGAGATGTGGCGCGAATCCACCTTGTCGCAGAAGGTGCGGATGTTTTTCGAGTCGAACGGGATCCTCGAGACGATGGCGACGCCGTGATAGCCCTTCTGCCCGTTCAGCGCGACATGCTCATAGCCGAGCCGCTTGAAACGCTTCAGCGGAAAGGCATCGTCGATGCACTTGGTTTCCTGGAGGCACAGCACGTCCGGCCGCGCGCTCTTGAGAAACTTCGCGACCAGGTCGATGCGCAGCCGCACCGAATTGATGTTCCAGGTTGTCAGGGAAAGACGCATGAGGGATGCGTCTTAGCAAGCTCTCGTAGGGTGGGCAAAGGCGCAAAGCGCCGTGCCCACGTCTTTTCGGGTTTGGGTGCAAGGTTCGTAGGGAGCCCTCGTAGGGTGGGCAAAGCGAAGCGCGCCCACCAATGCCTGCCGCAGGGAGAGATGGTGGGCACGGCGCTAATGCGCCTTTGCCCACCCTACGGCAGTAGAGCTTTCAACCCGGCGATGGGCCGTAATTGGTGAAATCGATCTTGAACATGGCAGGATCGAGCTTCTTGCCCGCATCGAGATTGTAGACCGCGATCGTGGTGTCGTAGCCCTGCGGGTCGGTGACGGTCCACTGCTTCAACTGGCCGTCCTTGGCGCCGAACATCAGCAGGAGGCGGCTGGTGCCGACCAGCGCCTGCTTCTCCTCGATGGTGACGCTGACGAAGACGTCATCAGCCGAGACGTTGACGACATTGGTGTCCTTCATCAGGTCGATGCGATCGGACAGCAGGAAGCGCAGCGGCGTCTGCGACAGCGGATAGACGTCCTGGGTCGCGAGCTTGCGGTCGCGCACCACCAGCGAGGATCCGTCGGCGACGATGTCGATCGGGCTCGGCGCGTCATATTCGAAGCGCACCTTGCCGGGCTTCTGGATGTAGAAGTCGCCCTGCGTCTTGCTGCCGTCGGGGCCGACCTGGACGAAATTTCCAACCAGCGTCGACAGCGAGGACAGATAGGCGCTGACCTTGGCCGCCTGCGCCTTCTGGTTGGCGTCGAAGGTCTGGAAGATGCTGGTCGGCACGTTGCGGCGCGGATCCGGGATGACCGGGTTCGGCGGCGTCTGGGTCGCGCCGGTGACAGCGGGGCCTCCGCCATCGCGGCCCTTCGGCGCGGGCTTCGGCACAGGCACGCTCTGCGCGAACGACGCCGCGGTCACCATCGCGGCGGTGACGAGAAGCACACCGGCCATACGCGCGCTTCGCGCAGCGATGGTGGCAGCGAATCGAATGTCCGGATGTCTGATCAACGCGTCGTCCTGTGTGGCTGGGCGCCCTTTTAGCGTGATTTCGCTACTGCAGATATCGATTTTGCGTGAAATTATGTTCAGAGGCGGCTCGCCTCACATGTGGCTGTCTTCTTCCTCGACCAGAATCTCGCGCTTTCCGGCGTGGTTGGCGGGTCCGACGATGCCTTCCAGTTCCATGCGCTCCATCAAGGACGCGGCACGGTTATAGCCGATCTGGAGCCGGCGCTGGATGTAGCTGGTCGAGGCCTTGCGGTCGCGTTTGACGATGGCCACGGCCTGTTGGAAGAGATCGCCGCCGCCATCCGCGCCCATGCCGCTGGCGTCGAACACGGCGCCACCGTCCTCGTCCTCGGTCGGCTCTTCGGCCGTGACGGCCTCGAGGTATTCGGGCTGGCCCTGCGTCTTGAGGTGCCGCACCACCTTCTCGACTTCCTCGTCCGATGCGAAAGGTCCGTGCACGCGGCTGATGCGGCCGCCGCCCGCCATGTAGAGCATGTCGCCCTGCCCGAGCAGCTGCTCGGCGCCCATCTCGCCCAGGATGGTGCGGCTGTCGATCTTGGACGTCACCTGGAAGGCGATGCGGGTCGGGAAGTTCGCCTTGATGGTGCCGGTGATGACGTCGACCGACGGGCGCTGCGTCGCCAGGATCACATGCAGGCCGGCGGCGCGCGCCATCTGCGCGAGGCGCTGCACCGCGCCTTCGATGTCCTTGCCGGCGACCATCATCAGGTCGGCCATTTCGTCGACGATGATGACGATGTAGGGCAGCGGGTCGAGCGAGAGCTTCTCTTCCTCGTAGATCGCCTTGCCGGTTTCCTTGTCGAAGCCGGTGTGCACAGTGCGCGTCGGTTCCTCGCCCTTGGCTTTCAATTCGAGCAGGCGCGTATTGTAGCCGTCGATGTTGCGCACACCGAGCTTGGCCATGTTCTTGTAGCGCTCTTCCATCTCGCGCACGGCCCATTTCAGCGCGACCACCGCCTTCTTCGGGTCGGTCACGACGGGCGTGAGCAGATGGGGAATGCCGTCATAGACGGAGAGTTCGAGCATCTTCGGATCGACCATGATCAGGCGGCACTGGTCCGGGCGCAGCCGGTAGACCAGGCTGAGGATCATGGTGTTGATGGCGACCGACTTGCCGGACCCGGTGGTGCCGGCGATCAGCATGTGCGGCGTGCGCGCGAGGTCGATGATCACGGGGTCGCCGCCGATGGTCTTGCCGAGGCAGAGCGGCAGCTTCGCAACCGAATCGACAGTCTCCTTGGCGACCAGCAGCTCGCGCAGATAGACCTTTTCGCGATGCGCATTCGGTAGCTCGATGCCGATGGCGTTACGGCCGGGTACGACGGCGACGCGTGCCGACAGCGCGCTCATCGAACGGGCGATATCGTCGGCGAGACCGATCACGCGCGATGACTTGATGCCGGGCGCCGGCTCCAGCTCGTACAGTGTGACCACGGGACCCGGATTGGCTTTCACGATCTCGCCGCGCACGCCGAAATCCTGCAGCACGCCTTCGAGCGAACGCGAATTGGCTTCCAGCTCAGCCTTGCTGAGCGGCTGGCGATCGCCCGCCTTGGGCGCGGCCAGCACGGACACGGACGGAAGCTCGAACTTGTCGGAGGATTTCTTGGAAGCGGCCTTTGGTGCAGCCTTCTTGCGCGGGGCGCGCGCGGCCGGCTCCTCCTCTTCCTCCTCCTCCTCGTCTTCCTCTTCTTCGTGCTCGTCCTCGTCAATTTCGTCTTCGGACTGCGGCGAGATCGACGGCGCGGCGCGGCCGGCGCCGAGATTCGGCTCCTGGCGGCTGAACGCAACGGCTTTGGTCTTCGGTCCGCTCGAGACCAGCGAGCGGTAAGCGGTGCCGAGCAGCCAGATCAGCCGCGCCTTCGTGCTCATCAATGCGTGGAACAGCCACCCCAGCGACACCGAGCCGCGATCGCTCTCCTCGTCTTCGTCGAGCGGCTTGTCGTCGTCCTCGATCTCCGCGAACTCGTCGTCGTGCGCGCGCGCGCCGAGGCCGCAGGCGATCAGGAAGGTCGCGCCCATCGCGGCGAACAGGATCGTGCCCAGCACCATGCGATAGATCGTGCCCGCCGGTCCGAAAATCACCGCGGGCGCGCGTACGAGCGCATCGCCGACCACGCCGCCGAGGCCGGTCGGCAGCGGCCAGGCGCCGCCATGCGGCCAGCAGCTGGCAAAGCCCGCAGCGATCACGGTGCAGAGAATCCAGGAACCGAGCCGCAGCGCCTCGCGGTCGAACGGGCGATGGGTCATCATGCGCCAGCCCCAGACCGCGACCGTCAGGACCAGCATGATCGCGCCGAGCCCGAGGATCTGCATCGCAAGGTCGGCGCCGATCGCGCCGGCATAGCCGAGAATGTTGCGGATCGGCCGTGAGGTCGCGTGGCTGAGGCTTGGATCCTGCACCGACCAGGTCATCAGCGCGGCCGAGGCGACGCCGGACAATGCAATCAGGCCGAAACCGGTGAGCTCGCGCATACGCCGCGCCAGCCCCTCGCGGATCGACGGTGGCAGATGGCCGACCAGTGGAATGACACGTTCGATTGCCGACATGCTCATGGGCCCCGCCTAACCCAGAGTCTCGACCAGGCGGTGCAGCGCCTGCGCCGTGGTCTCGCCATCCTGCACCAGCGCAAGGCGAATGAAACCTGCGCCCGGATTGAAGCCGTCGGGCTGGAGCCGCGCCAGATAGCTGCCGGGCACCACGCGTACGCCTGCTTCCTTGAAGAGCCTGAGCGTGATCGACACGTCGTCGCCGAGCGCGGACGTGTTGAGCCAGACGCAGAAGCCGGCGTCAGGCCGGCGATAGCCGTAACGATCGCCGATGATCTGGTCGGCGAGATCGAACTTGATCCGGTAGAGCCTGCGGTTCTCCTCGACATGCGCCTCGTCGCCGTAGGCAACGGTCGCGACATTCTGGAGCGGCACCGGCACCTGCGGCGCCGCGATGTTGCGCAGCTCGAGGAACATGCCGATGAATCGCTTGTCGCCGGCGGCGAAACCGACGCGCAGGCCCGGCAGGTTGGAGCGTTTCGACAGCGACTGGAACGCAACCACGCGGGTGAAATCAGGGCCGGCGCATTCGAGCGCGCTCCCCGGGGCCTCGCGGGTGTAGATCTCGGAATAGCACTCGTCGCTGAGGATCACGAAGCCGTAGCGGTCGGCGAGCTGCTTCAACCGCCTGAAATAGTCGGGCTTGGCGACCGAGCCCTGCGGATTGGCCGGCGAGGCCAGATAGAACGCCACCGTGCGCGCCAGCGTCGCTTCGTCGATGGCATCGAGATCGGGCAGAAAGCCGTTTTCCACGGTGGTCGGCAGGTAGACCGGCTCGCAGGCCGCGGCGCGGGCGCCGGCGCCATAGACCGGATAGAACGGGTTCGGCATCAGGATGGCGGGCTTGCCGGGGCGCGGGCCGACATAGCGCGCGGCCGCGATCGCGGCAAGGAACAGCCCCTCGCGGCTGCCATTGAGGACGAGAATCTCGTTCTCGGGGTCGAGCGGCCGCGGCAGCTTGAAGCGCGACGACAGCCAGGCGCTCGCTGCCGTGCGGAACGGGTCGGTGCCCTTGTTCGCGGGGTAACGGCCGAAATCGGCGATGTGCTTGGCCAGCACCGGGCCGACGAAGTCAGGCACGGGATGCTGGGGCTCGCCGACTGCAAGCGTAATCAAGGGCTTACCCGGCTGATGGGGTGCCAGCAGCTCGTTCAGCCGGACGAAGGGCGAGCGTTCGCTATCGGAGCTTCCACTGTCCTGCGGCGCACGGGATGAAGCGGTTATAGCCATTCTGGACGCCAGCACTCTTGGAACAGCCGGTCGCACCAAGGCGCCGGCGGGAAGCGGTTCACTTCACCATAGATAGGGCGAGGTTAAGACGCGATTAACCATCGGCTTTCCGCGCCATCAAGAGTCATTTCCGTGACCTGGATTTGAGGTCCGGCCCGTTCGGAGAGGGAATAATGACACCGGATACAGCGGACGCATGGCGGGCCCGGGTCCCGTTATGGCCGGGCCTGTCCCGGCCATCCGCGGCCTTCCTACCACGCCCCAGGAACGTTCATGCCCGGGCCTTCGCCTCGCCGAAGCGGGCTTCGGCCGCGCAGGCGGGGCAAGCCCGGGCATGGCGAGTTTCCGGATAGGGGCGCGCCTAGTGCCCCGGCAGCTTCTCGAACGTCGCCATGCCCGCGGGGATCGCATGGAACTCCTGCTTGTCGCAGGTGTAGATCGCCATCTGCGGATGGAACTGCTTTGGTTCGTCCAGGGTGCCGACCTTCAGGATCGCCGCGGGCAGGCCCGGAACCTTGGTCACCAGATGGGTGCCGCATTCGGCGCAGAATTCGCGCGTGACGGCGCGCTCGAGATCCTTGCGCGTGAACTGCTTGGGCTGCCCGGTGATGTAGCTGAAGCCGGCCACCGGCATTGCGATGAAGGTGTTGGGCGCGCCGCCCGAGATGTACTGGCACTCGCGGCAATGACACTGGGCCTGCATCATCGGATCGCCTTCGGCCACGTAGCGCACTTCGCCGCAATAGCATCCGCCTTCCAAACGCATGACGACCTCCCGATTTGTTTTTCGTTGTGGTCGATATTTCTGCGCCGGTAATCTGAAATGGCAATCTATTTCTTTTGCGCAACGGTCAAAAAGAACATGGCGTTCTCGATGGGAAGGCTGCGGAGAATGCCTTGCGCCTATCGCTTGGCGATGCCGCAGCCGTTGAAAGCTCGACTTCTCCAGCATCCGCTGCTCATGCATTCCGCTTCCTGCCGCACGCAGAAGGTTGAGCCACAATTGGGCTGGCCGCCAAAACTGACGCAAGCCACCGCGCAATTTCTGCGCATCGTGGAGCAGCTCATCCCATTGCCGCCCGGCGCGGCCTGTCCGCCGTCGCGCCGATCGGGAGGCGCAGCAGCCGCATTGTCATTGCGCTTTGCGGCGCGCTTCGGGTCGGGCTGCCTCCGCTCGGATTCTCCGCTTGGCGCTGATACCTTTGAAAAGTCGTAGCGACACGGCCAATAGGTTTCCGTGCGGACCCCAGCCCCTTTGGAAGCCTTCAGTTCGAGCACGATCTTGTATCGATAGGACGAGCCCGCGGCGCGATTCAGCGGATCCTTGTCGCCAATGATACCGTTGACGGAGATGGTGCTGTTGCCGTCCGCTTCGATCTTGCCGTCATAACTCACAGAGCCGGGCTTGCCCTCGTCCCCGAGCACCGTGTGCAGCACTCCTTCCTTGATGCGAAAGACATATTGGCGATGGGCTTCCGGAAAAGGCGGTTTGCTCTCGCAGCTTTCGTTGGCGATCCAGGTTCCGTCGAAAGTCGTCGGGCGCTTTGCGCTGTCGATGGATTTCGACAGCAGCTCGATGCGGTATTTCGCCAGGTCTGCAAAGGCGCAGGACGGGAAGCGAAGCAGATGATCCTTGAAGGCCGTGATGGTCCCGAGCGCGTCCGCACCGCGCCAATGGTCGGCGGCCTCTGCGCAAGGGTCAGTCCGAGGTGAAGATGGTGTCAGCGCCGCGGGTTCGGCTTTGCCATTGAGGTAAAACTCGCCGAAGAACGACAACGACAGCTCCGGGACCTGTGATCCCTTGGTGCGCTTGTAGACGCCGGCGCCGATGGTCTGGAACACTGTATTGATGTTGTCCCTGTCGCTGATGTGCTCCAGGAACGAGCTGGTATAGGGACTGTTGCGGCCGTTGCCGTCGTCGGCCGTGCGACCGGCCTGGGTCGCATAGGAGATGATGGTGCCCTCCGGGCTCTCCATCTTGGCCAGCCCGCGGCTGACGGTTACGCCGCGCCCCTGCCCGATGTTTCGCCGGAGCTCGTCCGCGAAGGGATTGTCGCGGCAGGCGTCGAGCACGAGGATGCGCAGGTTCTTGGCCTGCTGCAAATCCGCCAGGATCTCGTCGGCGCGCACCAGGCGCCGCAGATCAACCTCGTCGCGCACGACGGCATCGACGGGCACCAGATAGTTGACGCCTGCGAATTGCAGCGCGTGTCCGCTGTAATAGAACAGGGCGACGTCGGCGCCGCGGGCCTCGCGCGCAAAGCGAAGAACGGTGTCCTGCATGGCGGCCTGATCGAGATCGGTCGCGACCAAGGGCTCGAATCCCGATCGCTTCAGCGCCGCGCCGATGTCGGCCGCATCATTGGTCGGATTGGCGAGCGTGGGAACGTTCCGGTAGGCGCCGTTGCCAATCACCAGCGCAACGCGCTTGTCGGCCTTGGCGTCGAGGGCAGACAGGGCAAGCGACAGCAAACACAAAGCCACGAAACGCAACAGGCTCATGAGACCGTGCTCCGGACGGGAGCATGATATTCACCAGTTTCGGGACAATGCAATTTGGGCTTGGTGCAGGCGTGGCCGCTGCGACGATGCGGCGCGCCAAAAAGAAAGGGGCTCCAGCTTGCGCTGGAGCCCCTCAACGGTCGGGACATTGCCGGGTATGTGCCCCAAACCGTAGTTGTGGGCACGGCCCCCGCGGAGGCCGCGCCCGGGAGAAGAGTTACATGTTGTAGGCGCGCTCGGTGTGCTCGGTGATGTCGAGGCCTTCACGCTCGGTCTCGACATTGGCGCGGAGGCCAACGATCACATCGACGACCTTGTAGAGGATCGCCGAACCGATGCCCGACCACACCAGCGTGGTGCAGACGCCCCAGAGCTGGGAGACCATCTGCGCCGCGAAGTCGTAATCGGCAACCTTCGGCGGGATCGCGGTGTAGTCGATGATGCCCGCACCACCCAGCGCCGGATTGACGAGGATGCCGGTGCCGAGGGCGCCGACGATGCCGCCGACGCAGTGCACGCCGAACACATCGAGGCTGTCATCGTAGCCGAGCGCGTTCTTCACGACGGTGCAGAAGAACAGGCAGACCACGCCGACCACGAGGCCGAGGACGATCGCACCCATCACGCCGGCGAAGCCGGCGGCAGGCGTGACGGCCACGAGGCCCGCGACAGCGCCGGAGATGACGCCGAGCACCGACGGGTGACCCTTCACGATCCACTCCGCGAACATCCACGACAGCGCGGCGGCTGCGGTAGCGACGAAGGAGTTGGTCATGGCGAGGGCAGCGCCGCCGTTGGCTTCGAGGTTGGAGCCGGCGTTGAAGCCGAACCAGCCGACCCAGAGCAGCGAGGCGCCGATCATCGACATGGTCAGCGAGTGCGGAGCCATCAGCTCCTTGCCGTAGCCGACGCGCTTGCCGATCAGCAGAGCGCCGACGAGACCTGCAATGCCGGCGTTGATGTGCACCACGGTGCCGCCAGCGAAGTCGATCGCGCCCTTCTTGAAGATCCAGCCGGCGTCGGCGTTGATCTCGTCGAGCTTGGCCTGCGCCGCGGTCTTCGCAGCCGCATCAGTGGCAGCAGCGAGTGCCTTGGCAGCGTCCTGGATCATGTCCGGGCCGGGCCAGTACCAGACCATGTGCGCGATCGGGAAGTAGATCAGCGTGACCCAGAGCGGGATGAAGAGCGCGATGGCCGCGAACTTCATGCGCTCGGCGAAGGCGCCGACGATGAGGGCCGGCGTGATCGCCGCGAAGGTCATCTGGAAGCACATATAGATGAGCTCCGAGATGTTGGCGTCGACCGAGAAGGTCGCGGCCTTCGAGTCGGTGGTGACGCCCATCATGAAGGCCTTGGAGAAGCCGCCGATGAAGTCGGAGCCGCCGGTGAAGGTGAGGCTGTAGCCGTACACGGCCCAGATTACGGTGACGACGCAGACGGTGTAGAACACCTGCATCAGCACGGAGAGCATGTTCTTGGAACGGACGAGACCGCCGTAGAACAGCGCGAGGCCGGGGATCGTCATCAACAGCACGAGCACTGTCGATGTCAGCATCCAGGCGTTGTCTCCCTTGTTGACCGTTGGCTCGGCATAGGCCGCGGTCGCAGCGAACATGCCGACTGCGAGAGCCGCCAATCCCGCGCCATAGGGACGCTTAAACGTCATTTTATTCACTCCTGATTGGTAAAGGTTGAGCGCGAAATCAAAGGGCCGCGGCATCGGCCTCGCCGGTGCGGATGCGAACCGCATGGTCGAGGTTGATGACGAAGATCTTGCCGTCGCCGATCTGCCCGGTTTTCGCGGCGGACGTGATGGCGTCGATGGTCTTGTCGACCTGGTCGGAGGCGACAGCGACCTCGATCTTGATCTTGGGCAGGAAGCTCACGGCGTATTCGGCACCGCGATAGATTTCCGTATGGCCTTTCTGGCGGCCATATCCCTTGACTTCCGTCACCGTGAGACCGTGAACGCCGATGGCGGTCAGGGCGTCACGGACTTCTTCCAGCTTGAATGGCTTGATAATCGCCATAACAATTTTCATGGGTCCTATCCCCGCTTGGCCCGGTCCGGACGTGGCCGGGCGTTTCTCGACTGGTTCGCCACGAGGGAGAAGTTCACTACGCGGGCACAGCCAGCACCCTTAGAATCAAATGCCGTGCCAGATCGGGCGCGTTGCCTAACGGACTATGAAAACGGGTGTTTTCGCGTTTGACGCGTGCTGCGGTGCAGTGCGCTATTACGTCGCGCTCAAAACGTGGTCACGCCTGATCAAAAAGCGGGCACGACAGGCTGTCGACACAATTGCTGCTCACGTGTCGGGCAGCACGAAGGTATTTAATTACAGAAGGGGACTGACAAAGGACCCCGCCGCCCTGCGAAATATCGAACCGGCCCTCGGCCTGCTCACTGGATGCGCGAAACCGGCCTGAATCGTCAGGCGGCCTCGCGCTCCGCAAAGACCCGGTCGATCAATCCCCATTCGACCCCTTGCTGCGCGGTCATGAAGTGGTCGCGGTCCAGGGTCCGTTCCACCTCCGCGTCGGTGCGCCCGCAATGCTGCGCGTAGAGCCGGGTGATGCGCCGCTTGGTCTCCTGCATTTCGTTGGCATGGATCAGGATGTCGGACGCCTGGCCCTGGAAGCCGCCGAGCGGCTGATGCACGTGAAGGCTCGCATTGGGCAGCGCGGCGCGGTGACCCGGCTCGCCGGCCATCAGCAGGAACGAGCCCATCGAGCGCGCGGTGCCCATGCACAGCGTATGAACCGGCGCCTTGATGAACTGCATGGTGTCGTACATGGCGAGACCAGAGGTGACCACGCCGCCATAGGAGTTGATGTAGAGATTGATCGGCCTGTTCGGATTCTCCGCCTCCAGGAACAACAATTGCGCGCACACCAGTCCGGACATCGCATCATTGACCTCGCCGTTGAGGAAGATGATGCGTTCGCGCAGGAGTCGCGAATAGATGTCGAAGGATCGCTCGCCGCGGGCGGATTGTTCGACGACCATAGGGACGAGCTGAAGCATGTCGCGCATTGGCGACCTCCATGTTTGCAGGTGACGAAGTCTTGTTGGTGTTTAAGCCGCCGCGCGCATCAGGCAGCAATTGCTGTTGGCCGGCTGCGGCAGCTTTGTTTGCTCTTCGCAGGCTTGCTGGATGATGCGGAAGCGTGTGCCGCCGTCCTCGTTCGGCTCGATCCGGAAGATGACGTGGCTCTCGCGAAACGGCGGCTCTGAATCGCGAAGTCGGTAGCGCACCTCTTCGCCTGCGATCGTTGATTCAGGCTCGGCGCCTGCAAGGTCGCAATCCGGCAACCAGCGCTCGCGCAAGGCCGGAATGGTCACGGCGCGCCAGACCTTTGCTGGCGGCGCATCGAAATCATATTCAAGTACCAGGGCTTCGTCGGGACGATCAGGCTTCGCGGCGTCGCTCATTGATCCCAGTCCTTATTGATCCATGTCCTTGAGGAGATCGGCGAGTGCTTCCATGCGCTTCGGCCAGTAGGCACGGTAGCGCGCAAGCCATGTGCCGATGGCCACGATTCCGTCCGGGTCGACTTCGTAGTTCACGAAGCGGCCCTGCCGCTGTTCGCGCACGAGGCCTGCCGCGCGCAGCACCGAAAGATGCTGCGATATCGCCGGCTGGCTGATCTCCAAACCGTCGCGCAAAGCGCTGGCATTCAGGCTTCCGCCGGCGAGCTTCTCAAAGACTTTTCGGCGCGTCGGGTCGGCCAGTGCCTTGAAGATGTCGGCTTCGATCATGCCAACACATAAGCATTTACTTATGTGTTGCGCAAGCCCCGATTACTGAAGCGCTTCTCCGTGCTGCGAAATATCCAGCCCCTCGAGCTCGTGCTCACGGGATACGCGCAGGGGCACGAACAGGGAGACCAGCTTGAGCAGGACGAAACTCACGCCGGCCGCCCAGACGAAGGTGACGGCGACCCCGTAGAGCTGGATCAGCAATTGCTGCGGATGGCCCTCGATCAGGCCGGCGGTGCCGCCGATCGCGCTGGTCGCGAACACACCGGCCAGCAGCGTGCCGGTCAGGCCGCCGATGCCGTGGACGCCGAACACGTCGAGGGAATCGTCATAGTTGAAGCGGTGCTTGAGCCAGGTGCAGGCCCAGTAGCAGACCGCGCCGGCGACGATGCCGATGACGATGCCATGCCAGGGCGCAACGAAGCCCGAGGCCGGCGTGATCGTGCCGAGCCCCGCGACCGCGCCGGAGATCATGCCGAGCACCGAAGGCTTGCGCCGGGTCGACCATTCGATCGCGCCCCAGGTCAGCGCGCCGGAGCAGGCCGCAAGATGCGTCGCGATGATCGCGAGCACCGCGCGCGAATTGGCCGCGCCCGCCGAGCCGCCGTTGAAGCCGAACCAGCCGACCCACAACAGGCCGGTGCCCATCACCGCGAGCGACAGATCGAATGGCGACAGATTTTCGGTGCCGTAGCCGTGGCGGCGGCCCATCACCTTGGCGGCGACGAGGCCGGCGGTGCCGGCCGACAGATGCACGACGAGGCCGCCGGCGAAATCCAGCACGCCCATGCTGGCGAGGAAGCCGCCGCCCCACACCCAATGCGCCAGCGGAATGTAGACGAAGATGAACCAGGCGACCGAGAACACCAGATAGGCGGAGAATCGCATCCGGTCGGCGACCGAGCCCGCGACCAGCGCCACCGTGATGATGGCAAAGGTCATCTGGTACAGCATGAACAGCGCTTCCGGGATCGTCTTCGCCGCCGGGTTGACGCTGTCCATCGTCATGCCCGCGAGGAACCAGCGGTCGAGCGTTCCGATCCACGGCCCGTCGCCGACGAAGCACAGCGAATAGCCGAACGCCACCCAGAGGATCGAGATCATCGTCACCGCGGCGAGGCTCTGCGCCATGGTGGCGAGCACGTTCTTCTTGCGCACCATGCCGGAATAGAACAGCGCCAAGCCGGGGATCGTCATCATCAGCACCAGCGCGGTGGCGACGATCATCCAGGCGGTGTCGGCGGTGTTGATCTCGGAATTCGCGGCCTGCGCAGGCGCGGCAATGATCGACATAAATCCGGCCGGCGCAGCCATAGCAGCTGCGCGGCGCAACAATCCCGCCATGTCATTCCCCCCGGCATCAATTGGCGTCGCACGCTGTGGCGTCGTTGCCCGGTGCGATCGAAGAAGGATCAAAGCGTTTTCGAGCGAAGTGGATACCGTTTCGCGTGAAGAAAACGCGTCAAAACGAAAAGCCTTAAAGCGCGTCGCTGTCGGTTTCGCCGGTGCGGATGCGCAGCGCGTGGTCGATCGGCGTGACGAAGATCTTGCCGTCGCCGATCTGGCCGGTGCGCGCCGTCGCGGTGATCACGGCGACCGCCTTGTCGGCGACGTCGGAGGCGACCGCGATCTCGATCCGCAGCTTCGGCAGGAAGTTCACGACATATTCCGCGCCGCGATAGATCTCGGTATGACCCTTCTGGCGGCCGTAGCCTTTCACCTCGGTCACGGTCATGCCGTGGACGCCGATCGCGGTCAGCGCCTGGCGGACTTCATCGAGCTTGAAGGGTTTGATGATCGCGACGACGAGTTTCATGGTCAGGCCTATTCCCCGGGGATGCGCCACGCCGTATGTCCCCGGCGCAGCGTCAATCTGGCATCTTTCCGGGCAAATGGCATAAAAAACTTGCAGACTGAAGCGGAAAAACGTTTGGCCATGTGAACCGCCGCCTCTGTACAGGGCATCCGTTCATCCTTCACAATGCGTTTTTGGCATGGATGCGGTGAACCGAAGCGTCCCGGCCGGTACAAAAGTATGTTTGAGGGGGACGCTTCATGGCGAGTTGGTTCTACGCATCCGAGGGCAAGCAACAGGGACCCTATCCGGAAGGGCAATTCCGCGACCTGGTCGCGCAGGGAGTTGTGCGCCCGGATACGCTGGTGTGGTCCGAGGGCATGGCCGGCTGGCAGAAGGCCGCCGAAATTCCCGGCCTGATCGGCGGTGGCGGTGCGCCCCCGATGATGCCGGCCGGCGGTCCGCCGATGATGGGCTCCGGTGGTTACGCTGGCGCCGGCTACGCTGGTGGTGGCGGTGGCAGCGGAGGAGCGCTATCGGTCGATTTCGGCATCCTCGAGTTCACCTGGCGCAGCATCGTGATGCTGATCGGCATGTGCCTCATCATTCCGGTGCCGTGGGTGTTCGTCTGGTACACGAAATGGATCGTGTCCTGCGTGAAGGTGCCCGGCCGGCCCAATCTCAGCTTCACCGGCAATGCGATGACGCTGGTGCCCTGGTTCTTCGGCTTCATCGTCCTGGCGATCGCGATCGGCGTCATCGGCAGTGCGCTGCTCAGCAATCTGCTGTTCATCGCGCAGATCGTGCTCTACTGGCTGCTGATCAAATGGATGGTCGCGAACCTCGCCTCCAACGAGCAGCCGCTCGGGCTCAGCTTCTCCGGCTCAGCTTGGGCCTATATCGGCTGGAATCTGTTGTTCGCGATCTCGATCATCACGATCATCGGCTGGGCCTGGGTCGCCGCGGCGCAGATGCGCTGGTTCTGCCGCAGCATCGAAGGCACGCGCCGTGAGATCGTGTTCAAGGGCAGCGGTCTCGGCATTCTCTGGCGCGGCATCGTCGCCGCGATCCTGTCCAGCCTCATCATCCCGATCCCGTGGGTGTATCGCTGGATCATGAACTGGTTCGCGTCGCAGACCGAGCTCGCGCCGCGCGGGTCGCTCGGAGCTTGATCGCAAATCCCAGGCGCGACGAACTCGCGCCTGGGCTCTAGGACTTGCGCTCGCGCACAGAACCTTCCTGCGCGACGGAGGCGACCAGCGTGCCGTCGGGCTTGAAGATCGAGCCGCGGGTCAAGCCGCGGCCGCCTCGTGCGTTCGGCGAATCCTGCGCGTAGAGCAGCCATTCGTCGGCGCGGAACGGGCGGTGAAACCACATCGCGTGGTCGAGGCTCGCCGGCATCATGCGCTTGTCGAACAGCGTGCGGCCGTAGCGCGCCATGATCGCGTCGAGCAGCGAAAAATCCGAGGCATAGGCCAGCGCGCACATGTGCAGCGCCGGATCGTCCGGCAACTTCGCCGCGGTCCTGATCCAGACGTGAATGCGGCCGTCCTCGATCTTCTGGCCGAAATAACGGCCGAGCTCGACCGGGCGCAACTCGATCGGACGATCGGACTCGTAATAGCGGCGGATGAACTCCGGCATCTCCTTGAACATCGGCTGCTTCGCCACCTCCTCCGCCGTCAGCTTCTCCGGTGGCGGCACGTCGGGCATCTTGTCCTGATGATCGAACGCGCTCTCCTCATCGGTGTGGAACGACACCATGATCGAGAAGATCGCGTTGCCGTGCTGGATCGCGGTGACGCGGCGGGTCGAATAGCTCTTGCCGTCGCGCAGGCGCTCGACCTGGTAGATGATCGGGATCTGCGGATCGCCCGGCAGGATGAAATAGCAATGCAGCGAATGCGGCAGCCGGCCCTCGACCGTGCGGCAGGCCGCAACCATCGCCTGCCCGATCACCTGGCCGCCGAACACCCGCTGCCAGCTCGTCTTCGGGCTGTTGCCGCGGAACAGATTCACCTCGAGCTGTTCGAGGTCGAGAATCGAGATCAGGTCGATCAGGCCTTTGGACATGATGGTGCTTTCGAAGGATCTCGTCATTCCCGGGCATCGCGACAGCGATGACCCCGGAATGACGAGCCGATAACCTCTGGATTCCGGGTTCGCGCCTGTGCGCGCTCCGGAATGACGGAATGAGGCAGTTCCGCCCTTGTTTCACCGCACTGTTTCGCCCACCTCAAGTCTGCTAGCAAGGCCTGGAAAAGCCGAAGTGTGAGCCAGGAATTTGGTATGCCGGTACAGGGTAGCATTGTCATTGGTGGCGGCGCGTTTGCCGGCCTCGCGCTGGCCCTGGCGTTGCGCCAGGGGCTCGGGCCCGAGATTCCCGTCATCGTCGCCGACCCCGCGCTCGCGACCCGTCCGAGCCGCGACCCGCGCGCGACCGCGATCGTGGCCGCCTGCCGCCGCCTGTTCGAGGCCATCGGCGCCTGGGACGCCGTCAGGGGCGAGGCGCAGCCGATCCTCGACATGGTCGTCACCGATTCAAAGCTGGAAGACGCCACCCGTCCGGTTTTTCTGAACTTTGCCGGCGATGTCGCGCCCGGCGAGCCGTTTGCGCATATGGTCGAGAACCGCCGTTTGATAGACGCGCTGGTGGTGCGGGCCGAAGCCGAGGGCATCGATCTCCGCGCCACGACGGTCGCGTCCTATGACGCGCGCCCGGAAGGCGTCGACGTGACGCTTGGCGACGGCAGCGTGATTGCGGCAAGCCTGCTGGTCGCCGCCGATGGCGCGCGGTCGAAACTGCGTGAGCGCGCCGGTATCGTCACCCATGGCTGGGAGTACGATCAGTCCGGCATCGTCGTCACCGTCGGCCATGAGCGCGATCACGACGGCCGCGCCGAGGAGCACTTCCTGCCGGCGGGTCCCTTCGCGATTCTGCCGCTCTCCGGAAAACGATCCTCGCTGGTGTGGACCGAGCGCCGCAGCGAGGCCGCGCGCATCATCGCGTTGAGCGACGAGGAGTTCCACGGCGAGCTCGAGCGCCGGTTCGGCCTGCATCTCGGCGAGGTCAAGGCGCTCGACAAGCCGCGCGCGTTCCCGCTGTCCTATTTCGTGGCGCGCTCCTTCATCGCCGAGCGTCTCGCGCTGGTCGGCGATTCCGCGCATGTCATCCACCCGATCGCGGGCCAGGGCCTCAACATGGGGCTGAAGGATGTCGCAGCACTGGCCGAAGTCGTGGTCGATGCCGCGCGGCTCGGCATGGATCTCGGCGGTGCCGACGTGCTCGAACGTTACCAGCGCTGGCGCCGCTTCGACACCATGGCGATGGGCCTTGCCACCAACTCGCTGAACTTCCTGTTCTCCAACCAGTCGACGCTGCTGCGCACGGTGCGCGACATCGGCCTCGGCCTCGTCGACCGCGCCCCGCCGCTGAAGAACCTCTTCATCCGCCAGGCCGCCGGTTTGACCGGTGAGATCCCGCGGTTGCTGAAGGGCGAGGCGTTGTAGGAGTTCGCGCTGCGTCTTCGTAGCCCGGATGGAGCGCAGCGCAATCCGGGGCCGCCGTATCGTCAGCGCGAAGTCCCGGATTTCGCTGCGCTCCATCCGGGCTACAAGAACCTCAATCGATCTTGCGCGCCTCTTCCGGCAGCATGATCGGGATGCCGTCGCGGATCGGGTAGGCCAGCTTGGCGCTGCGCGAGATCAGCTCCTGCTTTGCGGAATCGAACTCCAGCGGACCCTTGGTCAGCGGGCAGACCAGGATCTCCAGCAATTTGGGATCGACGCTGGTTTCGGGGCGTTCGGTGGGAGCGTTCATTGGGGTCTCCGAAGATCGCTTGCCTCTAGCACAGAAAATCGCGGTCGCCCATTGCGCCAACAGAGCGTTTTCGAGCGAAGTGGGTACCGGTTCGCATAAAGAAAACGCGTCAAAACAAGAATCTAGGCAGAGACCATCCGCATGATCTCGTCGAGCAGGCCCTGCAGCCGTGCCGCCGGCACCGGCGTGCCCGACAAGGCAAAGCCCAGGAATGTCCAGTACAGGATCTGCGCGCGCGCCGGCGCCTTCGCTGGCTCAAGCCCCCGCATCGCAAGCAGCGTCTCGATATAGTCGATCCTGCGGCGGTCGATCGCGCGGACCGCGCCTTGCGCGGCCGCATCGAACGCCGCCCAGCTGCGCACGGCGCGCTCCAGGTCGAGCCGGGCGCCAAAGGATCTCCGCAGCAGCGCCTTCAGCGGCTCGTCGCCGGCGGCCTCGACGTCGGCGATGATCTGTTCGGCCGCGATCTCGCGCCAGCGCTTCAGGACAGCGGCGTGGAACGCGCCGAGATCGGCGAAGTGCCAATAGAAGCTGCCGCGCGAGACGCCCATGGCCCTTGCGAGCGGATCGGCTTTCAGGGCCGTGAAGCCGTTCCTGGCCAGCGCCTTCAGGCCCTGCTTGATCCAGTCGTCGGCGGAGAGTTGTTCGGTCATGACCGGTTCCGGAAAATTGGCCATACACTAGTGTATTGACAGGCGGCGGGCCAGCGCCTATCTCACCATACACAACTGTACGGACGAAGCTTCAGGGAGCTGTGCCGATGCGTGATCTCTTGCTCCAGTGCTCCGGCGTCGTGGCCATTGCCGTAGCCCTCATCCATGGCGTTCTCGGCGAGACCAAGGTCTTTGCCCGCGCCCGCATCGAGCCGGAACGGCTCCGCACCCTGATTCGCCTGGTCTGGCAGGCCTCGACCGTCGCCTGGATCGGTGGTGGTGTGCTCCTGATCGCGGCGCCCTGGATGGACTCGGAGCTGGCGCGCCGCTGGATCGTCGTCACCATGGTCTGTGTGTTCGGTTTCTCGGCTGTCGCCAACGCGTGGGCCACGCGCGGCCGGCATTTCGGCTGGATGGCGCTCAGTGCCGTCGTTGCGATGGCGGTTGCCGGCTATTGAGGTGCCGCGCCCAGAATGCCGGCCGTCAAACCGTGAGGCGTAAGGCCGCAGCGGCCGCTCAAATGCCTGCTGCCTACGGAGCCAACTGATCTTTTCCGGATCGTTAGAATAACTCTAAAGCCATCCGCGTCCAAACCGGATTGACTTCATCATCGCCTTTGCTTCCCTCGCTCCCGCTTCGCGCCACGCGCGCACACGACAGAGGAGGAGACGTTCGTGAAGGTCATTCGTGTTGTTGCAATTGCACTGACGGTCGGCATGGGTATGAGCTCGGCGGCCATGGCCGACGGGTTCAAGGATTGCACCAAGCTCGACAAGGCGTCGTGGAAGCCGGCCGCCGAAGCCGAAGCCAAGGCCAAGGCGCTGGGTTACGAAGTGCGGCGCTCCAAGATCGAAGGCTCGTGCTATGAGGTCTACGGCGTCAAGGAAGGCAAGCTCTACGAGCTGTTCTACAGCCCGGAAGATCTTAGCCTGAAGAAGACGGTTGCCAAGTAAGGTTTCAAGCAAGGGCTTGAGCAAGGCTTGAGGATAGTCACGGCTTGATCGACGAAGCGGTGCCAGAAACGCGCGGGGCGTCCGACGGGACCCCCGCGGATCGAACGGCTTCGCGGACGGTCGCAGTCTGGGACCTCCCGCTACGCCTCTGGCACTGGGCCCTCGCGGTCAGCATCTTGGCCGCGTGGTTCACGCCCACCGTCTACGATACCCTTCACCGCATCGTCGGCTATACGGTGCTCGGGCTTCTCGCCTTCCGCCTGGTCTGGGGTTTTTGGGGAAGCCGCTATTCGCGCTTCCGCATGGTCGGCGTCCGGCTTCGGGTCGCGCCACACTATCTCTGGAATCTACGCCGCGGCATGACCGGCCGCTATATCGGCCTCAATCCAGCCGGCACCTTGATGCTGGTAGCGCTGCTGCTGGCGATCGCCATCTCGGCCATCACGGGGGCGATGTCGGTGACCGTCACCTTCTTCGGCCTGTGGTGGGTCGAGGATACCCACGCGATAGCATCCGACGCCGTCATCGTGCTGGCCGTGGTACACGTGCTGGGCGTCGTGCTGATGGGGCTTCTCCAGCGCGAGAACCTGATCCGCGCGATGTTCACCGGACGCAAGCGCATCCGCCATCATCAATAGGGTTTTTGAGGCGGCGCTCTCTCCTCGTCATGGCCGGGCTTGTCCCGGCCATCCACGTTCTTTTGTGCCTCTCAGACGTGGATGCCCGGGTCATCGGCGAGCGAAGCGACGCCGTCCTTCGGACGGCTATGCCCGGGCATGACGGAGCGTGACGCGGCAGCGCGCCCCTCACTGCAATGGCGGATCGCCGCTGGTGCGCTTCTTGGCGAGATCCATCTCGGTCACCGCGATCAGGATTTCGGCGCGGGTCTTCAAATCCGGCGCCTCCAGCATGGCCTGCTTTTCCGCGGGGCCATAGGGCGACATCATCGCCAGCGCGTTGACGAGCGCTTCGTTGGGCGCGCTCTCGACGCCTTCCCAGTCGACCTTGAGATTGTTGGCCTTCAGGAAATCCGCCAGCACGGTCAGCAGCGCCTCGCGATCGACCTCGTCCTCGCCCATGCGCGCGGTGAAGTCGTCGAGGAAGGTGAAGAAGTCCACCTTGCACTGGCGGTAGGCGGTCAGCACTTCGAGCTCCTTGACCACCTTGAAGCGCGAGACGCCGGTGAGCTCGAGGAGGTAGCGGCCGTCGCCGGATTCGGCGAGCTGGGTGATGCGGCCGACGCAGCCGACGCGGAACAGCGCCGGCCTGTCGGAATTCTTCGGCGAGTGCGCGACGTCGGGCTGGATCATGCCGATCAGGCGATGGCCGTCGCGCAAGGAATCGTCGACCATCGAAAGGTAGCGCGGCTCGAAGATGTTGAGCGGCATCTGGCCGCGCGGCAGCAAAAGCGCGCCCGGCAGCGGAAATACCGGAACGATCTCCGGCAGGTCGGCGGGGCCGCGATATTCGATGTTGATCGGCATCTGGACCCCGCTAGACTCGCTAGAGCATGATCCGGAAAAGTGTGAAGCGGCTTTCCGACAAGATCATGCTCCAACAATAACCCTTACGAAAACAGGATCGTCGACAAGCGCTTTCGTCCCTCGACGGTAGCATCATCCGTGCCACCCCAGGCCTCGAAGAATTGCACGAGCTGCTTGCGGGCGCCGTCGTCGTTCCACTTGCGGTCGCGCTTGATGATCGCCAGCAACTGCTCGGTGGCCGCCGCCCGGTTGCCTTGCGCATTCAGCGCGGTCGCAAGGTCGAAGCGAGCCTGGTGATCGAGCGGGTTTGCGGCGACTTTCTGTTCCAGCTCGGCCACCGGCCCCAGCTGCTCCGCCTGCTCGGCGAGATCGATCGCGGTCTGCACGGCCTTCACGGCAGGGTCGTTGCGCTTGGATTCCGGCACCATCGCCAGCGTCTGCTTGGCCTGCTCCATCGCGCCCGAGACGGCATAGCATTTCGCGAGTCCGGCAAGGGCCGCGATGTTGGTCGAATCGTGCTGCAGCACCTCGGCATAGATCTGCGCGGCGGCGGCGGCGTCCCCCTCGGCGAGCACCGCCTCGGCCTCTTGCAGGATCTCGGCGATATTGGGCTCGCCCGGCGCCGTCACGCCCTTGGTCACCTTTTCAATGAAGGCGTTGACCTGGCTCTCCGGCACTGCGCCCATGAAGCCGTCGGCCGGCTGGCCGTTGACGAAGGCGATCACGGCCGGGATCGACTGGATGCCCATCTGGCCAGGGATCGCCGGATGCTGGTCGATGTTCATCTTGACCAGCTTGACCTTGCCCTTGGCCGCCTTGACCGCCTTTTCCAGCACGGGCGTGAGCTGCTTGCAGGGGCCGCACCACTCCGCCCAGAAGTCGATCAGCACCGGCTGGCGCTTCGATTCCTCGATGACGTCCTTCACGAAGGTCTGGGTGGTGGTGTCCTTGATCAGATCGGCCGCGGCCGCGCCCGCCGCTCCGTTACCCTGGTCGATGATCGTCACGGGATCCCCTCGTCTGATGTCTGGAATGGCGGCTCTTTAGCACGTCGCCAAGTCATATGCTTCGTTGTCGGCTCCTAGATTGGGCCGAATGGGCCGAATTTCAATCCATCAGGGCCGATTCGCCGGTTCCGGGGCGCTTTCGGGCGATTTGGCCGCATTCGGGGTCCATATGGGCCCTTCAATTGCGAATCTATGCTGCCGGTAGCTGTTGCATTCGCCGCCCGCTTTTGGCATACGACAGCCGTTGCCGGCGCGTCACGCGACCGACACAGGATGCGGGTGTAGCTCAGTGGTAGAGCACGACCTTGCCAAGGTCGGGGTCGAGGGTTCGAGCCCCTTCGCCCGCTCCAATTTTTCCCAAAGCATCCAGCCAAACCGGGTCGGGCCGTGGTTTTCCACGCCGCTGGCGGCTGTATTGGGTCTCAAATGACAATTCTGGTTACGGGCAGCGCGGGCCACCTTGGGGAGGCCGTTCTCCGTATGCTCCGGGGACGCAGTTTCCCCGCGCGCGGAATCGATCTGAAGCCATCGCCCTTCACCGATGCCGTGAGCTCGATCGTCGATTCCGACTTCGTGCGGCGGCAGATGGAGGGCGTCAGCGCCGTCATTCACACGGCAACGCTGCACAAGCCGCATGTGGCGACCCACGGCAAGCAGGATTTCGTCGACACCAACGTCACCGGCACGCTCAATCTGCTCGAGGCGGCCGTAGCCGCCGGCGTGCGCAGCTTCGTCTTCACCAGCACCACCAGCGCATTCGGCTCGCAGCTTCGACCCGAGGCCGGACAGGCCGCGGTGTGGGTCACCGAGGATCTGGCGCCGGTGCCGAAGAACATCTACGGCACGACGAAGCTGATGGCGGAGACTCTGTGCGAGCTGTTCTTTCTCGAGCGCGGCCTGCCTGTCGTGATCTTGAGGACCTCGCGCTTCTTCCCTGAAGACGATGACGATCCGGCGATGCGATCGGCTTACCCGCTGGACAACGCACAGGCCAACGAGCTGCTCTATAGACGGCTGGATATAGCGGATGCGGCGAGCGCCCATCTGCTCGCCGTCGAGCGTGCGCCGAAGATCGGTTTTGCCCGTTACATCATCTCCGCCACGAGCCCGTTCGAACACCGTCATCTCGCGGCGCTCGCGCGCGACGCGGCCGGTGTCGTGTGCGAGCTCTACACGGATTGCGCGCAGCTCTATGCGGCGCGCGGATGGCGGCTATTCCCCGAGATCGACCGCGTCTATGTCAACGACCGTGCGCGGCACGAGCTGGGCTGGCGGCCCGAATTCGACTTCGCGCATGTCCTGAACAGCCTGCGCGAGGGCACGGATTTTCGCAGCACGCTGGCACGCGAGATCGGGTCGAAAGGCTATCACGACACAGTATTCGACGACGGACCCTATCCCGTCGCCTCGTAATCGCCGTCTTTGCCGTTTTGCTCGACGCATCAAATGTCTGCCCGGCGTCACCGGGAGCAGACCGGGGTGAGCCGTTCTACTGTGCATGGGGTTGTTTTCGCAATTCTGTGCGACCGCTCTTCCTGCTGCCTGCAAATCAGTCACGCGCCATTTTGATTCCGCGTTGCAGCGAGACCGTGATCGTCGCCGTGCAAATCTTCGTGGCATTCAGTCTCATTTTCTATTGAGTCTGACTGCAGTGCTCCCGACGCGCTTCTCACCGTCCGCAGATGTGCTAACCTTTTTGCGTCTGTCGTCCTGACAGAGTCCGAACTTCGCCTCTCGACTAGCAAAACAAAATAACGTGCAGCCCTGACGGCTGCCTTAGGGGAGTGACGTGATGAAATTCCATCAATCCGTCTTTCAATCCGTCCTGGCGCTTGCAGCGGTTGCCCTTCTCGCGGGGATAAGCGCAGTCAGCGCACAACAGCAGGACAAGAACCGCCAGCTGAAGAAATACGAATCCGGCACCAAGGAGTTCTGGACCCATCCGCCGGATGACTGGTTCCTCGGCGACGAGACCGAGGCGCAGAAGGGCCTCGCGCCGCCGTCGGGCCCGCCGACCGGCGCGTCGGAGGCCGAGCTCGCCGCGATGATGAAGAAGATCAAGCTGCCGGCCGGCTTCAAGATCGAAGTCTATGCGCCCGGCGTTCTCGCCGCGCGGCAGATGGCCTGGGGTGACAAGGGCACGCTGTTCGTCGGCTCGTTCGGCCTCGGCAACGTCTATGCCATCAAGGACAACAACGGAAAGAAAGAGGTCAAGACCATCCTCAAAGGGCTGAACATGCCCACCGGTCTCGCCTTCAGGGATGGCGCGCTCTACGTCATCGCGGTCGACAAGCTGATCCGTTACGACAACGCCGAAGCCAATCTCGACAAGCTCGGCGACGGCAAGGTCGTCTATGACGACATGCCCTCCTATGCCGCGCATGGCTGGAAGTACATCGCGGTCGACAAGGAAGGCTGGTTCTACCTGCCGTTCGGACCGCCCTTCAACGTCGGCGTGCCCCCGACCAGTGTCTCGCAGATCCGCCGCGTCGATCCCAAGACCGGCAACGCCGAAATCTATGCGCTCGGCGTTCGTAACTCGGTCGGCGGCGACGTCGATCCGCGCACCGGCAAATACTGGTTCACCGAGAACGCGCGCGACTGGATCAGCGACGATCTGCCCTCAGACAAGCTGAACATGATCTCGAAGATCGGCGAGCATTTCGGCTATCCCTACTGCCACCAGGGCGACCTGCTGGATACGAAGTTCGCGATGGGTCACAAGTGCTCCGAGTTCACGCCGCCCGTGCTGAACCTCGGCGCGCATGTCGCTCCGCTCGGTATGAAGTTCTATACCGGCGATCAATTCCCCGCCGAGTACAAGAACAACATCCTGATCGCCGAGCATGGCTCCTGGAATCGTCACAAGTACCAGGGCGGCAATATTACGCGCGTGATCGTCGGCCCCGACGGCAAGAACGCCAAGAAGGAGGTGTTCGCCTCCGGTTGGATCGAGGGTGACCAGGGCTATCTCGGCCGTCCCAACGACATCATCCTCGCCAAGGACGGCTCGATCCTCGTCGCCGACGACTGGGCCGGCGCGATCTATCGCATCAGCTACAGCAAGAAGTAGCGTAAGATGACAAGAGGCTGCGACCGGATGACGGTCGCAGCCTCTTTTGTTTGTGACAGGCTTGCAGCGGAACGCGTTCGTCATGCCCGGACTTGATCCGGGCATCCATCAAATGAGAAACCTCTTTGCAAACGGGATGGATTGCCGGGCCTACGCCAAGCAGGCGGGTCAAGCCCGGCAATGACAGTCGGAGAAATCAGCCATGCGAGTCGTTCGGTTTGGAATTCTGTCTGTGACGCTATCGCTCGCAGCACTTGCAATCGTCCGCGCTCAGGCCGCTGATAATGCCGCGATCCAGGAGAAGGCCGCCGTCTGCTCCGGCTGTCACGGTGAGAACGGCATCTCGCAGACGGAGAACATCCCCTCGCTGGCTGGCCAGCCCGATCAATTCATCCAGTGGCAGCTCGTGTTCTTCCGCGCCGGCTCGCGCAAGAACGACCAGATGCAGCCGATCGCCGAAGAGATCACCAACGAAGACATCCGCAATTTCGGCGCCTATTTCGCGCAAATGACGCCGCCGAAGGCCGCGGAAGACGCGGATCCGGACCTGTCGAAAAAAGGCGCGCAAGTTGCCGTCGGCCGCCGCTGCGCCTCGTGCCACACGGATAGCTTTGCCGGTACCAAGGCGGTTGCGCGGCTCGCGGGCCAGCGCGAGGAATATCTGGTCAAGGCGTTGCACGACTACAAAAGCAGCCAGCGCGTCGGCGGCGGCGGCGCTGCGATGGCCGATGTTGCCTATCACATGAGCGATGAGGAAATCACCGCCGTCTCGCACTATCTCGCGTATTTCAAATAGCGCGGAGCCTGGAGCTACCCCGCCCGCTGCCTCTCATACGCCTTCAGATGCGTATACGCGATGCGCAGCTTCGGCACCGGCACCTTGGCGGCGTCGGCGCGCGCGATGAGGTCGCCGATGACGTGATCGGCCTCGACCGGCAGGCCCGCCTTGATGTCGCGGAACATGGATGCCGTCATCGGCGATCCCTCGGTGGTGAGGTTGCCCTTCACGCGCTCGAAGAACGGGCCGCCCGGCGTGTAGCCCGACGCGGTGGCGATCGCGCTGGTCTCGTCCAGCATGCCGAGCAAAAAGTCCCGGCCGCCGGGGGCCGCGAGGATGTCGCCGACGGAGGTGCGCATCAGGCTGGTGCTTGCGGCGAGCGAAGACAGGAACACCCACTTCTCCCACATGTCCTGCATGATGTTCTGGCTGGCGGCGGCGCCATTGATACCGCTCTTGAAGGCCTCGTCGATCGCCTTGACCCTCTCCGAGAGCTTGCCGTCACGCTCGCCGTAACTGAGCGACTGCATCGGCTGGAGCTGCACCACTTCGCGCTTCTCGTTCAGGGTCGCCGCGATGGCGCAGAGGCCGCCGAGCACGCGCTCCTTGCCGAATTTTTCGTCGAGCGTGTCGAGATGCTTCATGCCGTTGAGCATGGGAATGATCGCTGTATCAGGGCCGACGGCGGCCGCGAACGACTTGATGGCGTCGTCGAGGTCGAACGCCTTGCAGCTCAGGAGCACGACGTCGAACTTTTCCTTGAGCGCGTCGGCCTGAACGGTCGGCGGATTCTTCAGCGTCACGTCGCCGTTCGGGCTCTTGATGACGAGGCCGGCGCTTGCGAGCTCGCTGGCGCGCCGCGGCCGGACCAGGAAGGTGACGTCGCGGCCGGCCTGTAACAGCCTGCCACCAAAATAGCCGCCGATGGCGCCGGCGCCGACCACGAGGATACGCATGAGAGAACTCCGTCCTTATTCTTGGCTTTGTACTAGGTATTTTTGGCGGATGGCGAATAGGAAGTAGCGAATAGCAGGCGCGATTTCCACTCGCTATTCGCTACGCGCCATTCGCGCGCTTCACTTTCCCGACACCATCTCCTCGACCTCGCGCAGCTGCTCCTTGCCGAAGAACATCTCGTTACCGACGAAGAAGGTAGGCGAGCCGAACGCACCGCGGGCAACGGCGTCCTCGGTGTTCTTGATCAGCTTGCCCTTGACCTCGGGCTCCTGGGCGCGGGCGAACAGTTTTTGGGCATCGAGGCCGGAGGACGCCAGCGCCTTCGCTGCGACTTCCGGGTCGTCCATCTTCTTCGGCTCGCGCCACATGTGGTGGAAAGCGGCCTCGACATATTTTTCGAACACGCCCTCCGCCTGTGCCGCGATCGCGGTACGCATCAGGTTCAGCGTGTTGACCGGGAAGAACGGATTCATGACATAGGGCGGGACCTTGAAGCGCTTGACGAAGCGCTCGGTCTCGACCGCCTGGAATTCGCGCTTGTTCTTGATGCCGGCGAGCGTCTCGGCCGGCGACTTGTTGTTGGTCGACTTGAAGATGCCGCCGAGCAGGATCGGCACGTACTCGAATTTGACGCCGATGCGCTGCTCGATCGCCGGGATCGCGAGATGACTGAGATAGGCGTTCGGGCTGCCGAAATCGAACAGGAATTGCGGGGCTGTGCGGGTCAAAATCGTTCTCCCTGACCTGGCTTTTGATCTGGCTTTTCATCCATTGTGGCGCAGCGCGCGCCACGGGTCCACCGTTTAATGATGGTCATAATATCTTGATGATCCGGTCAGATCAGACGCTGGATCGCGCGCCTGCGCCACACCGTGAGGTAATAGCCCATCTGCAAAACGAACATGGCGCAGAACACGATCGGATAGGCGGCCCACACACCTTTCAGGCCGATCGTGCGGCTCAGGATCACCGCGGCCGGCAGCTCGATTGCGACAATGGCGAAGATCGAGAGCAGCATTGGCGTCAAGGCGACGCCGGCCGCGCGCATGGCTCCGGAAAACACGGTGGCCAAGCCGAACGGCACCGAGCTCCACAGCGCGATGTGAAGCAGTCCCCCGGCGAGGTCGAGTACGGCACTGTCGGTGATGAAGAGGCCGAGCACGGCCCGCGGCGCCAGATAGATCAGCCCCACCAGCCCGCCGGTCAGGACGATGTTGAACATGAGGCCGGTGCGCACGATGCCATCGAGCAGCGTCCTGTCGCCGCCGCCGATGGCCTGTGCGCCGAGGATCGAGACCGCGATCGAAATCGACATTGCCGTGAACTGCGTGTAGCCCATCACCTGGTTGACCGCGCCATACGCGGCGGTGGCATCCGATCCAAAGCCGTTGACGAGCCCGAGCAGCACCAGCTCGGCAATCGCCATCACCACCATGCCGACCGCGCTCGGCAGTCCGATGCCGAGGATGTTTCCGAGCACGGCACGATTGAGCCGCAGATGACGCAGCAGCGCGGCATCCGGTGCCAGTGCATGCTTCGTCCGCAGCAGATAGACGGCCAGGGCGATGAGTGTCAGTGCGTTGGCAATCGCGGCCGCCCAGGCCGGACTGGTGATTCCGGCGGCAGGTATCCCGAACGCGCCGCGGATCAGCATCGGTGTCAGGATCAGTCCGATGGTGGTCGACAAGGCCAGCGCCAGCAGCGGCGTCACGGCGTCACCGACGCCGCGGATCATCGCCGTCATCAGCAGGAAGACGAAGCCGAGCGGCATGGTGAGCAGCATGATGCGCGCATAGGCACTGGCCTGGTCGAGGATGTCCGGAGGCGTCGCGAGCATCGTCATTAATTGTCGGCTGAAGAGGCCGCCGACCAAAGCAACCGAAAGCGAGAGCAGCAGGCCGATCGCGAGCGTCGCGCCGACGACGATCCTGATCCTGCCATGCTCGCCCGCGCCAAAGGCCTGGCCGATCAGCACAGTGGCGCCGGTGCTCAGGCCCATGACGAAGGCGAACAGGAAGAACATCACCGGGAAGAACGCCGACACCGCGGCGAGCGCGTCGACGCCGATCATCTGGCCAAGATAGACGTTGCTGACGGTCCCGAACAGCGATTGCAGCGCGTTGCTCAGCACCAGCGGCGCGAGGAAGCGGAGGAATGTCGTCCAGAGCGGTTTTGGCGCAGACATGGATAGGCCTTTCAGGGCGTGCGAAGCCGTTGCCGCGCGATGCACGCGCGGCTCGGCCGTCGATGGGGTGAGAGAAAATGCTGAGCCTAAGCGCGGTCGCTGTAGGCGAGCTTGACGATGTGGTCGCGGACGTCGACCGGCCAGTCGGCGATCAGTCCGGTGAAGCGCCGCCGGTCATCCGCGAACAGGGCGCGCGAAGCTTCCTCGAACTGCGGCAGATTACCCGCCATGGTCGACATGAAGTGATAGGCCGCATCGCGGGCCTGCCGCTCGCGATCCTTGTCGCCGCTTGCGCGTCTTGCCTCGTCGACGAGCTTACGCAGCGCGACCGAGGCGCCGCCCGGCTGGGCTCCGAGCCACTCCCAGTGCCGCGGCAGCAGCGTCACCTCGCGCGCGACCACGCCGAGCTTCGGCCGGCCGCGCCCGCGCGGCTCGCTCGGTGGCGCGGTCTCCTCGACCGGCGGCGGGACAAGCTTCGCCACCCGCGCCAGCACCTCGCGATCCCCGCCGCGCAGATCGAAGTCGATCGGTCGGCCCGTGCTGTCCTCGAAGATGATGATGGGCTCGTCCGGCGGCGGCGCTATCCGTTTGACGACCAGCGCGACCTCTCCTGCGGGCCCGGACGCCAGGCGGCGATGACCCTGGAACGCCGTGAAAATCCGTTGCATTGAAATCATTGCCATATTGATGACGTTGGCGTTTTAATATCCGGGTAAATTGCGGACGTCAATATACCCGGGTTAAATTATCCGTCTGGATGGCTCGACATTGCGTTCCCGGGCTGGCACGAACGGCGCGGCCGACCGACCACGCCTAGCCTGGGGACCTCAACGATGCTGACCGTTCACCACCTCAACAATTCCCGCTCGCAGCGGGTGCTGTGGCTGCTCGAGGAGTTGGGCGTGCCCTACGAGATCGTGCGCTATCAGCGCCAGCCGGATATGCGCGCGCCGAAGGAGCTGCGCGCCATCCATCCGCTCGGCAAGTCGCCCGTCATCACCGACAACGGCAACACCATCGCCGAGTCAGGCGCGATCATCGAATATCTCATTGCGACCTACGGCAACGCCCGGCTGATTCCGCCGCCGAACACGCCGGAGCGGCTGCGCTTCACCTATTGGCTGCACTATGCGGAGGGCTCGGCGATGCAGCCGCTGCTGCTCAAGCTGCTGTTCACGCTGATGCCGAAGCGCGCTCCCGCGCTGCTTCGCCCGCTGGTGCGCAAGGTCTCGAACCAGGCGCTCACCGCGCTGGTCAATCCGCAGCTCAAGCAGCACATGGATTATTGGGAAGGCGAGCTCGGCAAGAGCGAGTGGTTCGCCGGCAGCGAGTTCACCGCCGCCGATATCCAGATGAGCTTCCCGCTCGAAGCCGCGCAAGCGCGTGGCGGGCTCGAGCTCGGCCATCCCAAGGCGATGGCATTCCTGGAACGCATCCATGCGCGCCCGGCGTATGCCAGAGCGCTGGAAAAAGGCGGGCCGTACCAGGTGGGGCGGTAAAATTTCCTCACCGCCCCGGGTGACAACGCCGGACTAGTCCGCGTGCAGCACGCGCCCGCGCGTCTCCGGCAGCGCGAAGGCGGCAATGAAGAACAGCACGTAAGCCACCACCGCGAACATCGCGATCGCATTGGCGAGCGACGTCGTCGCCGAGAGCGCGCCGACCAGGAACGGAAACAGCGCGCCGATGCCGCGGCCGAAATTGTAGCAGAAGCCCTGGCCGGAGCCGCGCAGCCGCGTCGGATAGAGCTCGGTCAGGAATGCGCCGATCCCTGAGAAATAGCCCGAGGCGAAGAAGCCCAGCGGGAAGCCGAGCACCCACAGGATCTCGTTGGTGAGCGGCAGCTGCGTGTAGAGCAGCACCACGGCCATGGCGCCGATCGAGAAGATCAGGAACAGATTGCGCCTGCCGATGCGATCCGCGAGCCAGGCCCCGACGAGATAGCCGATGAACGAGCCGATGATCAGCGTCGAGAGATAACCGGTCGAACCGACGATCGACAGGTGCCGCTCCTTGGTCAGGAACTGCGGCACCCAGAAGGTGACGGCGTAGTAGCCGCCCTGGCAGCCGGTCGCCATCAGCGAGGCCAGGATCGTGGTCTTCAGGATCGGGCCGGAGAAGATTTCCCAGAGCGCAGGACGATCGCCGCTCGCGGCCTGTTTTGCGCGGGCCTCGGCCGCGATCTCCGGCTCGGTGACGGAGCGGCGGATGTAGAACACCAGCAGCGCCGGCAGCGCGCCGATCACGAACATCCAGCGCCACGCCGTCTCCGGCGGCAAAGCCGAGAAGAGGATCGCCTGCGACAGTACGGCGAGACCCCAGCCGACCGCCCAGCCCGACTGCACCGAGCCGACTGCGCGTCCGCGATATTGCGGCCGGATCGCCTCGCCCATCAGCACGGCGCCCGCCGCCCACTCGCCGCCGAAGCCGAGGCCGAGCACGGCGCGTGCGATCAGGAGCTGGTCGAAATTCTGCACGACCGCGCAGACCAGCGAGAAGAACGAGAACCAGATGATGGTGATCTGGAGCGTCCTGACACGTCCGATATGATCGGAGAGATAGCCGCCGAGCCAGCCGCCGATTGCGGAGGCCAGCAGTGTCACGGTGCCGGCGAGTCCGGCCGAGGCCGCATCGACCTTCCACAGCGCGATGATGGTGCCGATCACCAGCGGATAGATCATGAAGTCCATGCCGTCGAGCGCCCAGCCCGCGGCGCAGGCCCAGAACGTCCGCCGCTCCGGCGCGTTCATGTCGCGATAGAAGGCGAGAAGGCTGGTGTCTTCGATCTCCGCGCGCTCAATGCGCTGGGTCGGATCGGCTGTGCTCATGTGCATTTCCCCGGCGGTTCCTTAAAGCTGCGCGGTGGTAGCACGCAGGGCAGCCCGCGCAAGCAGGCGCGCGCTGCCGTGCCATGCAACGGCGAGACTACTGTCCCGCGGCTTCCGCGCCGCGGGTACGCGGATCCGGCGCGCCGAGTGGACCGTTCGGCGTCACCAGAATCGAATTGGCCGAGGTCTGTCCCATCGGCTCGACGATGAGGTGATCCATCGCCTTCAGCTCGAACAGCACATCGCCGGGAAAGCCGCTCTCGATACGCACCTCGTCCGGCAGCCATTGGTGATGCAGCCGCGGCGCAGCGACGGCGGCGGCCACATCCATCTTGTAGTCGAGCACGTTGACGATGACCTGGAGCACGGTCGAGATGATGCGGCTGCCGCCGGGCGAGCCCGTCACCAGCACCGGCTTGCCGTCCTTGAGCACGATGGTCGGGGACATCGAGGACAACGGCCGCTTGCCGGGTCCGGGCAGATTGGGCTCGAAACCGACGAGGCCGTAGGCGTTGGAAGCGCCGACCGCGGCGGTGAAATCGTCGAGCTCGTTGTTGAGCAGCACGCCGGTTCCGTCGGCAACCAGGCCGACGCCATAGCTGAAATTCAGCGTGGTGGTGTTGCTGACGGCATTGCCGCCGTCGTCGACGACGGAAAAGTGCGTGGTGTTGGTGCCCTCGCGCGGCGCGGGAGGGGCGGAGACGAGCTGCTTCGACGGCGTGGCGCGCTCCGTGGAGATGCCGGCGCGCAGCTTGGCGGCGTAGTCCTTTGCAGTGAGCGTGTCGATCGGCGCATTGACGAAGGCGGGATCGCCGAGATAGCGCGCACGATCCGCATAGGCGCGCTTCATGGCTTCGATCAGCAGATGCAGCGAGGCCGGCGACCCCTGTTTCAGATCGGCCAGCTGAAAGCCCTCGAGGATGTTGAGCGTCTCCACCAGCACCACGCCGCCGGAGGAAGGCAGCGGCATCGAGACAATGTCGTAGCCGCGATAGGTGCCGTGCGCCGGGGCACGGATCATCGCCTGATAGGATTTCAGATCGGCCGGCGTCATGATGCCGCCGGCGTCAGTCACGGCCTTGGCGAGCTTGTCCGCGACCGGTCCCTCATAGAAGCCGCGCGGCCCCTGTGCGGCGACGGCCGACAGCGTTTCGGCGAGATCGCTCTGCACCAGCCTGTCGCCTTCGCCGAGCGGTGTGCCGTCGGGGCGCGAGAAGATCCTGGCCGACGACGGCCAGCGCGCCAGCCGCCGGTGCCAACCCGGCAGCGTGTCGGCAAGGTCGTCGGTGACGACAAAACCGTCGCGGGCGAGCCCAATCGCGGGCTCGAGCAGCTGTGCCAGCGTGAACCGGCCCGAGCCGTATTTTTCCAAGGCCAGCACAAGACCTGCGACGGTGCCGGGCACGCCGACGCCGAGCGCGGAATCCCGCGACTTCGCGGCATCGGGCTTGCCGTCAGCGCCGAGGAATATCTGCGGGGTGGTCGCAGCCGGCGCGGTCTCGCGATAGTCGATCGTGATGTCCTCGTTGCGCTCGGCCGAATGGATCACCATGAATCCGCCGCCGCCGATATTGCCGGCGCGCGGATACGTTACGGCCATCGCAAAGCCGGTGGCGACCGCGGCATCGACCGCGTTGCCGCCGCGGCGCAGGATGTCGGCGCCGACTTGCGCCGATATCTTTTCCTGCGCCACCACCATGCCGTGCTCGGACGGAACGGCGTGCACCGTGTCGAGCGCGGGTGGGACATAGGCTCGCCGCGCATCCTGTGCGGTGGCAGACGAAAAACCAAACGCCAGAGTGGCAATGAAGGCGAAAAATGTCCGCCGTGTCGGATATGACGACATCATCAAGCTTCCGTCGCGGCCTCAGGCCAGTTCCCACGCGTCGCTTCAATGCTATACGCTTTGCCCCAACAGAGGCAAAACTGTTCGTGATGGGGACTGGAATATGACGACGATCGCCTCGGATGCGCGCTTGGCCGGCGCGCAGCGGACCTATCCGCCGCGCGCCGCTGTTATCAGCTGGATCTTCTTCGATTGGGCCGCGCAGCCTTATTTCACGCTGATCACGACCTTTGTTTTCGCACCCTATTTCGCCACCAGCATTGCGCCAGATGCCGCCACCGGCCAGTCGTTGTGGGGCTTTGCGATGGCGGCCGCAGGCCTCGCGATCGCGCTGATGTCGCCGGTGCTCGGCGCCATTGCCGATGCCTCGGGCCGCAGGAAGCCGTGGATCGCGGGATTCGGTACACTGCTGGTGCTGGCGGCCTGCACGCTGTGGATCGGCAAGCCCGGCGATCCCACCATCATTGCGCCGCTGCTCACCGCGGTCGCGCTCGCTAGCGTCGGCGCGGAATTCGCCACCGTCTTCAACAACGCGATGATGCCGACCCTGGTGCCGCCTGAGCGGATCGGCCGGCTCTCCGGCACCGGCTGGGCCACGGGTTACATCGGCGGCATCGTCAGCCTCGTCGTCGTGCTCGGCTTCCTCGCCGCCAATCCCGAGACCGGCCGCACGTTGCTCGGCTTCAAGCCGCTGTTCGGGCTCGATCCGGTCAGCCATCAGGGCGACCGCATCGTGGGACCGCTGACCGGGCTGTGGTTCATCATCTTCGTGACGCCATTGTTCCTGTTCACGCCGGATTATCCGGCGAAGCATCCGGTGCGCGAGGCGCTGCGCGAGGGATTGTCGGATCTCAAGCAATCGATTAAGGGCCTGCCGCAGCGGAAATCGCTCGCGGCATTCCTGCTCGCCAACATGATCTACACCGACGGCCTGGTGTCGCTGTTCGCGTTCGGCGGCATCTATGCCGCCGGCACCTTCGGCTGGCACACGATCCAGATCGGCACCTTCGGCATCATGCTCGCGATTGCCGGCGCCCTTGGCGCATGGCTTGGTGGCAAGCTCGACGATGGTCTCGGGCCGAAGCGCGTCATCGCAGGCAGCCTGCTTGTTCTGTTGCTGGCGGTGGCGGCGATTCTTCTGGTCGACAAGGACAGCGTCCTGTTCGTCAAGGTTGCGCCGCCTCTTCCGGGCGCGCCCCTGTTCTCGAGCGCGGCCGAGCGCGCTTATCTCGTTTTGGGTTGTCTCATCGGCGCTGCCGGCGGCCCGCTTCAAGCCGCCTCGCGCACGCTGCTGATCCGTCTCGCGCCGAAGGATCGCATCGCGCAGTATTTCGGCCTGTTCGCGCTGACGGGGAAGGTAACGTCCTTCATCGGCCCGCTGCTGATCGGCATGATCACCGCGGTGACGGCGAGCCAGAAGGCCGGCATGGCCGTGCTGGTGGTGTTTTTCGTCGCGGGGCTGGGGTTGTTGATGCGGGTGCGAGATTAGTGGCGTAGCCCGGATGGAGCGAAGCGCAATCCGGGGCCGCTGTTGCTGAGACGTGAGACCCGGATTTCGCTACGCTCCATCCGGGCTACGCAAATCGCGTTAGTGCCGGAAGTGCCGCGTGCCCGTGAACACCATGGCGATGCCGTGCTCGTCGGCGGCCTTGATCACCTCGTCGTCGCGCATGGAGCCGCCGGGCTGCACCACGGCGGTGGCGCCGGCCTCGATGCAGGCGAGCATGCCGTCGGCGAACGGGAAGAACGCATCCGACGCCACCACCGAGCCCTTGGTGAGCGGCTCTGCGAGCTTGAGCTCATTCGCCGCGTCCTGCGCCTTGCGCGCCGCGATCCGCGCCGAATCCACCCGGCTCATCTGGCCCGCGCCGATGCCGACGGTGGCGAGATCCTTGGCGTAGATGATGGTGTTGGACTTGACGTGCTTTGCGACCCGGAACGCGAATTTCAGATCGCGCATCTCGGCGTCGGTGGGCGCACGTTTGGTCACGACCTTGAAGGTCATGTCGTCGACCACCGCGTTGTCGCGGCTTTGCACGAGGAGGCCGCCGGCCACCGTCTTGGCGGTGAGGCCAGGCGCGCGCGGATCGGGCAGGCTGCCGGCGAGCAGCAGGCGCAGATTCTTGCGCGCGCCGATGATCGCGATCGCCTCCTCGCTGGCGTCGGGCGCGATGATCACCTCGGTGAAGATCTTTGTGATCTCGCGCGCGGTCTCGGCGTCGAGCGCGCGATTCATCGCGATGATGCCGCCGAACGCCGAAGTGGAATCGCATGCGAGCGCCTTGCGATAGGCGCTGACGAGATCGGAGCCTTCGGCCACGCCGCACGGATTGGCGTGCTTGACGATGACGCAGGCCGCGGTGCGCTTGGCGTCGAACTCGCCGATGCACTCGTAGGCCGCATCGGTGTCGTTGATGTTGTTGTAGGAGAGCTCCTTGCCCTGGAGCTGGCGCGCGGTCGAGACGCCCGGCCGCTTGTCGGGCGTCGCATAGAACGCCGCGGTCTGGTGCGGGTTCTCGCCATAGCGCAGCGACTGGATCAGTCTGCCGCCGAAGGCGCGGAAATCGGGCGCGTCGATCTCGAGCTGGCGGTTGAACCAGTTCGAGATCGCGGCGTCATAAGCTCCGGTGCGCGCATAGGCCTTTGCGGCAAGCCGCCGGCGCAGTTTCAACGTCGTCGATCCGTTGTTGGCGGCGAGCTCGTCGAGCACGGCCTTGTAGTCCTCGGCCTCGACCACGACGGCGACGTCGTCATGGTTCTTCGCCGCGGCGCGGATCATCGCGGGGCCGCCGATGTCGATGTTCTCGATGCAATCCTCGAAGCCCGCGCCTTTGTCGACGGTCGCTTCGAACGGATACAGGTTGACGACCAGGAGATCGATCGGCGCGATGCCGTGCGCCTTCATCGCCTCCGCATGTTCCTTGTTGTCGCGGATCGCGAGCAGGCCGCCATGCACCTTCGGATGCAGCGTCTTGACGCGGCCGTCCATCATCTCGGGGAAGCCGGTGAGGTCGGAAACGTCCTTCACCTTGAGGCCGGCCGCGGCGATCGCCTTGGCGGTGCCGCCGGTCGAGACCAGCTCGACATCGTGCGCGGCAAGCGCCTTTGCGAACTCGATCAGGCCGGTCTTGTCGGAGACGGAGAGAAGAGCACGGGTGACGCGGCGGGGATGGTCAGTCATGAGCAAGATCCTCTGTCTTAAGGAGTGTCTATGCCCAGGCGCGCGGCTTCTATATCTCGCGCTTCCCGATGGTGCTCCATCCAAGGTCGCCAGTCGCGCGAGCGAGGGCTCGATAGCAGCTTTCGGCCGTTTTCACAACGATGAGATGGGGCCGAATCGTGCGCGTTTACAGCGGAAGTTCCGGCTCGCGCCGGGCGTTGCGGCGGGCATTGGTGACCGCAGGCGATGCAGTGGAGCGGACGAAGCTCCAGCGGATCGACGGCGCCTGCCGCGCATCCTGCCGGATCACGATCTGCGCGGTGCGGCGCGGGCCGTCATTGCCGGCCAGGAACACGCTGTCCTCGAGGTCGACCTTGTCGTCGAGCGCCTCGAAGGTCCAGACGTCGCGGTTCGGCAGCACCAGCATGACGCCACGGGCATCCGACAGCCGGCTCGCCTTCACCGCCGGATGCAGATGGAAGCGCAGCGCGAAATCGGCATCCGCGCCCTTGAAGCGTCCGCCCTGCGGCGGCGACAGCGTGTCCTCGCCGTCGATGCGTGCGCCGTCATTGGCGATCATCAGCACACGGCGATGGATCGCGCCGAACTTCGCGAGATAGCCGTCATGCGAGGTCGTGAGCAGCGTGCCGTTCTGAACGGTCTCGCGATAGCTCTCGACCTCGACGGGGCCGCTGGTGACGGGTGAACCGTGCAGGAGGCGCTTCATCGCCGACATCTCGACGAACTGGCATGAGGACGTCTCGTGATAGGTCAGCGTCGAATGCGCCGCGGTGCCGCGTGCGAACGGCCGCCAATTGTCGCGGCCCGTGGTCGGCATGCCGCAATTGGTGACGATGCGGCTGATGCCGGAAGACAATTCGAACGACAGGCAGCCGGCATGGGCGTCGTGGCTGACGCCGGCCGGCGGCGGCGGACCGGTGTCGATGATCAGCGTGGTCTGGCCGGCGTCGAGGCGCTGGAAGCCGGTATGCGGCATGTTCGCCATCGGCGCGCCGTGGGTGTCGTCATAGGCGAGCAGCGTGGCGAGCAGGTCCGAGGGCGTCGCGCTCATGCCGTTGAACAGCGCGAAATTGCCGTCGCCGTGCCGGAAGAAGCGCAGCATCGGCATCATGCGGTCGATCGCGTTGAGCAGCGCCGGCGGCGGCGCGATGTTGCGCGCGGCAAAGGTCTGCCGCAGCGGCAACAGGTCGATCAGGAGCTCGATCAGCGCGCCCGGATTGCGGGAGATGTGGCCGCCGTCGGGCAGGATCTGCCGCTGCAACTCGTCCGAGAGCTTTTTCGAGGCACTGCGGATCTGTCCCGCCTGGTTGGCAAGGCACAGCGCCGCGTAGCACAGTGCGATCAGCACCTGGAGCTTCGGCACCCCGTCGGGCATGTTGACCATGGTGTAGCGCAGGAGGCGGATCTCCCGCGCCAGCGCCCGCAGATAGCGGCGGTAGAATTTGTTGTCGGTGTCGTTGAGCACCAGCGGCGCCTGCGACAGCAGCGAGATCACACGCCGCGCCAGCACGTCGGCACGCCGCGCGACGGCGCGGCGCTTGTTGGCGGGGTTGGCGATCCAGTCCTCGACCAGCGCGCGCGCATTGGCGCGCGTCAGCGCGGTGTCGGCGGCGCGCAGATGGCGCAGCCAGCCGAAGCCGAGCAGCGCGACCTCCCAGTCTTCCGACGGCGGTTCGAGATCGAAGATCGAGCGGCCGTGGCAATTGACGATCTTGCCGGCGAAGACGAAGCGGCCGGCATAGATCTCAGCGGCGCGGGTCGCATCCGCGGTGCGCAGGTCATGCGGCGCGATGATCAGCCGGTCGGTACGGCCGGGCCAGACCCGCGATAGCGCAACGGAACCGCCGCTCGCGCGCGCGAGCATGTTCCGCGCGAAGCGGTTCATCACCAGCGTCGAGATACGTCTGCGTTGAGCGACCGACACGCCTTGCCTTGAAGGGGGAGAGGATGAACGACGAATCCTTCTTAATCCCAAAATCGGACGTCTGACACCACCTTGAAGCGTCGCGAATCAGCGCTGGCGCAAAAACCGGTGCAAAATCAGGATTTAACGAGCCGGGCTGCGTAGAAACCGTCGAGCCCGCCGAGCTTGGGATCGGCGTTCGGCAGGTGGCTGGGCAGCGTGCGCAGGTCGCCCTCTGCGGTGATGATCTCGCTGAGCCCCGAGACCTCGGAAGCTTCGATCGGCACGCGGCGCAGGCCGCTCTCCGCGGCCAGCAGCGCCGCGATCGCCTGCTCGCCCTCTTCGGGTTCCAGCGAACAGGTGCAGTAGACCAGCGTCCCGCCCGGCTTGAGCAGCGAGACGGATTTCTTCAGCAGCCGCTGCTGGAGCGCGGTCAGGGCGGCGACGTCGGATTCCTGCCGGAGCCATGCGACATCAGGGTGGCGCCGGATCGTGCCGGTCGATGTGCAGGGCGCATCGATCAGGATGCCGTCAAAACCCTCGGCAGGGCCGGCCCATTCCACGGCGTCGGCGACGACAGTCTCGGCCTGGAGCGACAGCCGCGTCAGATTCTCGCGCAGACGCGCCACCCGGGCGGGTGAGCGGTCGATCGCCGTGACATGCGCGCCGGCCTGTGCCAGTTGCGCGGTCTTGCCGCCCGGGGCGGCGCAGAGATCGGCAATGGACTTGCCTTTGATGATGTCGCCAAATAGCCGAGCCGGCAACGCGGCGGCGGCATCCTGCACCCACCATTGCCCCTCGGTGAAGCCCGGCAGCATGGTCACGGCGCCGTGCAGCACCGTGCGCACCGATCCGGTCGGCAGCACTTCACCGTGCAGCCGGCTCGCCCATTGCGCGGCGTCCGACTTCACGGTGAGATCGAGCGAGGGCTCGTGGCCGAGCGCCAGCGCCATGTCCCTCGCGGTCGCCTCGCCGTAATGCGCGCTCCAGCGCGCGAGCAGCCAGGGCGGCAGGTCCAGCGATTGCGTGGCAACTTCATCCACCAGCGCCTTGCCCTCGCGCGCGCAGCGGCGCAGCACGGCATTGACGAGGCCGGCATAACGCGCGGCACGCCGGTCGGATTGGACAAGGCGGACGGAGAGATCGACCGCAGCGTGATCGGGCACGTCCATCCAGAGGATCTGGGCGGCGCCGATCAGGAGTGCGCTCTGCGCGCGCGGCGCTTCGGAGGGAATGCCCTTGTCGAGCAGGCGGGACAGCACATGGCCGAGCGTGCCCAGCCGGCGCAGCACGGTCGCGACCAGTCGGCGCATCAGCGCGCGGTCGCGGTCGGCGAGCGTCTTCAATCCGGGATGGGCACCGCTGCCGTCGAGCTGATCGTCAAGCGTGCGGTGCTTGTGCAGCACGCCGTCGACGATGTCAGCGGCGATCCGCCGCGCCGCGAGACCGGGCACTTCGGACGGAGGAGCGAAACGTTGAGATGGCATGCGGCTTAAGGTTCTTGGCGAGCGGCAGTTCCGCCGCAATGGGCGCATGCCTCGAGAGACCTATCTCTGGCATGCGAATATGCCAAATGTAAGAATGGCCTCTCGCGTTTACAGCCCGGCATGACCATCTCAGCAATGCGTTATTGGACGTCGCACACCCCGTGATCCTGCGCTAGGAACCGCCGAGATGAGTGACCAGCCCCCCGTTCCCGATCGCAAGCCGCTCCCGCCGGCCGCCCAGCGCGCGCTGGCCGAGGCGGAAGCGCGCCGGCAGGCTGCTGCTGCCCACGCCGCGGCGGCGCCGAAGGAATTGCAGGGACCGAAGGGACCTGAGCCCACCCGCTACGGCGATTGGGAGCGCAAAGGTATCGCCTCGGACTTTTGAGGCTGTCGTTTGAGGCTGTCTTTTGAGGCTATCTTGCCGGATCGCCCGACTCAGCCCTAGCGTGCGCGGATGCCGCGCTTCGATCCCAGCCATCCATACCGGCCCTCATACAGTGGTTCGCCGTTCGGCCGTCACTTCTCGGGGCTGTTGCCGTGGATGTTCGTGGTCGCGATCGTGGTGGCCGTCGTGCTTACGTTCCGGCACGGGATGAACTGGCCCTTCCCGCATGCGATCGACGGTCAATCGCGAGATGCCCAGATCATTTTGCAGCAGGCCAATCCGGACATCCGTCAGCCGGTCGACGTCATTCGCACGATCGACGGCGATACCTTTCTCGCTCGCGTGCACCAGCGCGACGGACGCGTTCTCGTTGCGCGCGTTCGCCTGCGCGGTATCGATGCGCCGGAGATGAAGGCATCCTGCCAGGATGAATTGGACAAGGCTCAAGCGGCGACCGGCGCGCTGCGCGATCTGCTCGGCCAGGGCGGCGTGACGATCACCAATCTTGGCCCCGACAAATACGGCCGCGTTCTCGCCAACGTCGCGACGAAGCGAACCGCGGACGTATCTGCCGCGTTGCTCGCCGGCGGTTACGCGCGCAGCTACAACGGCGGCCATCGCGACGGCTGGTGCGCGCGCGGCTGGCGCTTCTGGTAACAAAAAAGCCGCGTCGATGGACGCGGCTCTTTCAATTCTGTGACGAGTTTGGAGATCAGCGCGTCACGACCACCGTCGTGCCGACCGAGACGCGGCTGTAGAGATCGGTGATGTCGTCGTTGAGCATGCGGATGCAGCCATAGGAGACGAAGCCGCCGACCGAGCCCGGCACATTGGTGCCGTGGATGGCATACTCGCCGCCGGCCAGCGTCATCGCCGCAACGCCCATCGGGTTGCGCGGCGAGCCGCCCGGAATGACGTCGGGGATGCTGGGCTTGTCGCGCTTCACTTCCGCAGGCGGCGACCAGGCCGGGTTGAGATATTTGCCGTCGATGCGGGTGGTGCCGGCCCATTGCTTGCCGGACTTGCCGACGCCGACCGGATAGCGCACGGCGTGGCCGTTATCGAGGATGAGATAGAGCCGCCGCTCGTTGGTTTTGACCACGATGGTGCCCGGCGAATAGTCGGCCAGGTGCGCCCCCACCATTTCCGGCCGCGCCTCTGCCGCCGTCGACATCAAGATCCCAGCCCCGATGGTGGCGGCGAGCGCCACAGCAATCCTTACCGACATCAATTTTTCCTCTGCCCCGAACGGATCGTCCAAAACTACGCAGCACCGGCAATTGCCCGCTTGCCCGGATATTCTTAACCGCGCCTGTTAACCGGATGGTTTCCACGCGCGGCCGCCAAGGGCCCGCCAGCACGCGGAACAAAGAAAATGTTCGAAATAAAGTAAATGACAAGAAAACAACACTTGGCTGGAAAGACGCGGGCGCGACGCCGCGGGCCCTGACAAGTGCGTGAGGGTGTGAACGGCTGTTGTTTCGAGGGACGTCAGCGCGTGAGGCGATCTCATGTCCCGGCCGCGGGCTACCGGCCGCCGCTCATTCTCCCGCTCCGACTGGGATAATTTGGCCGCACAACTATCGAAAAGTGCTCGCCGCCCTATATTGTCAGTAACCGCTCTCGCCGTAAGCCCGAGGTGTCCATGACAAGCGATGGCTCGCGTACCCCAAGCGGGGGAATCGTCATCATCGGGTCGCTCTCGCCCGAGACCCAGGAACAGCTTGCGAAGGTCGCCGACTGCAAGATCGCAACCGTCTCGGGCGCACCGCAAACCCACGTCCTGGAAACGACCGGGGTCGATCTCCGCCGGTTGTCCGAACGCGTCAACAAGGTGGTCGGCACGGAGGGGGTGGTCGCCCCGATCCTCGCCGACGACGAAGGTAACCGGCTGCTGCCCACCGGCCGGATGCAAGTCCGATTCAAGGAAGCGCCGACGGACAAGGTTTTGCAGACCTTTGCCAAGAAGCACAAGGTTGCGCCCGGCCAACGCAACAAATGGTCGCCTCAACAGGCCGAATTCGCCGTGCGCACGGACGACACGCGCTATTTCCCGGACGTTGCCGCGGAGATGGAGAAGGACAGCAAGGTTGCGACAGCATGGCCTGATGTCCGGGCGGCGTTCCGGCGCGAAAGCACGTGACTATCGAAAGTCGTGAGCTATGATCCCCTCAACCGTTGGACGATCGGGAGGGGTCCATGAAATTGCGATTTGGAAAGGACGACTGGCTCGAACTGGAGCAGGTGTCGCTGGATTCGCATGTTCAACGCGGCATGCGGACGTTTTCGCTTGCACCGCAGGTGGCGATGGCATCGCCGACGGAGCGCGCGGCCGCGAGCCGCGCCGCCGTGGTCGCCAATCGTGTCGTGCAACAGGTTTTTCAAAAGAGCGTCCCCGCTTACGCCTCGCCGGCTCAACGCGCGGCAGCCGATCTGGACAAGGTCCAGACCGCCGTATTCTCCGATCCGCGCGGCACGCTGCGCGTGGTCTATCGCGAAGTCGTGCTCAGGTTCGAGCCGAATCTCGCGGCGGCGAAACAGAAAGCGCTACTCGACAAATACGGGCTGCAAATCCGCGTCCGCAACGCGTTCCAGTCGGATCAGTTGATCGCGTTCGATCCCACACGCAAGTACATTGCCGAAAAGATGGTCGAGCTCGCCAACGAGCTGACGGAAACTGACGAAGTCGTGTTTGCCTTTCCGAACTTCGTTTCCGAGTTCAAGCGCGGATTGCAAGCCCCCAAGCCAATCGCTGCGCAATGGCATCTCGCCACGGTCAACGCGCGCAAGGCCTGGAGCAAATCGCAAGGAGGCGGCATCGTGATTGCTGTCCTCGACGATGGTGTCGACGTCGACCATCCGAATCTCGCGACCAACATCAAGCGCAAGCCCGATTCCACTGAACCGCGCGACCGATTCGGACGTGACTTCTTCGTCGGAGAGGATGCGCCCGATCATTTCGATCCGACACCAAAACGGTTTCGCGCACCGTTCGACATGATGGCGGGGAATGACATTCACGGGACCTGCTGTGCCGGTGTCGCGGCGGCATCGGGCAAGAAAGGCGTTTTCGGTATCGCGCCGAGAGCAAGCATCCTTCCAGTCAAGATTTTCCATGCGGATGATCTCGCCACGGAATCGCAAGTCGCAAATGCCATCCGGTATGCTTCGCGCTTTGCCGACATCCTGTCCTGCTCGTGGAGCGGACCGGCCTCGCCCGATATTCGGTTCGCGCTCGAAGAGGCAGGTGCCGGCCGCGGCGGAAAGGGCTGTCCGATATTTTGCGCGACCGGCAATGATTTCCGGGATCAGGTCGGATTTCCGGCCCAATCCCCGTTCTCGATCGGTGTTGGCGCATCAACCGACCAGGGAGACCTCGCAGACTATTCCAATCGGGGCCCCCAAGTCTCCGTGGTCGCACCGTCAAGCGGCGGCGCGAAAGGAATCTTCACGACCGACGTGAGCAAACCCGGCCGCGGGTTCAATATCGGCAGCGCCGCGGCCGGCGGCGCCGACGGACTCAACACCAACGTCTTCGGTGGGACCTCGTCAGCAACACCCCTGGCGGCAGGAATCGCGGCCCTCGTCCTGGCGGCGAATTCCAGTCTCAGCCGCGACGACGTTCGCAATATTCTCCAGAGCACGGCGGAGAGGATCGGGCCGGCCGCGTCATACGACGCCAACGGCCACAGCGATCGTTTCGGCTTCGGCCAGGTCGATGCCGCGGCCGCCGTTGATGCGGCGCTGGCGGCCGCTGCCGTCGCCAAGGTGTCGCCGGATGCGCAGAAGCCGGTCAAGAAAGCCGCAAAGAAGACTTCGAAAAGCAAGAAGGCATCGAAGAAAAAGCCTCCGAAGAAGGCGGCCAAAAAGAGCGGCCGCAAGAGCGCCAAGAAAGCGGTCAAGAAAGCCGCGAGAAAATCCGGCTAGACGTCTGCTTTGTACCGGTGCGGCCGACAGCTTTGGCTATCGACCGCGTGCTGTGTGCCTCAGGCGCTCTTGGTCCGGTTCTGCCGGTTCTTGACGAGATCGTCGACCACGGCCGGATCGGCGAGCGTCGAGGTGTCGCCGAGGCTGCCCGGCTCGTCCTCGGCGATCTTGCGCAGGATGCGGCGCATGATCTTGCCCGAGCGGGTCTTGGGCAGGCTAGGCGAGAACTGGATCTGGTCGGGCGCGGCGATCGGGCCGATCTCCTTGCGCACCCAGGTGACGAGCTCCTTGCGCAGATCGTCGCTCGGCTCGACGCCGGCCATCAGGGTGACATAGGCGTAGATGCCCTGGCCCTTGATGTCGTGCGGGTAACCGACCACGGCGGCTTCCGACACCTTCTCATGCGCGACCAGCGCGCTCTCGACTTCAGCGGTGCCCATGCGGTGGCCGGAGACGTTGATGACGTCGTCGACGCGGCCGGTGATCCAGTAATAGCCGTCGGCGTCGCGCCGGCAGCCGTCGCCGGTGAAATACTTGCCCTTGTAGGTCGAGAAATAGGTCTGCTCGAAGCGGGCGTGATCGCCATAGACCGTGCGCATCTGGCCCGGCCATGATCGCGTCAGGCAGAGATTGCCTGATGTCTCGCCGTCCAGCACCTTGCCATCGGCATCGACGATCTCAGGCACGACGCCGAAGAACGGCTGCGTCGCCGAGCCCGGCTTCAGCTTGGTCGCGCCCGGCAGCGGCGTGATCAGGATGCCGCCGGTCTCGGTCTGCCACCAGGTGTCGACGATCGGGCAGCGGTCGTCGCCGACGACGCGGTGATACCACTCCCAGGCTTCGGGATTGATCGGCTCGCCGACCGAGCCAAGCAGCCGGAGGCTTGCACGCGACGTCTTCTTCACGGGCTCGTCGCCGCTCTGCATCAGTGCGCGGATCGCGGTCGGCGCGGTGTAGAAGATGTTGACCTTGTGCTTGTCGATCACGTTCCAGAAACGGGAATTGTCCGGATAATTCGGCACGCCCTCGAACATCAGCGTGGTCGCGCCGTTCGCCAGCGGCCCATAGAGGATGTAGCTGTGTCCGGTGACCCAGCCGACGTCGGCGGTGCACCAGTAGATGTCGCCGTCGTGATAGTCGAAGACGTATTGATGCGTCATCGCGGCGAACACGAGATAGCCGCCCGAGGTGTGCAGCACGCCCTTGGGCTGGCCGGTCGAGCCCGACGTGTAGAGGATGAACAGCGGATCCTCGGCGTGCATGTGCTCGGCCCGGCATTCCGTCGTCACCATCTTGGCGGCGTCGTGATACCAGAGATCGCGCGACGGATTCATCTCGACCATGCCGCCGGTGCGCTTGACAACGACGACCCAGTCGACGCCGTCGGCCTTGGCGAGCGCTGCGTCGACATTGGCCTTCAGCGGCACCTTCTTGCCGCCGCGCAGACCTTCGTCCGCGGTGATGATCACCTTGGACTGGCAGTCGTTGATACGCTGGGCGAGGCTGTCGGGCGAGAAGCCCGCGAACACCACGGAGTGGATCGCGCCGATCCGCGCGCAGGCCAGCATCGCGTAGGCCGCTTCCGGAATCATCGGCAGGTAGATGGTGACGCGGTCGCCCTTCTTGACGTTGCGGGTGCGCAGGATGTTGGCCATCCGGCAGACCTCGTCGTGCAGCTCCTTGTAGGTGATGTGTCTGGATTGCGAGGGATCGTCACCTTCCCAGATGATCGCGGTCTGGTTGGCGCGCGTGTGAAGATGCCGGTCGATGCAGTTCCAGGCGACGTTGAGGATTCCGTCCTCGAACCATTTGATCGAGATGTTGCCGGGTGCGAAGGAGACGTTCTCGATCTTCGTCGGCGCGTGCATCCAGTCGATACGCTTGGCCTGCTCCGCCCAGAACGCGTTCGGGTCGGAGATCGAGCGGGCATACATGTCCTTGTACTTGGCTTGGTCGATCCAGGCACGCTTGGCCCATTCCGCGGGGACGTCGTAGGTCTTCTCGGACATGCTTCCCTCCAGATACGGCAAGCCGAGCCAAGGTGACTGGCGAGCCGACGTCATCATTGAACCGATTATGCGTCCGCCTAACCGGACCCGACAAGGAGCACAAGCTGGACCTTCGACGAGCAGGCGGCCATGCGGAAGATCAACGCCGCCTAGCGCGACTGTCGCAGATCTGAAACAGGCCGGCGCGGCTTTCCAGGTCTTTACCAAGACGCCGGAATGGGCCTGTGCAGGGCGCCCATGTGCCGCAGTAGGTATTTAGAAACCGTCTGTCACTGATTCGGGACTCGCAATGCGGTTCGGAACACCCTAAATGGCCAACCCGGGTCCCGAGAGACCGTCCAAGAGACCCTTGGAACAAAAATCAGAACAGCGGCATTGACCGATAACAGACAGGGCTAAGGCTTAAGACTATGATGGATCAGCAGAATCTCGGGACGATGCGGCTCGCTTCGGCCGATCCTGCTGCTGTCGCGCTGGCCAAAGCCCTCGGACAATGGCCGAAACCGGCCGGTTCCGCCCGTCTCAGCCCGAAAAAGGTCTTCGACACCGCGCCTGCGACCTCGGTTGAGGCGATCGCCAAGGAGCTGGGCCTGCGGCTCGGCGACCAGAACGAGCTGACCATCCGGCGCATCAAGCGCGGCAAGGGCTATTCCTTCGTCCGTCCCAACGGCGCGCATATCCGCGACGCCCGCACTATCCGCCGGCTGCACGCCATGGCGGTGCCGCCGGCCTATCGCCAGGTGCGCTACTCGGCCGATCCGAGCTCGCATCTCCAGGCGGTGGGACGCGATGCCGCGGGCCGGCTGCAATATCGCTATCACGCCGATTGGGAAAAGGTCCGCGAGCACCGCAAGGCGCACCGGCTGGAAAAGCTCGTCGGCGCGCTGCCAAAGATCCGGCGCAAGGTCTCGGCGTTCCTGTCGGGCGACGAGCCGACGCGTGAATTCGCACTCTCGGCCGTGATCGAGCTGATCGCGCGCACCGCGATCCGCCCCGGCAATGAATCCTATGCCCGCCTCAACGGCACCCGCGGTGCCACCACGATGCTGAAGTCGAACGTTACGCTCGAGGACGATTCCTTCGTGCTGACCTTCAAGGCGAAGGGCGGCAAGGCGGTGCGCAAGGAGTGCGACGCGGCCAAGCTGGTGCGCGCCATCGGCATCCTGAACGGCGTTCCCGGCAAGCGCATGTTCCAGTATCGCGACGCCTACGGCATCGTGCGCGCGGTCAGCACCACGCAGGTGAACGCGTTTCTGCGCGAGATCGCCGGCATCAAGATTTCGCTGAAGGATTTTCGCACGCTGATGGCGTCCGCAGTCGTGGTGGAATCGCTGTCGCGGATCACGCCGGCGACCAGCCAGCGCGGCCGCAAGAAGCAGGTGCTGGACGCGATCCGCGCCGCAGCCGACAAGCTCTCCAACACGCCGGCGATCTGCCGCAAGAGCTACGTCCACGACACCATCGTCACCGCCTTCGAGGACGGCATCCTCGAACGCTTCGCCGCGACCATGAAGGGCCAGCGTTCGCAGGCCAGGCGCGAACAACTTTTGCAGCAGGTGGTGGCGACCGCGGCGGTTTAAGCGGCGGTGCCGTAGGGTGGGCAAAGGCGCGAAGCGCCGTGCCCACCATTCTTCACGACATTGTTGATAGGCCGCATGGGCACGCTTCGCTTTGCCCACCCTACGAGAGCTACATCTTGTCTGAGATACCCTTGTCCGGACCGGGATCACGGCCCGCGGCGGCGCTCGTCAGCCGGCCCAGATAATGCGCCCATCCTTTCGCGTGCGCGGCGGCCTGTTCCTCGGTCGGGAGCCCGCTATGGGTCATGCGCAGCAGCGTGCCGCCGTCGCGCTCGATCAGGTCGATCTCGATCAGGCTCGAGCCGGGCGGCACTTCCTGACCGCCCTCCCAGCCGAACGTATAGGCTAGGCGATGCACCGGCACGACCTCGCGGAAGGTGCCGCGGCCGACGCCGCCACGCGGGCCGATGCCCTTGAGGAGATAGAGCCCGCCGGGATGCGGCTCCGTGGTCGCGTCGGAGCCCATCCAGCTCAGGATTTTCTCGGGGTCGGTCAAATAGGCGAAGACGGTGGCGCGGGGGGCTGCGATCTGGGTTTCGCGTCGCACTACGAACGGCTCGGTCATCGACGATGATCCCTGGCTGACACTGGCACATGGCGGCGCCCCACCGGCCCGTCAAGGATTGCCCGTGACAAAGACGGTCTGTCTTCGCCATCATCGGGCCATGCAACTCTCCCGGACCCTTGCCTGGCTCGTCGATGCCGCCTCGGATTGCCCCGGGGCCGACCGTCTGCTCGCGGAACTCGGCGCTCATCTGGTCGCCGACGGTGTACCGCTTGCGGCAGGCAGCCTGACGTTGGAGGTGCCGCATCCGCTTATCGCGAAGCGGACCTGGCTGTGGCGCGCGGAGACCGGCCGGGTCATCGAGGCCCTCGGCTTCGCACCAAGTGGGCTGGCGCCCGACCCGCCCAATGATGCCGGCCGCCGCTGGCTGCGCGATATCGCGGGCGGCGAGGTGCACGAAGAGGTGGTCGGACGACAAGATGGGCCGCAGCTCGGCTGGATCGGGCCGCGTCCGTTCACTGCAGACGAGATCGAGCAATTGCGCCAGGCTGCGCGCTTCGCCGCGACGCCGCTGGCCGTGCTCGCTGCGCGCGCCACGTTGCGCGCGACGCTCGATGCCTATCTCGGCAAGCGCAGCGCGGAGCGGGTGCTGGCGGCGCCGTTGCGGCGCGATCTCGGCGAGACCATTCAAGCCGCGCTGCTCTATGCGGATCTGCGCAACTTCACGACCTTGTCGGAGACCACACCGCCGGCCGACGTCATCGCAGCGCTCGACGCCTGGTTCGATCGCATCGCCGGTGCCGTTCATGCCTTCGGCGGCGAAGTGCTGAAATTCATCGGCGACGGCGTGCTCGCGATCTTCCCGGTGGTCGAGGCCTCACCGCGCCGCGCCTGCGACGCCGCGCTGCGTGCCGCAGGCGCAGCCGAAGCCGGCATGGCGTATCTCAACGGGGAGCGCGGCGCTCAAGGACTGCCGCCGCTTGCGTTCGGCGCGGCCCTTCATCTCGGCGAAATACTCTGGGGCAATATCGGCGCCGCCAACAGGCTCGATTTCACGGCGATCGGTCCCGCCGTCAATCTCGCCAGCCGGCTCGAGGGATTGTGCAAGCCCTTGGAACGGACCGTGCTGGTATCGGGGGCGCTGGCCGCGGAGACGGATACGCCTCTCGTCGCGCTCGGATCGCATCCGCTGCGCGGCATCGCTTCGCCATGCGAGGTGTTTGCGCTGCCGGAGACGCAAGCCCGGATATCGTAACCGGATAGAGTGAAGCCTAATCCGGGATAGCAGCGCTGCCGTAGGGTGGGCAAAGGTGCGCTCTTGCGCGCCGTGCCCACCATCTCACGGCAAGCTCCGGTCTCGATTGGTGGGCACGCTACGCTTTGCCCACCCTGCCGTTCACGTCGATTACATCCCGCCCATCTTGCAGACGAGCTTCCACTCTTCCGCCGTCACCGGCTGCACCGACAGGCGCGAATATTTCACCAGCGCCATGTCGGCGAGTTTCTTCTCGGCCTTGATCGCGGCCATCGTGACCGGCGTCTTCAAGGGCTTGTCGGCTTTGATATCGACGCAGACGAATTTCTCGGTCTTGTCGGTCGGGTCGGGGTAGGCCTCCTTGATGATCTCGGCGATGCCGACGATCTCCTTGCCCTCGTTGGAATGATAGAAGAACGCCTTGTCGCCCTTCTTCATGTTCACGAGGTTTATGCGCGCGGTGTAATTGCGCACGCCGGTCCAGGCCTCGCCCTTGGCGCCTTTCGCCACCTGCTGGTCCCAGGACCATACCGACGGTTCGGATTTCACCAGCCAGTAGTTCATCGCGCGTCCTATCCGTTCGTCATGGCCGGGCTTGTCCCGGCCATCCACGTCTCTGCCACCAATTCAATATCAAGACGTGGATGCCCGCGACAAGCGCGGGCATGACGAGAAAGACGTCATTCCTCTGCCTTGAAGGGGCGCGTCAACAGCCCCGAGATCGCAGCGTCGATCGTGCTCCGGCCGCTCAGGATCGAAGCGACCGCTTCTGATACCGGCATCTCGATGTTGTGCGAAGCTGCGAGTTCGATCAACACAGGTGCGGTGAACTCGCCCTCGGCAAGCTTGCCCGCGGGCGGCTGCTCGCCGCGGCCCAGCGCAAGGCCGTGCGCGAGATTGCGCGATTGCGGGCTCGAGCAGGTCAGGATCAGATCGCCGAGGCCGGACAGGCCCGCGAGCGTCTCGCTGCGCGCGCCGAGGGCACGGCCGAGGCGCGTGAGTTCGGCAAAGCCGCGGGTCGTCAGCGCAGCCTGGGCGGAGGCGCCGAGCTTGCGCCCGACCGCGATGCCAACCGCGATCGCCAACACGTTCTTGGCCGCACCGCCGATCTCGACGCCGCGAACATCTGTCGTGTGATAGGGCCGGAAAGTCGCCGAGCCCAGCGCCTGCACCAGCGCGCTCGCCAGCGCTTCGTCCTTCGCCGCCAGCGTCACCGCGGTCGGCAAGCCGCGCGCGACGTCGTCGGCAAAGCTCGGGCCTGACAGGATCGCCGGTGGCGCATGAGGTGCGGCCTCCGCGATGACGTCGGTCATGAATTTATGGGTGCCGTGCTCGATGCCTTTGGCGCAGGCGACGATCGGCACCGGCTTTGCCAGATGCGAGGCCAGCATGTTGACCGCGCCGCGCAAATGCTGTGCGGGCGTCGCGATCAGCACCATGTCCGCGCGCGCGGCCTCCGCAAGCTCGTGCGTCACGACGATCTCCGGCGCCAGCCGCACCCCGGGCAGCCGCGGATTGTCGCGGGTCGAGGCGATTCGCGCGACATGTTCGCTGTTGCGCGCCCAGAGCGTCACGTTCCGCCCGGCGCGCGCCGCCACCGTCGCCAGTGCCGTGCCCCATGCGCCCGCACCAATCACCGCGACGGACCGGAACGCCGTCATCGCTAGAATCCCGCCCGCGTGTTGCCGTAACCGGCCGGCGCCGTGGCGTTGGCATCGAGCAGCCAGCGTGCGCGGGGTTGGGCTTCCATCGTGTCGATCATGCCGAGCGCCAGGCGCTCGGCGCCGGCCCAGGCGATCATCGCGCCGTTATCGGTGCAGAGCGCGGGCGGCGGCATGATCAGTTGCGTCCCGGCCTGCCGCGCGACGTCATGCAGGGCGCCGCGGATCGCCTGATTGGCCGCGACGCCGCCGGCGGCGACGAGGGCATGCGGAGCGCCGAACTGCTCGCGGAAAAGCCTCAGGCCGACGCTCAGCCGGTCGGCGGTCGAGTCGAGCACGGCGGCTTGAAAACTCGCGCAGAGATCGCTGATATCCTGCGGCGCGATCTCAGTTAACCGGCTCGCCTCGTTGCGCACCGCCGTCTTCAATCCCGACAGCGAGAAATTGGCATCGGGCCGTCCCTGCATCGGGCGCGGGAAGGCGAAGCGCGTGGCATCGCCGGTTGCCGCGGCGCGTTCGACCTGCGGTCCGCCCGGATAGGGCAGGCCCAGCATCTTCGCGACCTTGTCGAAGGCTTCGCCCATCGCGTCGTCGACGGTGGTGCCGAGCCGCACATATTGGGCGACACCGGTGACGGCGACGATCTGGGTATGCCCGCCCGAGGCGAGGAACAGGCAGTAGGGAAATTCAATTCCGTCGGTGAGGCGCGGCGTCAGTGCATGCGCCTCGAGGTGGTTGACCGCGACCAGCGGCGTGTCGTGCACCATCGCGATCGCCTTGGCGGTGGTGAGGCCGACGATGACGCCGCCGATCAGCCCCGGCCCCGCCGCGGCGGCGACACCGTTGAGCTGCGCATAGTCGATGCCGGCCTCGTGCATGGCCCGGTCGATGATGCCGTCGAGGACGTCGACATGCGCGCGCGCGGCGATCTCCGGCACCACGCCGCCGAAGCGGGCATGCTCCTCGATCTGGGACCGCACGATGTTGGACAGGATCTTGCCGCTGCCGTCGGGCGCGCGCTCGATCACGGCCGCGGCGGTCTCGTCGCAGGTGGTTTCGATGCCCAGTACCAGCATTGGCGAATTGTTATCCAATTTGCGCCCTTGCGCTCATCCGTAAAGCAGAGTTCTGGTACGTCCGGTAGCATTCCGGGGTCCACTTGCGCAATCGTCACGCGCAGCCGCCTTCGTGAATGCGTCACCGCCACGTGGTTCGGGAACACAAGCGATGTCCATTCTTGTCACACGGCCGCATCCCGACAATGAGGCGACGGCGAAAAATTTGCGGGCGCGGGGTCATGTGGTGCTGCTCGCCCCGATGCTCAAGTTCGAGCCGGTCGCCTTCCATGACGAGAGTGAGGCCGACTACGGCGCCATCATCGTCACGTCGGCCAATGCGATCCGCGCTGTCGCGCCGCAATTGCAGGATCTTGGCTTAAAGAACCTTGGCCTTTTGGAGCTGCCGCTGTTTGCGGTCGGCGAGCACACGGCTGCCGCGGCGCGCGACGCCGGCTTCGCCGAGGTGATCGTCGCCGGCGGCGATGCCGCGGCCTTGCGTGACAAGGTGATGCAGGGCGCGCGCGACAAGCTGCTGAAGAAGAAAAGCACGCTGCTCTATCTCGCGGGCGCGGATCTGTTGCGCGATCTCGGCGGCGAGCTCGGCGCGGAGGGCTTCAGCGTGGTGACGCAGACCACCTATCGCATGACTCCGGTCAAGATCCTGCCGCGCGATGTCTGCGATGGCTTTGCCGCGCATGGGATCGAGGCGGTGCTGCACTACTCCCGTCGCAGCGCACGGGCCTTCCTGGATGCGGCACGGGACGAAGGCGTCGAAATCTCGGCGCTGGCGATCCCGCAATGCTGCCTGTCCGAGACGGTCGCCAGCGTGCTGCGCGATGCCGGCGCGTCGCAGGTTCTGGGGGCCGCGACGCCGGACGAAAATGCCCTATTTGATACCTTGGAGCGTGCTTTGCGGACCCGTTTGGCGTAAGAGGTCGGGCCGAATCCGACGCGATCGGGTCCGTTCAGGGCATTTGAGTGTGAGGAACCGTCACGATGGCCGACGACAAGCCTGAAGACGCAGGATTGGCTCCCGAGTCAGGCCGTGCCAAGCGCACCCCGCCCACCATCGACCTTGAGGCAACCGAAGTCTCGACCCAGCCGCAGCCAACGGCGGCCGCCGAACCGGAGGTTCAGCCGACGCCAGAGCAGGCCACGGTCGAAGAGTCCAAATCCGAAGAGGCCAGGCCCGACCCGGAGCCCGCGCACGCGGAGGCCGCGGTTGCTTCCGCTCCCGCGTCGGCGCCGGTTTCGCCCTGGGTCATTGCGCCGTTCTCCGGCGCGGTCGCAGCCGCGATCGTGATTGCCGTCGGCTGGATGCTGGGCTGGCCCGCCGTGGAGGCGCCGCCGGCCGCGCCGCAGGTCACGAGCGCGACGGTCGACGCGCTCAGCGGACGTGTCGCCGCGGTCGAAGCCAAGGCGGGCAAGCCCGCCGCCGATCCGGCCGTGGTGGCGCGGATCGATGCACTGGAGAAATCCGCAAGTGCCTTGCGCAGTGACATCGCCAATCTGCGCGCACAGTCCGACAAGACGGCCAACGACGTGAAATCGGCACCGCGCGCTGCAGCGCCTGATCTTGCCGCTCTCAGCGACCGTATTGCGCAGCTGGAGCGTGCCAGCAAGACGGAGCGCGCCGAGCTCGCACAGCAGGGCGAGAAGATTGCCGACAACAAGGCGACGAATGACAAGCCGCTGCGTCATGTCGTGGCGGCGGCTCTGCTCGACGTCGCGGTTCGGCATGGCGATCCTTACGAATCGCAATTGGCCGCGGCGCGGTCGCTCGCGGCCAAGCCCGATATGCTGAAGCCGCTCGACACCTTTGCATCGTCAGGCATTCCAACGCCGGTCGCGCTGAGCCGCGAACTGCTCAACATCGTGCCCAAGCTCTCGCCGCCGGCGGAAGCCCCGGCCGCCGGTGCCGGTATCGTCGAGCGTCTCCAGGCGGGGGCCTCGAAACTCGTTCGTATCGAGCGCACCGACGGCGTCGGCAATGATCGCGGTGCCATCGTCGCACGGGTGACGGCGGCGGCGCTCCGCAACGATTTCGTCGAGGCGCGGCGCGAGCTGAAGACGCTGTCCGAGGCCGATCGTGCACCGGCACAGGCCTGGCTCGACAAGGCCGATGCGCGCGACGCCGCGCTCGGTGCCTCCCGCAAATTCGCCGACGATGCCATGGCGGATCTCGCCAAGCCCGATCTGGTCAAGCCTGCTCAGTAAAGGTTCGCGCAATAATCAGCGCGCAATAGGGATCGCCATGCTTCGCATCGTCCTCTTCCTCGTCCTGATCGCGCTGGCGGCGGCCGGCGCGGCCTGGGTTGCCGATCAGCCCGGCGATCTCGTCCTGACCGCGGGCAGTTTCCGCGCGTCAACGACGCTTCCGAGGTTCGTGTTTCTGCTCGGCGTCTTTGCAGCGGCGGTCGTGCTGGTCTGGAGCATCGTGACGATGATCTGGCGCGCGCCGGGACGCCTGCGCCGCCGCCGTCACGAGAAACGCCACGCGCGCGGCCGCCATGCCATCACCCACGGCCTGCTCGCGATCGGTCATGGCGATACCGCCCTCGCCCGCCGTCACGCCGATACCGCGCGGCGGCTGGCCGCGAACGATCCGCTCGCACTGCTGCTGCACGCGCAGTCAGCCCAGCTCGAAGGCAATCGCGACGAGGCCCAGCGCGTCTTCCGCGTCATGGCCGAGCGTGAGGATACCCGGCTGCTCGGCCTGCGCGGCCTGTTCATCGAGGCGCAGCGCGCCGACGATGCGGTCGGCGCCGTGATGATCGCGGAGGAAGCGATCAAGCTGTCACCGTCCTCGACCTGGGCCTCGCACGCGGTGCTCGGCTTCCGCTGCGCGCGCGGCGACTGGAGCGGTGCGCTCGCGATCCTGGATTCGAATCTGTCCGCGGGCCTGATCGACAAGGCGGCCTATCGCCGCCAGCGCGGCGTGCTGCTCACGGCCCGCGCGCTGGAATTGGAAACCATGGACCGCGACGTGGCGCGCGAGAGCGTGATGGAGGCCATCAAGCTCGCGCCGACGCTGGTGCCGGCCGCGGTGCTTGCGGCCAAGTTCGAGAGCGAAGCGCATCAGGTGCGCCGCTCGATGAAGCTGGTCGAGGCCGCGTGGCTCGCCAATCCGCATCCGGATCTCGCCGACGCCTACGCGCATGTGAAGCTCGGCGATTCCGCGCGGCAGCGCTTGCAGCGGGTCGAGACGCTGGCGGCCAAGACGCCGGCCGACAAGGCGGGCCACGTCGAGGGCCAGCTCGCGATCGCGCGCGCCGCGATCGACGCCTCCGAGTTCGCGCGTGCGCGCGCGGTGCTGGCACCTTACGTCAATGATCCGACCCAGCGCGTCGCGCTGCTGATGGCCGAGCTCGAGCGTACCGAGCACGGCGACGGCGGCCGTGCCCGCGCCTGGACCTTGCGCGCGGTGCGCGCCCGTCACGATCCGGCCTGGACCGCGGACGGCTATGTCAGCGACCGCTGGCGTCCGGTCTCGCCGGTCACCGGCCGTCTCGATGCCTTCCAGTGGCAAACGCCGGTCGCGAGCCTGCCCTCCGACAAGGGCGCCACGATCGAATCCTCGGCCTTCGAGGAAGCCATGCTGGCCGCCCCGCCACCGAAGCGGGTGACGGCAGCCCCGAGCGAAGCCCCGGTGGAACCGCCCGTGGCTGCACCGGATCCGGTGCCCGCCGCACAGGACAATTCGCCCCCTGAGGCCAAGGAGACGACCGGGGAGGCCGCCAAGGAAGAGCCTGCGGTCACGCCGGCCGCCGAGCCGGTCAATCCCGCCCCTGAGACGGCCGAATCATCGCCGGAGGCGGCAACGCCGGTGTTCCGGACCCGCGCCGACCTCGGCAAGCCTGCTCCGGCCCCGATCCAGGCCGTCATCCCGATCGTCCGCGCCCCCGATGATCCCGGGATCGATGACGAGGGTCCGAGCGATGAATTTGCGGAACAAATCGGCACGCCCAGAACCCATGCAAAGGCCCAGGCCGGCGGCTGGCGCGGATTCTGGTCCCGCTGGGGCGCGTGAGGCACATTTCGAAGCCCGCTCCACCTTGCCAATTCGGGCCATGCCCGATATCAGGAGCGCGCGTATCGGGACCTGCACTGCGCGGGTCCCGGCAGGGTTCGCCGCAATAGCTCAGTTGGTAGAGCACGTCATTCGTAATGACGGGGTCGGGGGTTCGAGTCCCTCTTGCGGCACCATTTATCGCTCTGATTTTTCGTTGTTTTCCGTGCCGTTGTTTCGTCCTCCGATGCAGCCTCGCCGCGAGACAGCATGCCATCGCCTCAGACTTTGCGCAGGCTTTCGATTTCCCACAGCGCCAGTTGCCGCCGGTCGAACGGTGGGACGTAATCGTCCAGCACCTTGATCGGCGGCGGGAAGTTGTAGGGCGGAGCGCTCAGATCGATGGAGAAGAAGTCACCCGTGCGGATCGCACGATTTCGGCCAGCCGGGTAAGTGGTCGTCAGGAGATACTTGATGTTGGATCGACGAATGTTGTCGATTGCTTGAAAAATCATCTCTTCGGAAAGATGAATGAAGCAATCGCGGCAGAGCAGCAGGTCAGCTTCCGGGAGCGGATCGTTGCAGAGATCGATCCGGAGGAACGTGCGATCTGGGCGACTGTATTGGTCACCCGTTCGCGCAATCAGTTCCGGAACGATGTCTCCTCCAATGTAGTGAGAAATTGGAAGTTCGATCTTCGACAACCAATGAAAATCACCACAAGGCAAATCGAGCAGCGTACGGATCCCGAGGTCGCCAACCAGACCAGGAAGGCTTTCTCGCACCCTTTGGGTATTGTGCAGCGTGGATCCGCCGCCGGAAGCGGTTTCCTTGTAACCCCAGACGTTGCGACGATAGATCTCGCCGAACACTTCGCCCGGCGTTCCACGGAGATTGCGCACCATCTGCGTGCGCAACCAGATCAGCGCGGGCTCTGGTAACGTCTTGCGCGCGATGTCGATAGCCGTCGAGAAAAAGGCCGTCTGACGTAACCAGTCTGCAAACTTGTCGAACACATCGCCCCCGTATTGTCGCAAGCTAGATGCGCGCGAACCTGAATTGTTGCGTGCCGCGCTCGGTGGGATCCGGGCTCCGCTCAGTGATGCGAAATCCCTCATGAGCCTGGATGAATGCTTGCTCGGAGATCCAGTTGCGCTCGTATCTGACGAGCTTCTCCCTGGAGGCGAGCGACGATCCTGGACCGTTGTCGCTCAGGTACGAGGTCTGAACCTCTCGCCGGGTCTCTTCGCTGATCGGAACGCGGTACCATGCCAACATTGCCGGCCGAACCGAGCACAGCGTTCTGACGGTTTCCAATGCATCCGGGACGTACTGTATGGCCCCATTCGAGTGGATGAGATCGACAGTGCCGAGCCAGTCGGCGGCCTGGTCGATGCGCTCGAAAAACATCAGCCTATCGGTGCCAAGCTCCTTGGCGCGTTGCACCATTGCTGGCGTCTCAACCACGGCCCATCGAATGTCCGGGCGTTGCCGGCGCGCCACCTTGTAATGCAGGCCGGCGCCTCCGCCGAAATCCAGAACCGTGTTCATGCCCGCGACCAGCGGCCAGTCGCTGTCCGGGTTGTAGTTGATTGTCTTTAGGAAAATCGTTTCGACCAGTTCCGGATTCTCGTACCCCTGAACCACCTCTCGCGGCGGCAGCAGCTTACGCTTCACTCGCTGGATGAAGGTCATAACGGGCGGACTCGGCACGCCTTTTGATACGTGTCGAGCGTCTACCACAATCAGAAACATTTGGAAACAATCGCGAGGCGCGACGTGACGTTGCAGGTTGATTGCCGCGAATGCTGATCGCGGGTTCAAGACCGAGCGCGCAGTCTACGTGATGACAGTCACATAATGCAGATCCCATCTCCCCTAGTCTCCCGGTCACGCAAACACGGGGAGATTTCACATGCGCAAGATCATTCTCGTCGCCGCCATGGTCCTGGCTTCTGCATCTGCCCATGCTGCCGACCGCAGCCTGTCGCTGGCCACGGCGACGGCCGCTCCGCAAGCCACCACGACCACCGCGCCGACGATGCAAATCAGCGAAGTCGCGCCAGCCGCGGAAGCTCCGAAATACGTCGATCGTCCGCCGGCAGTCTCGGCCCCTGCTCCCGCCGTGGCGACGGCTCCCGCCGGGACCGCGACAACGACGACCTCAGCGCCGGCGGAGACGAGCAAGCCCGCCACGAAGACCGCAAAGGCGGGCAAGCCGAAACACAAGCGCAGCTGGACCGAAGGCCGCATCATCAGCGAGCTGCACCGCCACGGCATCTACTGGTAAGGCCGCGGCTCGCTGCAAAAGCAAATGGCCGGGCAAGAGCCCGGCCATGCGCGTATTGAGGAAGCGTTGCGGGCTTACTGCGACACCGTCTGCACCACGCTCGTTATCGGACGCGCGCTCGAGGTCGGCACCTTCAGGTCCTTCAGCAGCGCCTCGTCATATTCCGGCAGCGTCTGGAGCGTCGCCTTGGCCTTCATCTGCACGACCTTGTATCCGCCAGCCTTCAGCCGCGCGAGCAGCGCCGGCATCGCTTCGCCGGTGTGCTTCTGGAAGTCGTGCATCAGGATGATGCCCTTGCCGAGCTTGTCGAGCTTGGTCATCACGTTGTCGACGATCTTCTCCGGCGTGGCACCCTTCCTGAAGTCGAAGGAGTCGATGTCGGTCGAGAACATCGCGACATTGCGGGTGCCGAAATAGCTCACCATCGCCGGATTGTGCTGAAGCTGCGGGAAGCGGAAGAACGGTGCCGGATTGGTGCCGAGCGCGAACCTCACCGCGCTGAAGCCCTTCTCGACCTCGTCCTTGACCTGTTGCTCCGTCATCTTCTTGCTGTTCAGGTTGACGTGCGACCAGGTGTGCGTGCCGACCGTGTGGCCCTGGGCCAGCACCTGGCGCAGGATTTCGGGATGATAGGTCGCGTGCTTGCCGACCGAGAAGAACAAGCCCTTGGTGCATTCATCCCCGAGCGCCTTCAGGACCGCGGGCGTGTTGACCGGCCACGGACCGTCGTCGAAGGTCAGCACGACCTCCTTGTCGGTGAGGAAGTCGAACTGCTTGAAATGCTCGAAGCCGAAGCCGGGTCCGCCGGTGGTGTCGATCTCGACCACGCGGGCAACGCCCAGCGCGTTCGGATTGGCACAGGTCGACCGCTGCTGCACCGGCATGGCCGGAGCGGGCGCAGGCGCCGCTGCCTGAGCAACTGCCGTCGGCCTGGCTGCGATCGCCGCGGTGGTCTCGACGTCATCCTTGGCGGCGAGCTTCGCCTGTGCCGGCAATTGATCGGCGGCACGGGCGGCCGTTGTTTTGGGGGCGCCCTGATCGGCGCGCGCGGAATAATAAAACCAACCGCCGGCGGCGATCACGACCGCCGCAACTACACTGGCCAGCATCAGGCCCAACGCATTACGCATCGCTATTCTTTCCAATTACGCAACCAACCCGGCGGAATCTCCCGCGCGACGAGCCATTAATGCGAAGGAACAGTTAACGTGACACCAACACGACGGCGTTTGCGCCGGATTTTCAGCGAGGTGCGCCATGTGACGGAGATCACAGAAGACGGGCCACCCGTGACCGTCATCACAGTGGAAACTGTTTTGCCGGAGCATCGTAGTTCCCACCAACAACGGGCCCCGCTTCCGGCGGCGCCAATGGGAGCTTCAAATGACCAAATCTTCTTCGGCTAAGTCTTTCTCTGCGAAATTGCTGACGAGTAGGATCCGCGACACCAGCCTGGCTCTGGGCTTTGCCGCCATCGTCTCGATCGTCGCGACGACCGCGAGCTTCGCCTTCTCGGCCGAGGCGCAGCAGCAGTGCACCGGCGATGCCTTCCGCCTGTGCTCCTCGGAAATCCCCAACGTCCCGAAGATCACGGCGTGCATGATGAAGCATCGCTCTGATCTGAGCGCCGGCTGCCGCGCGGTGATGGACAAGGACCTCGCAAAGGGCGCCTCACGCAAGGTCGCTGACGCCCAGGACAAGCAGTAGGACAACGCGCAACGGCAATCGTTGTTGGCTCCCCTCGCGATGTGCTCCCGGCGTCAAGCCGGGGCCACGCGCGCCAGTCCCGCTCGGCAATAAAGCCGTTGCGGCCTCGGGATCGTCGCACTAGCTTCGCCCGCACATCCTTGGGGTAAGAGGCATTACGCGATGACCAGATTTCTTTTCATTGTTTCTTTGATTCTGTGCGCATCGAGCGCCTCAGCGCAACAGCAGCCCGGCCACGATGCCTGCGCGCGCGATGTGACGCGCTTCTGCCGTGCCGTGATGAACAATGGCGATGGCGCAGTGCTCGCTTGCCTCAAGCAGAACCGCACCCGCCTCAGCAAAGCCTGCGACAAGGTGCTGACGGATCACGGGCAGTAAGACGTGCCGTCGCAGCCCGGATGAGCGAAATCCGGGGTCTGCCCGCGCGGTGAGATCGTCCCGGATTGCGCTTCGCGCCATCCGGGCTACCTTCCGAGAGGATCTACGTGCTGCTTCCCGCCGCGCTCGCGACCACCGGCAGCACCTCGGCGCCGGCACGATCCGGCGTCTCTTCCTTCCAGCGCACCGAGCCGAATGGACGCTCCAGCATGCGGCGGATCCGCACCGGATCGGGGCCGATGTGGAAATCGATCGCCTGCTGATGCAACGCGCGTTCGGACTGCGTCGAGCGGTTGCGCTGGCGCAAGTAATCGAGCCAGGTCGGACAGTGGTAGCGCTCGGTCCACAATTCGGGGTCGGCGATGTCGCGCGCGATCGACCAGCCATAGGCGCCGTTGCGCTGCCGGGAGAGCTGCACGTCCTGCATCACATTGTGGAAGGCGCGCGCGTTCTCCTGGGACACCCTGTATTCGATCTCGACCACCAGCGGCCCGCTGCGTGCCGTGAGCGACAGTTTGACTTCCGGATCGGCGAGCACGTCCGCGTCCTCGTTGCGGGCGCCGACGCGCGGCATCGCCAGCCAAATGCCCAGCACCGGCGAGATCAGCATCAGGCTGGCGGCCGTCAGCAGCGCGACCTCGACGCCGGCATAATCGGTGAGATGGCCCCAGCCCCAGGCGCCGATCGCGATGCCGCCGGATATCGAGGCCTGGAACGCCGCGAGCGAACGGCCCGCGACCCAGCGCGGCGCCGAGAGCTGCACGCCGATGTTGAACAGCGCGACGGCCGCCATCCAGACCGCACCGGCGAGCACAAGCGCCGCCGCCGTCAGCACCGGCTCCGTGCTCACGGCAAGCGCGGCCATCGCAAATGCCATCGAGATGGTGCAGGCGCGAATCGCGGCCTCGCCGCTCATGCGCTTGCGCAATTCATGGATGTTGAGCGCACCGACGACGGCGCCCATGCCGAAGGCACCCAGCATGATGCCGTAGGTCTGCGCGCCGCCATGCAGCAGGTCGCGCGCGATCAGCGGCATCAGGGCCATGATGGCACCGCCGATCAGGCCCATCACCAATGTGCGCAACAGCACGATCTTGATCGGCGGCGAATTGGTGATGTAGCGGAAGCCCGAGACCATGGCGCGGTTGAGCTTCTCCCGCGGCAGGCGTGAGGGCTCGGTGTTGCGTCGCCAGAGCAGCAGCACCACCAGCAGCGGCAGATAGAGGATCGCGTTGCAGGCAAACGCGGCCACCGCGCCGAGCGAGGCGACGATGACGCCGCCGACCGCGGGACCGAAGCTGCGTGCAATATTGTAGCTGATGCCGTTCAGTGCGACGGCTGACGGCAATGATTCGGGCGGGACCTGCTCGCTGACCGAGGATTGCCACGCCGGCCCGAACAGCGCATTGCCGCTGCCCACCACGAAGCAGAAGACGAGCAGCGTTTCCGGGGTGATCAGCTTGAGCCAGGCCAGCACCGTCAGCGCAGTCGCGCCGATCAGCGCGATCGCGAGCGAAATCAAGGTCACGATGCGGCGGTCATACATGTCGGCGATGGCGCCGGCCGGCATCGAGATCAGCATGATCGGCAGCATCAGCGCGGTCTGCACCAGCGCCACCTTGTCGGCCGAGGCCGCCATCTGCGTCATCGCCCAGGCCGCGCCCACGCCCTGGATCAAGAGGCCAAGATTGGAGAGCAGGCTGGCGAGCCAGATGCGCCGGAACACGGTGTACCGCAGGGGTGCGGCGATGCCGTCGCCGGCGAATTTCTGACGGTTCGGCTGCTCGGTCATATCCCCTTCCATATGGGCTGGCAGAAGTGGTCTTGGAATGGTCTTTGGGTGATTCCGGCAAGTCCAGTGATGCCTGCGAAAGTCCTTCGCTGTCCAGTGGTTAGGCCGCTATAAGCGGCACAAAGACATGGTTTTTCCGGAGAAACATATGAAGCTGTCGCGACGGTCGATCCTGCTGGGAGTAGGCAGCTTGCCTTTCGCGGTTGCGAGCTTGCGGACAGGCGCGCTGGCCCAGACCGCGCCCACGGCTCAGAATGCCGAGGTGCCGCCGATCCTGTTTGTCCACGGCAATGGTGAATACGACGCGGTCTGGATGACGACGCTTTGGCGGATGGAATCCAACGGCGTCGCGCGCGATCGCATGATGGCGGTCAATTTCACGGATCCGCTGGCGCGCAGCGACGACAAGGTCGAGCAGGCGGGCCGCTCCTCGACCGAGGACCAGCGCCGCGAACTCGCGGCGGCCATCGCGGAATTGAAGCGCCGTACCGGCGCGCCGCGCGTTGCGCTGGTCGGCAGCTCGCGCGGCGGCTATGCGATTCGCAACGTCATCAAGAATGGCGGCGCCGGCGATGTCAGCCATGCCGTGCTGTGCGGCACGCCCAATCACGGCGTGTTCGCAACCGAGGACCAGCCGAACAACGAATTCAATGGCGGTGGCACATTTCTGCGCGGCCTGAATGAGGGCGAGAGCGAGGTGACGCCGGGCACGGCCTTCCTCACCCTGCGCAGCGATGGCATGGACAAGTACGCGCAAGCCGACGGCCGCTTCATCGGCAAGCCCGGCACGCCGACCGGCGTTACCGTCGAAGGGCCGGAGTTGACGGGCGCCACCAATCTCGTGCTCGTCGCGCTCGACCATCGCGAAGTGGCGTTTCACCCGCGTGCCTTCCGCGAGATCTACAAATTCATTGCCGGCCGCGAGCCCGCGAGCATCGCGATTGTGCCGGAGCAGAGCGTCAGTTTGAGCGGCCTTGTGACCGGTACGCCAGGCGGCGTGTCGACCAATCGCCCGGTGGCAGGTGCAACCGTCGATGTCTTCCGCGTCGATCCTGATACCGGGGAGCGCAAAGGCGGCGCGGTGCACAGCGCGAAGACCGGCGCCGACGGCCGCTGGGGTCCGGCGCAGGTCGAGCCTTCCTGGTTCCTCGAATTCGTCCTGACATCGCCGGACGCGCCGACGACGCATATCTACCGTACGCCCTTCCCGCGCTCGTCCGATGTCGTGCATCTGCGTGCCGCGCGCCCGCTCGGGCCGGCGGACAAGGATGCCGGCGCCGTCGTGATCATGTCACGCCCGCGCGGCTATTTCGGCCTGCCGCGGGACGTGGTGCTGCTCGACGGCAAGGAGCCGGCCGACGTCAAGCCGGGTGTGCCCACGGATTCGGCAGCAACCTTGCGGCTCCCGGCCGCGGAGGCCGGGCGTAACGTCGTGGCCCAGTTCGGCGAAGAACGAATTGTGGCGCGCGCCTGGCCCGCCTCCGAGAACAGGATTGCGATTGCCGAGCTGACTTACTAGCTATTGGCTTGGGTCATATCTGCGGGAGAGAGCCATGAACATCGCCAGTGTGCGTCGGCCCATCATCCCTCCGACCCCGCCGCGTGCGCCCGACGACATGTCGTTTTTCGGCCGGGTCGCGGTCCTCAAGCAGAACATGATCGCAACCTGGGGGCAGCGTGCCTACGAAGAAGAGGTCATCAAGGGCCGCTTTTTCCTCCACAACAGCTTCATCCTGAATCAGCCGGATGCAATCCGGCATGTCCTGCTCAGCAATTATGAAAACTACACGCGCACGCCGGCGGGGATCCGCATGCTGCGTCCGGTGCTCGGCGAAGGAGTTCTGATCGCGGAAGGCCACGCCTGGGCGCATCAGCGCCGTACGCTCGCGCCGGCCTTCACGCCGCGTGCGACCGCAAATCTCGTCCCGCATATGACCGCGGTGCTCGACGAGACCATCACAAAGCTCGATGCGCGAACAAGCGAGCCGGTCGATCTGCGCGAGACGATGCAGCGCATGACGCTGGAGATCGCCGGACGCACGATGTTCTCGTTCGGCATGGATCGTCACGGTCCGACCTTGCGCAACTTCGTCATGGAATACGGCGCGCGGCTGGGGCGGCCCTATTTCCTCGACATGCTGCTGCCGGTGTCCTGGCCGACCCCGATGGATTTTGCCCGCGCCCGCTTCCGCAAGCGCTGGACCGAATTCGTCGCGATGCTGATCGCCGAGCGCCGCACGATGGGCAAGAAGGACGGCGCGCCGCCGCGCGACCTGTTCGATCTCATGGACGCGGCGCGCGATCCCGAAACCGGCAAGGGCTTTTCGGACGCGCAACTCGTCGACGAGGTCGCGACCATGATCCTGGCGGGTCACGAGACCACGGCGACGGCGCTGTTCTGGGCGCTCTATCTGCTCGCGCTCGATCCGGAGACGCAGGAGGAAGTTGCCTCCGAGACGCACGGCGAGCACCTCGACAGCATGGCCGACATCGATCGCCAGAAGTTCACCCGTGCGGTGATCGAGGAGACCATGCGGCTCTATCCGCCGGCCTTCCTGGTCGCGCGTGCCGCGCGCGAGAAGGACAATGCGGCCGGTGTCGAGATCGGCAAGGGCGATATCATCATGATCGCGCCCTGGCTGCTGCACCGGCATGAGAAGCTGTGGGATCAGCCGAACGCCTTCATCCCAAAACGCTTCATGTCGAAAGAGGCGCCCGACCGTTTCGCTTACCTGCCGTTCGGCGCGGGTCCGCGCGTCTGCATCGGCGCGCCGTTCGCGCAAGCCGAATCCGTGCTGGCGCTGGCCCGGTTGATTGGCGCGTTCCGTATCGAGCTTGCCGACAGGGTTCCGGTGATCCCGCTCGGCGTCGTGACGACCCAGCCGGACCACTCACCTTTGTTCCGCATCACGCGTCGGTGACAGACATTCGTCTGCCCGATGGCGCGATCCACCCCAGATAGAGCCTCCGCCATGAGCGACATCCAGGCCCAGTTTTCCGTTCTGAAGCAGACCGCCGATGCCAAGGTGGTCGACGCGATTGCGCGCCTCATCGAGGACGGCGAGGATCACGAGCTCAACCGCGTCAATGTCCTCGATTTCTCCAGGCAGCATGGCCTCGACGAAGAGCACACGATCTCCACCTTCCTGCATTCGGCGCGGCTCGGACTGTTCGATCTCGGCTGGAACGTGCTCTGTCCGGGCTGCGGCGGCGTGCTGGGGGCCCATTCGACGCTGAAGGCGCTCAAGCCGGACGATTATCACTGCGCGCTCTGCGCCTGCGGCTACAAGGCGTCGGTCGACGATCAGGTCGAGGTCTCCTTCACCGTCAATCCGCGCGTGCGGCGCATCGCAGCGCACGATCCCGATACGCTTCCGGTGTGGGAATATTTCAAGCAGGTATTCTGGAGTTCCGGCGTCGACTTCAACAAGGAATCCTTCGCGACGCTCGCCAACGAGGTGACGCTCGATACGCTCGAGCTCCCGGCAGGCGAGAAAGCGACCATGTCGCTGCAACTGCCGGGCGACTTCATCATCATCTTCGAGCCGGTGACGCACGCCGCCCATTTCATCGACGTCCAGGGCGAGCCGACCAAGGAGCGCCAGAAGTTCGCGATCATGTACAACAAGGTGCAGGCTCCGACGGGGACGACGACCATGCGGCCGGGGCCGCTGCGGCTGTCGCTGGAGAACCAGGCCGGCGTGCGCGTGTTGCCGTCGGTGTTCATCGCGGCCGAGGCGCTCCATCATCTCATCGGCAAGCGCAAGCCGTTCCTCACCGCCAAGCGCATGCTGTCGAACCAGACGTTTCGCGATGTCTTCAAGGCGGACAATCTCAGCCTCGACCAGCGGCTCCAGATCACGTCGCTGACATTCCTGTTCACCGATTTGAAGGGCTCGACCGCGCTCTACGAGCGCGTCGGCGATCTCGCCGCCTTCGATCTCGTGCGCGCGCATTTCCATGCGCTGCTCGAGATCATCTCCTCCGAGAAGGGCGCGGTGGTGAAGACGATCGGCGACGCCGTGATGGCGACCTTCGTCCGTCCGGAGCACGCCATCGTCGCGGGCCTGCGGATGCGGGCCGCTATGGACGAGCTCAACAGGCAGCGCGGCACCGACGATCTCATCGTCAAGATCGGCATCCATGAAGGCCCGTGTCTTGCGGTGATGCTCAACGAACGCCAGGATTATTTCGGCCAGACCGTCAACATCGCCGCCCGCGTCCAGAGCCTGTCGACGGCGCGGGAGATCCACATCACGGGCCCCGTGCTCGATGCGCCCGCAGTCGCCGAGGTGCTCGAGCAGCGCGCGATCAAGCCGATCCAGAAGCAGGCGGCCCTGCGCGGCATCGCCGACAAGATGGTGGTGTACGAGATACCGTGAGGATGGCACTCCCGATCATTGCGAGCTTAGCGAGCATCCGGAGTCTTTCCAGTGAGGCAGTCTGGATTGCTTCGCTGCGCTCGCAATGACGATGTGGAGACAGGTGCGTGCCACACTCACTGTCGTCATGCCCGGGCTAGTCCCGGGCATCCATTTCTTGCTTCGCTGTGGCGCGTGGATGGCCGGGACTAGCCCGGTCATGACGGTAACCAGCTCGTCCAGATTGCTGAAAGGTAATGCCCGCGCGGAGCTGACGCACGTTGCGGCGGTTGGGTTTCCCGCTCATATAATGCTGGTGGCGGCCGCACTCCCGCGGCTTCATCGTTTTTGGTAGGATCCTATGCTCGACGGCCTGCGCCAATTCATCGCTGACATTGTCGCCCCTCATGCCGGGGACCGCGCATTCGGCGATAGCGATTACCGGCTTGCGGCGACCGCGCTGCTGGTTCACGTGGTCTCGCTGGACGGCCAGCCGACGGCAAACGAGCAGCGCAAGCTGCACAGCCTGATCGAAAACCATTTCGGGCTGGATCGCGGCACCGCGGATCGCCTGATCGCGGACGCCACCCAGGTCGAGGGCGAGGCCGTCGACCTCTATCACTTCACCAGTGTCATCATGCGCTCGCTCGACGAAGAGGGCCGCAAGCGCATCGTCCAGATGATGTGGGAGCTGGTCTATGCCGATGGCCAGGTCTCCGAGTTCGAGGACAACGTCGTCTGGCGTGCCTCCGACCTGCTCGGGATCGCCCAGCGCGACCGGATCGACCTCAAGCATGCGGTCGCAAACCGCGCCGGTGGTCAGGTCAAGGACGGTGCCGTCGGGGGTTGAGCCGTCTCGACGCGGTATTATCGGCGGTTGTGCTGACCACATGACGAAACTTTAATATACCCCCGTCGGCCAGCCCGGCCCCGGATTTCCCCGTAAAATCCGTGGTTTTCCTGCTTCCCTGTTGCCCGCTCAAGCAGCCATGCTGCCGGTGACGCTTGCCTCTCGCGCTCGGCCTATGCTCTCGTTCCGCCATTGCGGGGCCAAAAAACTTCAATTCAAGAGACTTCGATCGTGACTGAGCGGGTAACGTTGATCACCGGTGCGTCGGCGGGCATCGGCACGGAGCTGGCGCGTGTGTTCGCCGCCAACGGGCATCGCCTCGCGCTGACGGCGCGACGGGCGGACCGGCTGGAGGCGCTTGCGAACGAGCTCGCCGCCAAGGGCGGCAAGAAGCCGATCGTGATCGCCTGCGACCTGCAGGAGGCAGATGCGGGCGAGAAGATAGCGGCCGCGCTCGCCGCCGAAGGCGTCGAGCTCGACCATCTCGTCAACAATGCCGGCTTCGGCGTGTTCGGCGATGCGATCGAGCGCGACCGTGTCGAGCAGGTAGGCATCGTCGATGTCAACGTGCGGGCTCTGACGGATCTGTCGCTGCGCTTTGCCGATCAGCTGATCAGGAACAAGGGCGGTCTTCTCAATGTCGGATCGGTCGCGGGCTTTCTGCCCGGCCCCGGCATGGCCGTGTACTACGCGTCCAAGGCCTATGTGATTTCCCTCACCGAGGCCTTGCGGGCGGAGCTCGCGCCGCGCGGCGTTCGCGTCACCGTACTTTGCCCGGGTCCGGTGCCCACCGAATTCCAGGCGCGCGCCGGCGTCGGGTCCGGGCATGACACGACTCTTCTCAACGTGTCTGCCGCCGATGTCGCGCAGCAGGCCTATCGAGGCCTGATGGCCAACAAGCGGGCAGTGCTGCCTGGTCTCGGCATCAAGATCGTGCCGTTCGCGCTGCGTTTCTTCCCGCGCGGCTTCATCCTGTCCGCCACCAGCCGGTTCCAGAGGCAGAGGCACTGATTTCTTGTTTTGACGCGTTTTCTTTACGCGAACCGGTATCCACTTCGCTCGAAAACGCTTTAAAGAAAGCTCAGAGCTCCGTAGTGGCCCGGAGCTTGCTTCAAAATCGGGACGCGTGTGCGCGAACTCACACGATGTTAACTACCGCTTAGCTATGCTGGCGGTCTGAACCGATAGCACTCGCAGAGGCCATGTCGTTCCGGACGGACAGGTTTGGTGGCGCAGAATTGGTGCCCTTCCCAAGAAGGACGCCGAGCGCCGCCGCCTCCGAAGCCCGGTTGCCGGTTCTGATCATCCTGCATCAGGAATCCTCGACGCCCGGCCGCGTCGGCAATGCGCTGCGCGCGCTCGGCCATCGCCTCGACATTCGCCGTCCCCGCTTCGGCGATCCCCTGCCCGATACGCTCGATCAGCATGCCGGCGCTGTTTTTTTCGGCGGTCCGATGAGCGCCAACGATCCCGACGACTACATCCGTCGCGAGATCGACTGGATCGAAATTCCGCTTCGCGAACAGCGACCGTTCCTCGGCATCTGCCTCGGCGCGCAGATGCTGGCGATGCAGTTGGGGGCCCGTGTCGCACCGCATGCGCAGGCGCTGACCCAGATCGGCTACTATCCGATCCGCCCGACCGCCGCGGGCCACGCGCTCTGCCCGAATTGGCCGGCACAGGTCTATCACTGGCATCGCGAAGGATTTGAACTGCCCGTCGGCACTGAGCTGCTTGCGGAAGGCGATGATTTTCCGATCCAGGCGTTCCGCACCGGCAACGCTTTCGGGGTGCAGTTTCATCCTGACGTGACCTGCGCGATGATGCATTGCTGGACCACGCGCGGCTATGATGGCCTTAGCGCGCCCGGCGCGCGCGAGCGGCATCATCATTTCGCGGACCGTGCAGTGTACGACGTTGCGGAACGGGCCTGGCTCGATCATTTCATCGACGGCTGGCTGGCGCGCCGGCAGGTGCTGGCGCAAGCCGCCGAGTGATCGCGCCTTCGCGCAGGTGCTTCACCTAAGGCCTTGGCGCAAGCCCTTGCCTCATCCCTGGATATGCTAGGCTCGTTCCTAACGAGCGCGCGCGAACGCGTGCCGGCAAACACAGGGAGAGCGTCATGGCCTATGAACACATTCTGTATGAGGTGAGCGACAAGGTCGCGACCATCACGCTCAATCGCCCTGATCGCATGAATGCGTGGACGCCGACGATGGAGCGCGACGTGCGCCATGCGATGGAAGCATCGAGCGCCGATGACAATGTCCGCGTCATCGTGCTCACCGGCGCGGGCCGCGCCTTCTGCGCCGGCGCCGACATGGATGCGCTGAAGGGGCTCGACCCCAACGACGTCAGGCGTGCCTCGAACCTGCCGCCCTTCGACATGAACCGCCGGCCGGACTGGCAGACGCGCTACGGCTTCTATCCGTCGATCGGAAAGCCCGTCATCGCCATGCTCAACGGCGCGACCGCCGGCATCGGCCTCGTCCACGCGCTTTATTGCGACCTGCGCTTTGCCGCCGACAATACCGTGTTCACGACAGCCTTCGCGCGGCGCGGACTGATCGCCGAGCATGGCATGTCCTGGATGCTGCCGCGCATCGTCGGCCACGCCAATGCGATGGATTTGCTGCTCTCGGCCCGGCGCGTGTCGAGCGAAGAGGCGCTGCGGATCGGCCTGGTCAACCGGCTCTGCTCGCCGGAAAAGCTGCGCGAGGAGACCTACGCCTATGCGCGCGACCTCGCCGATTTCGTCTCGCCGAGCGCGATGGCCGTGATCAAGCGGCAGCTCTACGAGGTGCCATTCCAGACCCTGGCGGAGGCGACGATCGAGGCGAACCGCGAGATGATGGTCGCGTTGAACGGCAGCGATTTCCGGGAGGGGGTCGCGAGCTTCATGGAGAAGCGGCCGCCGAGGTTTACGGGGAAGTAGGGGGCTGAACTCGGGGAAAAGGTCCGCCGTCGCCCTTCGGGCTATGGCGGGACAGCCTTCGCTCGCTTCGCTACGAGGGAGCTCGGCTGGCTTGCCTAGCCGTAGCTCGCGAAGCGAGCGAAGGCTGGTGGAGCCAGGCGGGATCGAACCGCCGACCTCGTCATTGCGAACGACGCGCTCTCCCAGCTGAGCTATGGCCCCGTTTGGCGGCCGCTCTGGTGAATGCGGCCGACAACCGGGCGCCATTTAAGTCCCCGCCAAGGTCAAGTCAAGGACGGGTGTGACCCGGTTTTAACCATCCCCGGCACCGACTTCCCTTGTTTGGGCCGGGGGGAACCGATATCTAGCAAAAAGCGTCAATCCCGACCGAAAGCCAGAGTCATCAATGCGTGCCGTTCTCGACATCGTCATCATCGTGCTCGACCTCTACGTCTGGCTGCTGATCGCCTCCGCGATCCTGTCCTGGCTGATCGCTTTCAACGTCGTGAACACCCGCAACCAGTTCGTTTCGGCGGTGGCGGAGTTCCTGTACCGGATCACCGAGCCGGTGCTGGCGCCGATTCGCAATTTCCTGCCCAGCCTCGGCGGCCTCGATATCTCGCCGATCATCCTGATCCTGCTCATCATGTTCATCGAGCGGGTGATCCTGTATTACATCTACCCGAACGTGATCTAAGCAGGCGGGAGCGCCTTGATTGCGAAAGAGGCCTTCAAGGAACCCTGGCGCTATTCGGCCGCGGGAATCAGCATCGCGCTGCGGGTGACGCCGCGCGGCGGCCGCGACGACATCGACGGGATCGAGCAATTGGCCGACGGCCGCAGCGTGCTCAAGGTGCGGGTGCGCGCGATCGCCGATGGCGGCGAGGCCAACAAGGCCGTTCTGGTGCTATTGGCGAAATCGCTCGGCGTCCCCAAGGCCAGTGTAAAGCTGCTATCCGGTGCCACCTCGCGGCTGAAGCAGATCGCGGTCGACGGCGATCCGGCGCGGCTCGGCGAAGCCCTGCGCAAGCTCGCCCAAGCCAGATCGGCAGACGCCAAACCGACAGACCAAGGGAACTGACATGACGGCCAAGATCATCGATGGAAAAGTCATCGCTGCGGAACTCCGCGCGCGCGTCGCTGACGAGGTTGCCCGCGTCAAGCGCGAGCACAATCTGGTGCCGGGCCTCGCGGTGGTTCTGGTCGGCAATGACCCCGCCAGCGAGGTCTATGTCCGCTCCAAGCACACCCAGACCCAGGCGGCCGGCATGGCCTCGTTCGAGCACAAGCTGCCGGCCGACGTGTCGCAGGCCGATCTGCTGGCCGTCGTCGCAAAACTCAACCGCGATCCGGCCGTGCACGGCATTCTGGTGCAGTTGCCGCTGCCGAAGGGCCTGAACACCGAGGCCGTCATCAACGCCATCGATCCCCGCAAGGATGTCGACGGCCTGCATCCGAACAATGCCGGCCGGCTCGCCGGCGGCTTTGAAGCGCTGTCCCCCTGCACGCCGCTCGGTTCGATCATCCTGACCAAGAGCGTCCACGGCTCGCTCGAAGGCATGAATGCCATCGTCATCGGCCGCTCCAATCTGGTCGGCCGTCCGCTGGTGCAATTGCTGCTCAACGAGAATGCCACGGTGACCATCGCGCATTCGCGCTCGCGCGATCTGCCCGGGCTCGTGAAGCGCGCCGATCTCGTCTATGCCGCGGTCGGCAAGCCCGAGATGGTGCGCGGCGACTGGCTCAAGCCGGGCGCGACCGTGATCGACATCGGCATCAACCGCATCCCGAAGGACGACGGCAAGACGCGTCTCGTCGGTGATGTCGCCTATCAGGAAGCACTCGCCGTTGCCGGCGCGATCACGCCGGTGCCGGGTGGCGTTGGCCAGATGACGGTCGCCTGCCTGCTGGTGAATACGCTGCGCGCGGCTTGCGCGATCGCAGGGCTGCCGAAGCCGGCGGTTTAGGTTTTCTTCACCTCTCCCCGCTTGCGGGGAGAGGTCGGAATTCAAGCGTAGCTTGAATTCCGGGTGTGGGGGACTGTCCGCGAATCTAAGTCTCACCGTCCTTGCGGAGACTCCCCCTCACCCCGACCCTCTCAGCGCGAGCGAAGCTCGTCGCGGCCCCGCAAGCGGGGCGAGGGAGCAGAGCTCACGCCTTCTTTTTCTTCTCGCGCTCGATGCCTTCGAGGATCAGCTTCTGGGCGTCTTCCGGGCCGCCCCAGCGCAAAATCTTCACCCACTTGCCCTTCTCGAGATCCTTGTAGTGCTCGAAGAAGTGCTGGATCTGCTGCAGCGTGATGTCGGGCAGGTCGGAGTACGACTTCACCTTGTCGTAGCGCTGCGTCAGCTTCGACGACGGCACCGCGAGAATCTTCTCGTCGCCGCCGGCTTCGTCTTCCATGAACAGCACGCCGACCGGGCGCACGCTCATGACGGCGCCGGGGATGATGGCGCGGGTGTTGATGATCAGCACGTCGCAGGGATCGCCATCATCGGACAGCGTGTGCGGGATGAAGCCGTAGTTACCGGGGTAACGCATCGGCGTGTAGAGGAAGCGGTCGACAACGAGCGTGCCGGCTTCCTTGTCCATCTCGTATTTGATCGGTTCGCCGCCCACGGGGACTTCGATGATGACGTTGACGTCGTGGGGTACGTTTTTTCCGATCGAGACCGCATCGATACGCATTCAAGGCTCCGTTGTTGCCGAGGTTAAATCGCGCCCGGCAGCGATTTTGGCGCTGTCATACGCGGGCTTGGCGCGCCAATCCATCGTGTTTTTGTGAAATAATGAATCCAGCGACTACCGGCTCAAAAGGCAACGGTATCGACGGATGGGAAGCGCTGCCGGCTAGACTTTCAGCAGCTCAATTGGTCCAAGCGAAGGCAACCTTGTCGAGCGACTTCGGCCCGAAACGCTCGGAGGAGCGCGCCACCATGCGGCCGCCCAAGGCGCGGTAGAACTCGGTCGCCGGATCGTTGTCCGAGAGCGCCCACACCACCATGCTCTTCAGGCCGCTCTGCATCAGGTCGCGGCGGGCTGCGGTGAACAGGCGGCGGCCGAAGCCGAGACCCTGGAATTCCGGACGCAGATAGAGCTCGTAGATCTCGCCGTCGAAGTGCAGGCTGCGGGCGCGGTTGCGGCCGTAATTGGCATAGCCGGCGATCTTGTCGCCGAACACGAGCACGCTGACGCGGCTGCCTTTGCGAATCGCACTGTCCCACCACTGCGGACCGCGGCGGTTGATCAGCTTTTCCAGTTCGCCGCCGGGAATGATGCCCTGATAGGCGGAGCGCCAGGCTTCGTCATGGGTGGACGCCACCGCAGTTGCATCTGCAGCTTTGGCCGGCCGGACCTCGATCAGGGTTGTGCTCATGGAGACGATCAAACCAAGTCGCCGCGCCGGCGGCAAGACCTATCGTTAATTATCGGTTAACGTGTGGATTTTGTGCATCAGTATTTTAACCATGTTGTACCGAAAGAAGACAAGACGCCATTTCGAACGGCACCGGCCTGCCATTGCCGGTGCAAAACTGCCCTGCGGCAACCAATGAACCGCGATGGCAACGCAAAAAGTCCGCCGAAAATGATTCGTTCCTGCAGATCCGTCGCTGTCCGTGTTCGCCTGCGGCGATTCATGCGCCTCTTCAACATCTTCGCCCTCCTGCCTCTGCTGCCCTTGCTGATGGCGTCGCCTCTGTGCGCACAGGTCACGTTTGGGTCATCGGGTGAGGAGGGCGAGCCGTTTCGCCGGCAACAATGGCGCGTGCCGTCGCCGGATACCGACATTGCCGCGCATGCGCTGCTGTTTCGCCCCGTCGGCGCCGGTCCGTTCCGGCTTGCGGTGATCGCACATGCCTCGACGCAGAATGTGCTGCGCCGGGCGCAAATGCCGCAGCCTGAATACCGCGCGCTAGTCGCGTTTCTCGTCGCGCACGGCTTCGCCGTGCTGGTGCCGGAGCGGCTCGGCCATGGTGCGACCGGCGGCCGCTATGTCGAGGACCAGGGCGGCTGCGACGAGGCGGATTACGCGCGTTCGGGGCGCGCGACGGCCGCCGAAATTCCGCTCGCGCTGGATTTTTTGCGAAAGCAGGATTTCGTTCGCCAAGACTCGGCCGTCGTGCTCGGCCATTCCGCCGGCGGTTGGGGGGCGTTGGCGCTCGCGAACGCCGATCCGAACGCGATCTCCGCGATCATCGTGTTTGCGCCGGGGCGCGGTGGCCACGCCAATGACGAACCGAACCGGATCTGCGCGCCGCAGACGCTTCTCGCCGCGGCGGCCGAGTTCGGCAAGGCGGCGCGCATTCCCGTCACATGGCTCGTGGCGACCAATGACAGCTATTTCGCGCCGGCGTTCTCGCGGCAATTGGCGGATGCGTTTCGCGGCGGAGGCGGCAAGGTGGACTTCCGCACATTGCCGGCCGTCGGCAGCGAGGGGCATTGGATGATCGAGAGCGAAGCCGGCGTCAAAGCCGCCAGCCGCGAGCTCGGGCTTGCGCTGAACCCGGCCAAACCTGCGGCGGCCAAGAAGCCATGACGCTGTATCTCCTGGTCAAATACCTCCATGTGCTGGGCGCCATCGTCATTCTCGGCACCGGCACCGGCATCGCCTTCTTCATGCTGATGGCGCATCGCACGAACGACGCCGAATTCATCGCGCGCACCGCTTCGGTGGTGGTGATTGCGGATGCGATCTTCACGCTGTCGGCCGTGATCCTCCAGCCAGTGACGGGCGGCCTGCTGATGATGCTTTCGGCCATGCCGATCACGGAGCGTTGGTTGCTGGCCTCGCTTGGGCTCTATGTCTTTGCGGGCCTGTTCTGGGTCCCCGTCGTCTTCATGCAGATCGAGATGCGAGATCTCGCACGCAAGGCGGCCGAGCAGCGCGGCGCTCTGCCTGAACGCTACTTCGTGCTCTACCGCCGCTGGTTCGCGTTCGGTTTCCCCGGCTTCGGCGCGACGATGTTGATCCTGTGGCTGATGATCGCGAAACCGTTTTGAGAGATGCGATGACCCAGCAAACCGTTTTGGTGCTCGGCGCCTCCGGCCTGATCGGGCGCTTCGTCACCGACGATCTGCGCGTGCGCGGATTTCGCGTGGTCGGCGTCGCACGCAGCCTGTCGCCCGCGCAGAAGATGAGCGCGCTGGACATCGAGCAGCCGATCCTGTCGCTCGATGCAGCCGCGCTGATGCGCCTCTTCCGCGAGCACGCCGGCGACGTCGTCGTGAACTGTCTCGGCGTGCTGCAGGACGGTCCCGGCAGCGACACGAGCGCGGTGCATCGCGATTTCGTCGCGCGTCTGCTTGAGGCGATCGCCGACAGCGGCCGCGCGATCCGGCTGGTGCACATCTCGATCCCCGGGACCGCGGAGGCGGATCGCACCGCCTTCGCGACAACCAAGCGCGAGGCCGAACGCCTGGTTGCAGCCTCCGGCATTCCCCACGCGATCCTGCGGCCAGGCTTCGTGGTCGCTCCGTCAGCCTATGGCGGCAGCGCCATGCTGCGTGCGCTCGCCGCCTTCCCGCTCGACCTGCCGCAGAAGGAGATGTCGACGCCATTCCAGTCCGTCGCAGTCGAGGACATTTCGGCCACCATCGCCTGGCTCGCCGCGCGCGATATCGACGACGCCTCCGTCAAAGCCGTGACGTGGGACCTGATGCAGGCCGAGCCGGTCACCATGGCCGGCGTCATCAAGCAGTTCCGCCACGCCTTCGGCATGGCCGGCTGGCCGCGCCTCGCGATGCCGTCCTTCATGCTCGATCTCGGCGCGAAAATCGGCGATCTCGCCAATTATCTCGGCTGGATGCCGCCGATGCGCTCCACCGCCATCGCCGAGCTGCGCCGCGGCGTGACTGGCGATCCCTCCGCCTGGATCGCCGCCACGGGCATCGCGCCGAAGACGTTGACTGATACGATCGGGCGCCATCCTGCCACCATCCAGGACAAATGGTTCGCGCGGCTGTTCCTGATCAAGGCGCTGATCTTCGCCAGCCTGGTCGCGTTCTGGCTCGTCTCCGGCTTCATCGCCCTGTTCGTCTCCTACCGCGCCGCCGCCGGAATTTTGAGTGCGCACAACTTCCCGCCCGCGCTGGTCGATCCCATCACCATCGGCACCAGCCTGATGGACATGAGCATCGGCGCGCTGATCGCCTTCCGACGTACTGCTGCGATCGGCCTGCTCGCTGGCATCGTCGCCTCGCTCGGCTATATGGTTGGCGCGGCTACCCTCACGCCCGACCTCTGGATCGAGCCGCTCGGCGCGCTGGTGAAGACAGGACCGGCGATCGTGCTGATGCTGGTCGCGCTGCTGATGCTGGATAATCGATAGTGTTTTCGAGCGAAGTGGATTCCGGTTCGCGTGAAGAAAACGCGTAAGATAGAGAGACTGATGAGCAAATGGCCCGACGATGACGTGATCCTGTTCGACGGCGTCTGCATCTTCTGCTCGCGCTGGGTGCGCTTCGTCGCCCAGCGAGACACGGCGAGGCGATTTCGTTTCACGCCGATCCAGTCGGATTATGGGGCCCGGCTTGCACGTACGTTTGGCATCGATCCTGACGATCCCGACACCAATGCCGTGGTTCATGACGGAGAGGTCTTTATGAAGTCCGACGCCGCGCTGACCGTGCTGTCGCATCTGCCGGGATGGCGTTGGGTGCGCGCGTTGTTCGCCGTGCCAAAACTGCTACGAGACCCCGTGTACAGCCTCATCGCGCGCAACCGCTACCGCATCTTCGGGAAGTATGATGCGTGCTTTGTGCCCGATGCCGAATTGCGGGCGCGGGTGATTGAGTGACGTAGCTCGCGGTTAGCGCTTGCCTGAAGCCGCCAGCACTTCCTTCGCCGCGCGCTCCCCGCTGTCCCTGGCGCCATGCGCCGTCGTGAAGAAGCTTGGTGACGTCGCTTCTCCCGCGAAGAACAGCCGCCCATCCACCGGCGCTGCCAGCACCGCGCGGTCTCCAGCGTGCCCTGGCAGTGCGTGTGAATACGATCCTCTCGCGAAGGGGTCGTGGGCCCAGCGCGACTCGTAGAGCGGCTTGAGCTTTCGCCGGATGTCGTTGCCGAGGAAGCCTGCGATCTCGTCGATGCTGTGCGCGGCGATGGCGCCGTCGCCGGCGTCTTCCAGCTCGCGGGCGAAGCTGCCGCCGAAAAAACCCTCGATGCAGGGCTGGCCGAACGGGCGGATGTGGTAGGTGCCCATCTCGGTGCGCATGGTGGCACCGCGCAGATTGCCCTCTTTCGGAAAGGCTTCTGCATCGTCGAGCGCCAGCGTCACCTTGTCGTCGACGCCGAGCGGCAGGCCGGCCGCCGCATCGACCTTGGCGGGCAGCGGCGGTGTGAAGCGGATCGCCTCATCGGCGATGAGATTGGTCGGAACGGTGACGATCACCTTGTCGGCGGTCAGCGTACCCTGCGATGTCTCGATGCGGAGGCGCTGGCCGGAATGATCGATCAGCGTGACATTGCAGCCCAGGGCCACCGGGTACGGCGCGCCGTAGGCCGCGACCAGTGCGCCATAGCCACGGCGGACGCGCCAGTTGAGGTCGCTGTCCTCGTAGGCGTCCCAGTCCAGTGTCGACATGTCCTTCAGTTCGCAGCCGTTGATGTAGGTCGAGACCGCGTCGATCATGGGATTCCAGCGATTGCCCGGATCGAGGCTCACGCTCGCGGGTTCGTCCTTGCCCTTTTGCGCGGCCTGCCACAGGCGCTCGTAGAATGCGTCCATCGCGCGCATGAAATCGTCGCGCTCGGCCTGCGGAAACGCGTTGCCGAAGGCGCGCTCGCGCCAGGGCGGCAGGTCCTTGTTGACCTCGAAATCAAGCTGTTTGGCGATTGCGACGAAGGAATTCTTGTCGGCCGAGTGCAGCCAGCCGCAGCCGACGTCGAAGGTCACCTCAGGCGAGGCCCGCACGGTCCAGGCGCGTCCGCCAATCCGGTCGCGCGCCTCCAGCACGATCACGGAGAGGCCGGAGCCAGCCAGCGCATGCGCCGCGCCGAGGCCGGCTGCGCCGGCGCCGATGATCGCGACGTTGACGGACGAGGGCAGGGAGGTCATGAGCGGGCTCTAGCACGTTCGCGAAGAGCGCTGAAGTCGCCACGCGCACAGCTGTCATCACCCGCGGAAGCGGGTGATCCAGTATTCCAGAGACATTTGTGGTTGAACCGATAAGCCGCGGCGTACTGGATGCCCCGGTCAAGCCGGGGCATGACAGCGTTGAGAACGGTGGCCCTTACGCCACCGCTTCCTTGGACTTTTCCGCGCGCTTGCGCTCGTTCGGGTCGAGGTGCTTCTTGCGCAGGCGGATCGACTTCGGGGTGACCTCGACGAGCTCGTCGTCCTCGATATAGGCGAGCGCCTTTTCCAGCGTCATGCGGATCGGCGGGGTCAGGCGCACCGCTTCGTCCTTGGACGTGGTGCGGATGTTGGTGAGCTGCTTGCCCTTGAGCACGTTGATCTCGAGATCGTTGTCGCGGGTGTGCTCGCCGACGATCATGCCCTTGTAGACCTTCCAGCCCGGCTCGATCATCATCGGGCCGCGGTCTTCCAGCTTGAACATGGCGTAGGCCACCGCTTCGCCCTGGTCGTTGGAGATCAGCACGCCGTTGCGGCGGCCCTGAATCTCGCCCTTGTACGGCGCATAACCGTGGAACAGGCGGTTCATGATCGCGGTGCCGCGGGTGTCGGTGAGCAGTTCGCCCTGATAGCCGATCAGGCCGCGGGTCGGCGCGTAGAACACCAGGCGCAGGCGGTTGCCGCCGGAGGGCTTCATCTCGACCAGCTCGGACTTGCGCTCGCTCATCTTCTGCACGACGACGCCGGAATGCTCCTCGTCGACGTCGATCACGACTTCCTCGATCGGCTCCATGGTGGCACCGGTCGCCTCGTCCTTCTGGTAGACGACGCGCGGGCGCGACACCGAGAGCTCAAAGCCTTCGCGGCGCATGGTCTCGATCAGGATCGCGAGCTGCAATTCGCCGCGGCCCGAGACTTCCATCGCATCCTTGTCGGAGGCCTCGACGACGCGCAGCGCGACGTTGCCTTCGGCTTCGCGCAGCAGACGGTCGCGGATCATGCGGCTCGTCACCTTGTCGCCTTCAGTGCCGGCGAGCGGGGAGTTGTTGACGATGAACGACATCGACACGGTCGGCGGGTCGATCGGCTGCGCTGGCAGCGGCACCTCGACGGTCGGATCGCAGAAGGTGTCGGCGACGGTGCCCTTGGTCAGGCCGGCAATGGCGACGATGTCGCCGGCTTCGGCTTCATCGAGCGGCGTGCGCTCGAGACCGCGGAATGCCAGGATCTTGGTGATGCGCCCGGACTCGACCAGCTTGCCGTCGGCATGCAGCACCTTGACCTGCTGGTTCGGCTTGAGCACGCCCGACGAGATGCGACCGGTGATGATGCGGCCGAGATAGGGATTGGCCTCCAGGATGGTACCGATCATCCTGAACGGGCCTTCCTCGACCGTCGGCGGTGCGACGTGGCGCAGGATCAGGTCGAACAGCGGCTCCATGCCCTTGTCCTGCGGACCTTCGGGGCTTTCGGCCATCCAGCCCTGCTTGGCCGACCCGTACAGGATCGGGAAGTCGAGCTGCTCCTCGCTGGCGTCGAGCGCCGCGAACAGGTCGAACACCTCGTTGATGACTTCGGTCGGGCGCGCGTCGGGGCGGTCGACCTTGTTGATGACGACGATCGGCTTGAGGCCGACCTTGAGCGCCTTGGAGACCACGAATTTGGTCTGCGGCAGCGGGCCTTCGGCGGCGTCGACCAGCACCAGGGCGCCGTCCACCATGTTCAGGATGCGCTCGACCTCACCACCGAAATCGGCGTGGCCAGGGGTGTCGACGATGTTGACGCGGGTGTCCTTCCACTGCACCGAGGCCGCCTTGGCCAGGATGGTGATCCCGCGCTCACGCTCCAGATCGTTGGAGTCCATGGCGCGATCCGTCACCTTCTGGTTCTCGCGGAACGTACCGGATTGCTGGAGGAGTTTGTCGACCAGGGTCGTCTTGCCGTGGTCGACGTGGGCGATGATGGCGACGTTACGGAGGTTCATGAGTGAGCTTCTTTGCGGTCGGACAATGGGTTAAGCGCGATCTCGCCGGTCGGACCGGGACCTCTTCTCGAAACAACGCTGGAAGACTGGAAACGGGCGCTTTCCGCCCAAAAAGGGCCGCCCGGCCATCTCGACCAGGCACCCTACGCGTTGCGGCGCAATATATGCAAAAACCGCCAAAAAACAATGTGTTCTTTGCTGGTTGGTTGACTGAATTTTGTCCGGGAATCTCCGGGGGTTAGGGTAAATTCAGCACCAAACCGGCCTTTGCTCGGGGACGGGGCCTCGATCAGCCCTGCGCCGAGCCGGGGCTGGTCTCCTCGGTCGGATAGACCCCGCGCAGCACCTCCTCGAAGTGCATCTTCACCGCGTCGTTGCACAGGCAGGCGCGCAAGCGCAGGCCGTCGAGATTGCGGACCAGGATCGCGCCGCGTCTTGTATCGAGCACGCCCTCGGCCTTGAACGACTGGAGCACGCGGCTCGCATAGCTGCGGCCGACCCCGAGCAGCGTCGCGAGCTGCTCATGCGTCAGCGGCACGCTGCTCTCGTCGCCGGTCCGCTCCATCGCCGCGATGATCCACTTGGCCGTACGCTGTTCGATGGAGTGGATGGCGTTGCAGGCGGTGGACTGGAACATCTGCGCCAGCATGCAGTCGGCATAGCGGGCGAAAATGTTGCGCAGCGAGGCCGAGCGCATCTTGGCAGCGTCCAGCTTGGCGACGTGAATGCGCGCGAATGGTCCGCCGAATTTCACGCAGATGCGGGTATAGGCCGGCAGAAATCCCTCGCTGACGATGCCGCCCACCGCGCCTTCGCGTCCGACCAGGATGGTCTCGACGTCGCGGCCGTCCTCATTGGGAACGAGAAATGTCGCGAGCGACGGCCCGCAGGGAAAGTGCACGACCTGGACATCGTCGCCGGGACTGTAGAGCAGCTCGTTGGGCCCGGCGGTGTCCAGGGTGACGTGCGGTGCCAGCAGCGCGTAGTCAGCCGGACTCAAGCGCCGCAGCAGATTGTTGGCCGGCCGGCTGCCGACTTCGGTTGTCTTGCTGATACGCGCGTCCATCGTAAATCCCCTGCTCTCCTTTCAACACTAGCGAGGTCCGATCATGGGCTGTGTGCACAAGTGGACAGACGTGAAAACTGTTCTGTGGTGAGTTTCGTTCCGGGAACCCTCCGATGCGCTGGGCGCAGGCGTCGGGATGAGGCTGTCCTTGATCGGTAAGAACATGCAGCCCTCGATTTCCACCATCATGATACCTGCTCCCCCGGACGGCTCTGCCGGCATTCCTTCCGATGTTCTGATCGTTGAGGACGATCCGATCATTGCGATCGATTTCGAGGATCGCCTGCTCGGATTTGGCGTGAGGAGCGTGCGCACCGTGGGGTCGGTGGCGCAGGCGCTGGCGGCGATCGCAGCGCGCGCGCCGGATTTCGCGCTACTCGACGTCGAGCTCGGCCGCGAGAAAAGCTTTGCCGTCGCCGACCGGCTGGCGGCTGCGCAGATTCCCTTCGTCTTCGTGACGGGCTACGGCGCCGAGGATCGGATCGCTCCCGAATTCAAGACGCGGCCGCGGCTGCAAAAGCCCTGTTCGAGCGAAGCGCTGGAGGCCGCGCTGCGCTCGCGCGGCGCCTGATCGCCCGTCGGCGTTCTCCCGGCTTCAGGCAGATTTCGGATCGAGCGTGGTCGACCACAGCGCGACGTCGGCGCGGTCGCGCAAGGTCACCGTCATCTGGCCGGATGCGCCGTCGATCTTGACGTGACCGAAGAACTGCATGCCTGCGGACGGCGGCAGGTTCTGGTTGTCCTTGCCCGGCGCTTTGACGAAACGCACCTCCGGCCCAAAGGTGTTGTCGAGCGCATTTGGACCAAAGGTGCCCGCATGCAGCGGGCCCGAGACGAATTCCCAGAACGGCTCGAACTCCTGGAATTGCGCCTTGTTCGGATCGTAATAATGCGCGGCGGCGTAGTGCACGTCCGCGGTCAGCCACACCGTGTTGTTGATCGGCGCCATCTTGATGAAGCGCAGGATGTCGGCGATCTCGAACTCGCGGCCGCGCACCGGGCCGTCGCCCTGCGCAATGGCTTCCGATCCGCCCTTCGGCGTGTCCGATACGACGAGACTGATAGGCATGTCGGAGGCGATCACCTTCCAAGTCGCACGCGAATTCAGAAGGCCGCGCTTGAGCCAGGCGATCTGGTCCGGGCCGAGAAAATAGCTCGCGGGCCCGTAAGCGGTTTCGAGATTGGCGCCGTTCGGGCCGCGATAGCTGCGCTCGTCGAGCACGAACACGTCGAGATGCGGGCCGTAGGAGATCTGGCGATAGACGCGGCCCGGCTCAACGATGCTCTCCCGCATCGGATACATCTCGTGAAAGGCGCGGCCGGCGCGGGCTGCGAGCAGGGAGATGTCGCGCACCTTGTAGGACGCCGGCAACTCCTTTGACAGCGACCAGTTGTTGGTCACTTCATGGTCGTCCCACTGCACGAAGATCGGCACCTCGGCATTGAAGGCGCGGACGTTGTCGTCGGTGAGATTGTATTTGTGCGCGGCGCGGTACTCGTCCATCGTCTCCGCGACCTTGGCCTTCTCGGGGATGGTGACGTTCTTCCAGGTCTTGCCGTCGGCGAGCTTCACCTCGGATTCGATCGGACCGTCGGCATAGATCGTGTCGCCGGAATGCAGGAAGAAATCGGGCCGATGCTTGCGCATCGCGGAGAAGGTGAACATGCCGCCATCATCGGGATTGATGCCCCAGCCTTGCCCTGCGACATCGCCGCCCCAGACGAAGCTGACGTCGCGACGGTCGGCCGGCGCGGTGCGGAAGCGGCCGACCACTGGTTCGCCCTCGATCGCGGTATGCGAGAGATCGCGAAAGCGGACGCGATAGAAGATGTCCTGTCCGCCCGGCAGGTTCTCGATCAGCATCTTCGCGGTGAAGTCGCTCTCCGGCAGCGCCGCGATCGGCGGCAGCACGCGGGCATCCCTGAAGGACTCGGTCGTGGCCACCTCGACCAGCATCTGCGATGGCCGGTCAGTGCGCGCCCAGACCACGCCACCGTCGACCGTGACGTCGCCGGACTGCACACCATGCGTAACCGCCGGCCGGTCGGCCGCGCGCGAGAGATGGGGCATCGCGATCGCGCCGAGTGCGCCGGCGCTGGTGGTGAGGAAGCGGCGGCGGGAGAATTTGATGTTCATGGCGGCTTCGCTTTTTGTCTCGTGCGCATCTCGCGTCGTCATTCCGGGACGGTCCGAACGACCGGACCCGGAATCCCGAGATTCCGGACTCGCGCTGCGCGCGCTCCGGAATGACAGCGAAAGCTATACTGAGACAGTATGACGCAGCAATAACGCGGCAAGCGTTTACGCGTTGCCGGCGGCCCTGAATTGCGCGCCTGCGCGCTGCAGGCTTTGCGGCATGGCAAACAGCACGGCCTTGCGGTCGGCGACGGCGGCGTGGAACTGGTCGAGCACGATGTTGATGGCGGTGAGCCCGCCCTCTTCGATCGCGCCGTGATCGAAGCAGCGCAGCGTGTCGCGCAGGATTTCGTCAGCCTCGGTTTGCATCTGGTCGAGCTCGTCGGTCGTCTCGCTCTTGCGCGCCGCCGCGATCAGGTCGAACAGGCGGTCGCGCAAATGGCTGTTGTTGTCGCGCTCGTCCTTCTTGAGGTAGCCCGCGAACCAGGCGCCGATCGAGCCCATCGCCGAGAGCGCCATCAGGGTCCACCAGATGTAATCGCTGTATTTGTCGAGGAAGGTCTTTTCCTCGCCGTCGACGAAGGCGGCGGCGCCCGGATGCACGGGGATCACCGCATCCTTGTCGGTGTCGGGCGTCTCGATCTTCGCCGCCATCGGGAATTCCGCCACCAGTTGCTGGCGCACGGCGAAGAGCTGGCGCGTGAACGCTGCGATGGTGGTATCGGACACACCTTTGCGCGCCACGATGTGGTGCGAGAAGCTGATGGTCTTGACCTCGTCATCGGGGCGATCGGGCGAGCCGCCATAGGTGCCGGCGGGAATCTCCGATGCTTCGTAAACGGGATGGTTTTGCGCGATCGCGTCCGCGGAATCGATCGCGAGGAACGTCGGCGTGCCGCTGTCCTTGGCGGAAGCCGCGATCGCATCCGAGGTGATCTTGCTGTTGACGGGGCCGGCTGCGAGATAGGCATCGGCCTTCTGGGCCTTGATCGCCTCGGCGGCTTCATTGGCCGGGAACTGTATGACCTCGACCTTGGCGGGATCGACCCCGTATTGCTGGAGGATCACCTTGAGCAAATTGACGTTGGCCTGGGTTCGGCCGATCACCCCGACGCGATGGCCGGCGAGCTGCGCGATCTTGGTGATCTTCGCGCCCTTCCTTTTGCCCTTGCCGGGCACGGACCACAGCACCACGACGTTCTTGCGCAGGGTCGCGACGGCTTGCGCGTTCTTCGGCACGTCGACGTCGCCGCGCACGATGGCGAGATCGACCTTGTTTTCCGCGAGCGCATCGGCGCTGGCGGTGGCGCCGTCGGTCTGGATCGGGCGTAGCCGCACAAAGCTCTTGTGCTGCGCGAAAGCCTGCGTCAGCGCCTGCACCACCTTGAGGTCGTCGCTATTGGCCGGACCGACCGCGATCTTCAACGTCACCGGCCGCATCGCGAAATAGTATCCGCCGACGAGCGCGCCGATGATCGCAAGCACCAGCGCCAGAGACACGAGCGCCGTCTTCCGCGCCGCTGATCGCGGCGAAGGCGGGGTGGGCGCTTCGGCCAGGTCCAATCCCCCGGTCATCGATCTCCCAAACAGGCGCTTGAGGCTCAGTTTCATCTTGGCCGGCGATTTACACCTGTAATCATAGCAAATTTCTTGTCCCGCGGGGTTACATCTCCGTCATGGTTAGCGGATGGACGAAATCCGGTCTGAACCGGGGCCATATGCACGGTGTTAGGGTAAAGTTCCCCTGAAAATGGAGGCGATCATGGCAGAGCGGCTGACGCCGGAAGCACGCAAGCAGGCACTGGGCGCCATACCGGGCTGGACCGAGGTTCAGGGCCGCGACGCCATCGGGAAGACCTTTGTCTTCAAGGATTTCAACGAGGCGTTCGGGTTCATGACCCGCGCGGCGCTGGTTGCCGAGAAAATGGATCACCACCCCGAATGGCGCAACGTCTACAAGACGGTGGAGGTGGTGCTGTCGACTCATGACGCCGGCGGCGTCACCAAGCTCGACATCGAGCTCGCCAGGACGATGAACACGATCGCCAAGCTGACAGCTACCTGACACCTTGCGAGGATCGGCTGCATCCCCATGTTGTGATCAGCAGGAGATGCGGCCATCTGCCGCCCTGGCTGAACGGGGAGTTTCTCGAACATGGCTGCCGAACACAGCGTCGGCTTCGAGCCGGCCGATCGGCTCGCGGAGGATCATGAGAGCGTGCGCCGCCGTTTCTGGCGCAAGCTGAAGCGTGTCGCCGTGCAATTGCCGTTCGCGGAAGACCTGCTCGCGGCTTATTACTGTGCGTTCGACCGGCAGACGCCGCGCCATGTCCAGGCGTCGCTGCTCGGAGCGATCGCCTATTTCATCCTGCCGTTCGATTTCGTCCCCGACGTGATGCCGATCCTCGGCTTCACCGATGACGCCGCCGTGCTCGCCACCGCCATCCGCATGGTCGCCAGCCACATCACGACGGAGCACCGCGAAGCCGCCCGCGCCGTGCTGAAGCGCGGGGTGGATGGTGCGGACGCGGCGCAGTAGGCGTTGTTGGCTACACGCCGTAGCCACGCCCACCGCTGTCATTCCCCGCGACCCGGCCACGCCAAGGCTTCGCCGGGGTTGCGGTCCAGGGCAGCCGAAGCTTTAGCGTAGGCGGCAGGCGGGGAATCCAGTACGCCGCGGCCTCTCGATTCAATCACTGACGTCACGGAGTACTGGATCGCCCGGTCAAGCCGGGCGATGACAGCGAGAGTGTGGGTGCCGCTTGCGACACCATCGGCCGCAATGCCGCTCGTTACTTCTTCTCCGCCCGCGCGTTCCCCGCGTCCCACGCCTGGAATTGCTTGAACAGCGCTTCCCTGTCTGCGTCGGACACCTTCTGGGCCGCGGGGTTCTGCTTGAGGAACGCCTCGAAGCGCTCCCGGGTCACCGGTTCGACGCCGTGCTTGTCGAGCCATTGCTGCGCCACCGGCAATCTGTTCCAGCCCGTCAGAGGTGCCGGGAGCGAGACTTCCTTCCACTTGGGATGGAAAGGCGGGTTCTGCAGGGTCGGGAATTTCGTGAAGAACGCATCCACGAACAGCGCAAGCTTACGGTAACGGTCGGTGTTGGGCGCCCAGTTGTAGGCCGCGAGCACCGCCGGCACCGCGATGGTGTCCACGGTATCGCCTTCCTTGATCAGGTTCGGATAGTCCTTGGCGGTCAGCGTCGCCGGCAGATAGTCGCTCTGCAGCGGCTTTGCATAGTCGACCCCCGCGAGGTGGAAGCGGCCGTCATTGCTGAAGGTCGACACTGACTTGTAGGGCTTGCCGCCGACCACGATGACTGCGTCGATCTCGCCGGCTTTCAGCTTCTCCATCGCGATGCGCTGCTCGACATAGACGAAGTTCGCCTTGATCCCGAGCCGCTCGAACACCGTCAGCGCGGTGACGAAGGTCCCGCCATTGGGCAGATCGACGCTGACCTTCTTGCCCTCGAGATCCTTCAGCGTCGCGACCGATTTCGGCGCGATCACCTGCATCTCTTCATTGTAGAGCTTGGTCACATAGGTGAACTGCTTCTTGATGTCCTTGGCAAAGCCCTTGCGCTCGAGATAGTCGAGCGTATCCGCCCTCACGATGCCGAGATCGACGCCTTGCAGGAACAGAATGTCGGCGACGCTCTGCACCGAGCCGCGGCCGACGATTGGCAGCACGCGGATCTTGTTGCCGTCGTCGAGCACGGAGGCGAGGTCGGCGCCGAACTGCACGTAGGTGCCGCCGATCGTGCCGGTGATCAGCGTGACCGTATTGGCGTTCAGCGACTGCTTGGTCGAGGTCGAGCCGAACTGGAAGATGGCCTTCAGGCCGTCCGAGACCTTGGCCGGATCGTACTCGGTCTGCTCGGCGCGTGCCGCGAAGGCGCAAATCGTCATGATGGCGGCAACCGCCATTCCCAAAGCGTTACGCATGATACCCTCTGAAAAGTTCTAGTTCTGAAGCTGAGCGAGGCGCTGCCGCGCCTCCGCCGATCCGAGTGCCGCGGCCTTCTGGTACCAGTCACGCGCGACGGTCGCGTCGCCGGCGATGCTCCGCGCGTCGCTGGTGCCCAGCACGGCCGGGTCATAGGTCTGCGCCAGCAGAAACGCGGCCGTTGCATCCTGTGCATTGGCCGCGCGCTCGAGCAGCAGGCGGGCTGCAACAATATCGCCGATCCTCAACAGGCTCTTCGCGCGTGTCATCAGCCCGGCCAGCGTGTCGGCATCGAGCGTCTTGGCGGGCGGAGTGGGCGCCGGCGGCGCCGCGACGGGTGCGGGCGCAGGTGTGGGTGCCTGGGCTTGCAGCGCCGTCTGATAGGCGGTCGCGATCGCTTCGCGGCTCGGCGTTGACGGTGCAGGAGGAACCTGCGTGTCGGCGCTCGCCAGCCTCGTGTTGGTCGCGCGGTCCGAATCCTTCAGCGAGCTCTGCGTCATGGCCGGCGTGTTGGCCGACGCCATGGCTTGCTCCGGCGCGATGCCCATCCAGCTAACGGCATTGGCGGCGAAGAGGCCGCGAAAGTCGGACTGATACAGTGTGACCAGAACTGCCAAGGTGGATGCCGTCAGAACGGCCGCGAGAACACGTGGGACAATTCTGGAGCGCACCTCAATGGGCTCATATTCGCGTGGGTCCGGCGCACCGAGCGGATCGGACAGGAAGAGTGGAATTGGATCGTCCTGCGAAAGATCTGCCCGCGCGGCGCGCGCACGGATAAAGGACGCGGTCGGCGGATGTGATGTGGCTCGATCGGAGTCGAACGCCTTCGACTCCTTCGACGGGCGATGTGCCGTCGTCTCCATGGTCATGCTCCCCATTACCAACGCAACGCAGGGGCAATTCGGCTTAAGTCTTCTTGCTTTTGTCCAAAGTGTCCCGCAAATGGAACCGGTAAAACGCAGTTGGAATCAGCCCAAAAAACGACGACGGTTTGCGCGAATTAGGAAATATTTGGGTTTGATTGAGGCGGAGCGGAGGAATGCACCACGATTTTGGCGGTGATGGTTGAGGAAGGTTTTCCTAGACTCCGCTGACTTTGACCCCGGGGCATCCAGTGGGCCGCGGCGTCTCGGCTGAAATCTCTGGCGTCTCTGAAATCTGGACCGCCCGCCTCAGTACGCAATTGCGCAGAAGGCGGGCGACGACGGTCGCATATGTGGCGAGTGCGTGTGGCAGGCAAGCGCTGCGGCTCACACCATCACGGATGCAGGATCACCTTGCCCATGGCCTGGCGTCCCGCCAGAACCTTCAGTGCGTCGGCGGTTTGTGCCAGCGGGAAGGTGCGGTCGACATGCGAGGAAATCTTTCCTTCCGCGGTCCACTTCACGAGCTTCTCGAGATTGGCGCGGTTCTTGGCCGGGTTCAGCCGGGTCCACGCGCCCCAGAACACGCCGCGGATGTCGCAGCCCTTCAGCAGCGCGAGGTTCAGCGGCATCTTCGGAATGTCGCCGGCGGCAAAACCGATCACCAGGAAGCGGCCTTCCCAGGCGATCGAGCGCAGTGCCTGCTCGGCATAGGCGCCACCAACCGGATCGAAGATGATGTCGACGCCCTTGCCGCCGGTGAGTTTTCGCAGGCCTTCTTTCAGATCTTCCTTGCCGTAGTTGAGCGTCAGCTCGGCGCCATGCGCTTTCGCGAATTCGAGCTTCTCGTCCGACGAGGCGCAGGCGATCACCTTCAGGCCCATCAGCTTGCCGAGCTCGCAGGCAGCCAAGCCGGTGCCGCCGGCTGCGCCCAGCACCGCGAGCGTCTCGCCCGGCTTCGGGCTCGCGCGGTCTTCCAGCGCATGCAGCGCGGTGCCGTAGATGATGATGATGCCGGCCGCGCGGTCATAGTCGAGATTGTCGGGAATCTTGACGATTGATGCCGCCGGCAGCGCGATCTTTTCGCGCGCGCCGTTGTGGCCGCAAGACGCAACGACGCGATCGCCGACCTTCAGATCAGTCACGCCGGGACCGATGCTCTCGATCACGCCGGCGACTTCGGCGGCGGGCGAGAACGGGAACGGCGGCTTGATCTGGTACTTGCCCTGAATCATCAGGATGTCGAAGAAGTTCAGCGCCGCCGCCTTGATCGCGATCACCGCTTCGCCGGGAGCTGCCACCGGATCCGGCACGTCGGCAAGCACGAGATCGTCGGGCTGGCAATATTGCGAGCAGAGGATGGCTTTCATGGCGGCACCTTCTTGAGAATACTGGGCGTTTCGAGGCGGAATTATAGTTGGTCCGTTTCTGCCGGATTTAGTGCGGTCCGACAATCCGGTTTCTTTGCGCAAGAGGATGCGCAGGCCTATCCTCGCGTCATTGCGAGCGCAGCGAAGCAATCCAGAATCCGTCCTGCGGAAATAGTCTGGATTGCTTCGCTGCGCTCGCAATGACGAAGCAAGAAGAAAAAGAGGATTCAAACGATGTTTGAAACGGGTCTGCTCAGGGATAAGCGCATCCTCGTCACCGGCGGCGGCTCCGGCCTTGGCGCCGCGATGGGACGTCGCTTTCTCGCGCTTGGCGCCGAGCTCGTGATCTGCGGCCGCAAGCTCGACCGGCTGGAAGCGACGGCGAGCGAGATGCGCGCGCAGACCGGCGGCAAGGTCACGACGATGGCTTGCGATATTCGCGACGGCGCGGCCGTCGAGAGCATGATGGACGCGATCTGGCGCGAGGCGCCGCTCGATATTCTCGTCAACAACGCTGCCGCAACCTTCATCGCGCAGAGCGAGCATCTGTCGTTTCGCGCCGCCGACGCGATCCTCGCGCCGACGCTGCATGGCGCGATGTATTGCACGCTCGCCGCCGGCAAGCGCTGGATCGACGGCAAGCATGGCGGTGTCGTGCTCTCGATCCTCTCGACCTCCACCATCACCGGCCGCGCCTTCACGGTTCCCTCGGCGATGGCGAAGTCGGCGGTGCTGGCGATGACCAGGAGTCTCGCGGTCGAGTGGGGCCCGAAGGGCATCCGCACCGTCGCGATCGCCCCGGGCCCGTTCCCAACCGCTGGCGCCTTGGGGCAGCTCCGTCCTGAGGGCCGCGACGAAGGCTGGACCGCCCGGAACCCGATGGGGCGCACCGGCGAACATAGCGAGCTCGCCGACCTCGCCAGCTTCCTGGTCTCGGACCGTGCCGGTTACATCAATGGCGAGATGGTCGTGATCGACGGTGGCGCGCATTTGCGCAGCTCCGGCGCCGAGGATTTGTTGCGCTGGACCGACGCCCAATGGGCCGAGCAGCGCGCTGCGCGATCCAAAGGCTGAGCCGCTAACTGCCTTCCCAAATTGGACTTTCCCGGTTATCCCTGCCGGGGGACAAAGCGCGGCCGGGCCATCTTCCAGTCACAATATTGAGGGAACCACTCCAGCATGTGGCGGGTGCTGATTTTAGCCTTGATGACGGGCGTTATGGCCGTGGGAATCACCGATTCCGCGCGGGCGCAGACGACGCAACCGGCGCCCAAAGCCGCGCCAAAGGCGGCTGCACCGGCGGCCAATACAGCCCCAAAGACCGCAGCAAAGCCCGAGAGCAAGCCGTTGGCTCCAGCCACGGCGGTTGCGGGCGGCGCGGAGCCGACCCTGATCGGCCAGTTCGGCACCTGGGGCGCCTATTCGGCCACACCCAACGGCAAGAAGGTCTGCTTCGCGCTGGCCAAGCCGTCGTCGTCGAAGACCAACCCGCCGAACCGCCCGCGCGATCCCGCCTATGCCTTCGTTTCGACCCGGCCGGCGGAAAAGGTGAACAACGAAGTCTCGGTCATGATCGGCTATGCGCTGAAGCCGGGCTCGGAATCCTCGGTCGAGGTCGGCGGCGCCGCTTTCGCGATGTACACGCAGGGCGACGGCCTCTGGATCAAGAACGCGGCCGAGGAAGAGCGGATGGTCGAAGCCATGCGCAAATCCGCCGATCTCGTGGTCAAGGGTGTCTCGGCCAAGGGAACGGAGACGACCGATACGTTTTCGCTGAAGGGCCTCGCCCAGGCGCTCGACCGGATCGCCCAGGATTGCAGGCGGTAGGACTGCCGGCGTTAAGCCTGAGGGCGGCATCACGGTCGCAATCGGCGGTTCCGGTTGCTATATAAGGGTATCCCAAAGGTGTAGCCGTCATGGCCGGGCTAAAGCGCGAAGCGCGTCTTCGCACCAGATGTCCCGGCCATCCACGCGCTAGCAACGGGTGGAACAGAACGTGGATGCCCGGGACAAGCCCGGGCATGACGAGAGATATCAGGCAACCAATGCAACCGACGACCGAGCCGCACAACGCAATACTGGTGGAGAAGACTCCGCTCGAAACCTATGTGCCGCCGGCCAGGCCCTCGCTGATCGGCCTGTCGCGCAGCGAGCTTGCCGACCGCCTCGGCGAGATCGGCGTCGCGCCCGCGCAGCGCAAGATGCGCGTCCAGCAGCTGTGGCACTGGCTCTATTTCCGCGGCGCCCAAAGCTTCGACGATATGACGTCGATCTCGAAGGGCATTCGCGCCGAGCTCGTGCAGCATTTTACGGTCGACCGTCCCGAAGTCGTGGCCGAGCAGATCTCCAACGACGGCACCCGCAAATGGCTGCTGCGGCTGCCGAGCGGCGACAATGTCGAGCGTGCCCATGAAGTCGAGTGCGTCTACATCCCCGAGACCGATCGCGGCACGCTTTGCGTCTCCTCCCAGGTCGGCTGCACGCTGAACTGCTCCTTCTGTCACACCGGCACGCAACGGCTGGTGCGCAATCTCACCGCCGGCGAGATCGTCGGACAGGTGATGGTTGCGCGCGACCGCCTCAATGACTGGGCCGATCGCGAGGACGGCACGCGTCGCGTCACCAACATCGTGATGATGGGCATGGGCGAGCCGCTCTACAATTTCGACGCGGTGCGCGACGCGCTGCTCATCGTCGGCGACAATGAAGGCATCGGCATCTCCCGTCGCCGCATCACGCTGTCGACCTCGGGCGTGGTGCCGAACATCGTGCGCGCGGGCGACGAGATTGGCGTCATGCTCGCGATCTCGCTGCATGCGGTGCGCGACGAGCTGCGCAACGAGCTGGTGCCGCTCAACCGCAAATATCCGATCAAGGAGCTGCTGCAGGCCTGCCGCGACTATCCCGGCGCCTCCAACGCGCGCCGCATCACCTTCGAATATGTGATGCTCAAGGGCGTCAACGATTCGCTCGACGATGCGAAGCTGCTGGTGAAGCTGCTCAAGGGCATCCACGCCAAGATCAATCTGATCCCGTTCAATCCCTGGCCCGGCACGGCCTATGAATGTTCGGACTGGGATCAGATCGAGAAATTCTCCGAATACATCTTCAACGCCGGCTATTCCTCGCCGGTGCGCACCCCGCGCGGCCGCGATATCCTCGCCGCTTGCGGCCAGCTCAAGTCGGAGACCGAAAAGCTCTCGGCCCGCGAACGCCAGGCGCTGCGCGCCATGGCGATGACGGATTGATAGTTCATGCCTTCGCTCTCGCATCCTCGTCATTGCGAGCGCAGCGAAGCAATCCAGAATCTTTCCGTTGAGACAGTCTGGATTGCTTCGTCGTGGAGCCTGTCATCCGGCCCGCCGAAGGCGGGACCGGGTGGCTCCTCGCAATGACGGCGGAATTGGCATTTCTGTCATGTCCCTGATCGGCCGCCTCATCGTTATCTTCATTGGCTTTCTCGCCGCCTGTTTCGTCGGCGGGATGATCGTGGTCGTCGCGCTGTTGTTTCCGGAGTTTGCCGATCTCGGCGCCGGTCCGGTCGACCAGGGCGCGATCGACATTCTGCTCGGCTTCGGCTTCATCTTCGTCTCGGGCTTTGCGCTGGTTCCGGCGGCGGTGATCGTCGCGATCACCGAAGCGCTCTATATCCGCAGCGCGCTCGCTTATGCCGTGGGTGGCGGCGTAGTTGGCCTAGCCTGCTATCTCGGCCTCATCCCCTTCCACTCCGATACACTCCAGTTCGAAGGCATCGTGCGGCGGCATCTGGAGATCATGACAGGCGCGGGCATCGTCTCCGGCGTGGTCTACTGGCTGATTGCCGGCCGCAATGCCGGCGCCTGGCGCAATCCGCCGCCCCCGCACAAGCCGCCTCCGCCGCTCCCGTCGAATTCAAGGCCGGATGCGCGGTGATTTTCTTGCCTTCCTCCGGGGTTTCCATCTCCTCCCCGCTCCGCTAAACCGCGCGCATGAACCGGACTGGACTCTTCATCGCCCTGGCGCTGTGGCTTGTGATCGGCGTCGTTTTCGGCCTCTATCCCGAGCTCGATCTCAAGCTCGCCGCACTGTTCTTCGACCCCGAGACGAAGACGTTTCCGCTCAAGCTGAATGAGTGGGCGGGCGTCGCGCGCGACGCCGCCATGTGGGTCGCCTGGGCATTCGTGCTGCCGCCGCTGGTCGCGCTTGTGGTCAAGATGATCCGACCCGACCGGCCGCTGATGGTATCGGGGCGCGCGATCGTATTCCTGCTGGTCACCATCATCATGTCGGCAGGCATCCTCACCAATCTCACCTTCAAGACCTATTGGGGACGGCCGCGTCCGGTGGTGGTGACTGAGTTTGCCGGCGAGCAGCAATTCGTGCCGTGGTGGGATCCGCGCGGCGATTGCGCGCGCAACTGCTCGTTCTTCTCGGGCGAGGGCGCGACCGCGTTCTGGACGCTGGCGCCGGCTGCGCTGGCGCCGCCGGCATGGCGGCCGCTCGCCTATGCCGGTGCGGTTGTGTTCGGCATGGTCACCAGCGGGCTGCGGATGGCCTTCGGCGGCCACTTCTTCACCGATGTCTCGATCGCCGGCCTCGTCACCTTCGTCGTGATCTGGTTCGCCTACGCGCTGATTTACCGCTGGCCGCGGACCCGGTTCTCGGACGAGGCGGTCGATGCCGCCCTGACCCGGCTGAACATGCCCGCCTACCGGCTCCGCCAGCGCCTGTTCGGCCGCAAGACAGGCCCCGAGCCGTCGATTTGAGCCATTAAATGCGTGCCGAGGCGCGCGAAATTTGATATTCGCGCGGTCAACCCACGAACGCCATCCGCCCCTTGAGACCCGATTGGAAGCCCCATGACCACGATCCTGAAAAGCCTGCCCAAGGGTGAGAAAGTCGGCATCGCTTTTTCGGGCGGTCTCGATACCAGCGCGGCGCTGCTCTGGATGAAGCAGAAGGGCGCGCGCTGCTACGCCTACACGGCCAATCTCGGCCAGCCCGATGAAGCCGACTACAACGAGATCCCGCGCAAGGCCGAGGCGTTCGGTGCCGAGAAGGCGGTGCTGGTCGACTGCCGCACGCAGCTCGTCCACGAAGGCATCGCCGCGATCCAGTCGGGCGCCTTCCACATCTCGACCGGCGGCATCACCTATTTCAACACCACGCCGCTCGGGCGCGCCGTCACCGGCACGATGCTGGTCGCGGCGATGAAGGAAGACGGCGTCAACATCTGGGGCGACGGCTCGACCTTCAAGGGCAACGACATCGAGCGCTTCTACCGCTACGGCCTGCTGACCAATCCATCCTTGCGCATCTACAAGCCCTGGCTCGACCAGCAGTTCATCGACGAGCTCGGCGGCCGCGCCGAAATGTCCGCGTTCATGACCGCGCAGGGCTTTGCCTACAAGATGAGCGCGGAGAAGGCGTACTCGACCGACAGCAATCTGCTTGGCGCCACGCACGAAGCGAAGGATCTCGAAAGCCTCGACAGCGGCATCAAGATCGTCACCCCCATCATGGGCGTGCCGTTCTGGCGTGACGACTGCAACGTCAAGGCCGAGAAGGTCGTCGTGCGTTTCGAGGAAGGCCAGCCCACGGCGCTGAACGGCCAGACCTTCTCTGATCCCGTCGCATTGTTCCTCGAAGCCAATGCGATCGGCGGCCGCCACGGACTCGGCATGAGCGACCAGATCGAGAACCGCATCATCGAGGCGAAGAGCCGCGGCATCTACGAGGCGCCCGGCATGGCGCTGCTGCACATCGCCTATGAGCGCCTCGTCACCGGCATCCACAACGAGGACACCATCGAGCAGTACCGCATCAGCGGCATGCGCTTGGGACGCCTGCTCTATCAGGGCCGCTGGTTCGATTCGCAGGCCCTGATGCTGCGCGAGACCGCGCAGCGCTGGGTCGCGCGCGCCGTCACCGGCGAGGTGACGCTGGAGCTACGCCGCGGCAACGACTATTCGATCCTCAACACCGAGAGCCCGAACCTCACCTATGCGCCGGAGCGGCTCAGCATGGAGAAGGTCGAAGACGCAGCATTCACGCCGGCCGACCGCATCGGCCAGCTCACCATGCGCAATCTCGACATCGCTGACACGCGCACCAAGCTGAAGCTCTACACGGATACCGGCCTGCTGTCGGGCAGCGAAGGCTCGCAGATCTTCAAGCTCGAGAGCGACAAGGGTTGATCTTGTAGCCCGGATGGAGCGAAGCGAAATCCGGGGCCTCTCGTCCAGCCGCTAGATTCCCGGATTGCGCTTCGCTCCATCCGGGCTACGCGCTTAATGACGATGTCATGCGCGACCGCTAGGGTTCCGCTCCTGTTGTGAACGGGATTGCGGAGCATCGAGCATGGTCAAGGGGTCGGCACTCGCCTCACTCATCGTCCTCTGTTGGACAACGTCGCTGTCGGCGCAGACGATCTATCCGATCGATCGTGCCGAGATCCTGGCCGGCGCCCGGTTCGACTTCAAGGTCGAGTTTCCCGGGCCGGTCGATCCGGCCAGGCTGAAGGTGACCGTGAACGGTACGGACTATGCTGCCGCGTTCGGACGTAGCGGGACCTTCATCGATCGCGAGGACGGCAAGGACCAGTCGGCGCTGATCTTGCGCGACGTCACGCTGGCCAAGCCCGGCACCGTCACGGTGGATGTCAGCGACGGCACGCAGCAGCGCAGCGTCGCATGGACGGTTTACGACACGGGTCCGCGCAAGGCGAAGAACGTCATCCTGTTCATCGGCGACGGCATGTCGCCGGCGCATCGGGTCGCAGCGCGAATCCTGTCCAAGGGGATTGCGGAAGGCAAGAGCCGCGGCAAGCTCGCGATCGACGACATGCCCCATATGGCGCTGGTGGCGACCGCCGGCTCGGACTCGATCATCACGGACTCCGCGAATTCGGCCAGCGCCTATGCGACCGGCCACAAGAGCGCCGTCAACGCCCTGGGTGTTTACGCGGACCGCACCGCAAGCCCGTTCGACGATCCCCGCGTCGAAACCATCACGAGTCTTGCCAGGCGGCGGCACGGCATGGCGATCGGTGTCGTCACCAACACCGAGATCGAAGACGCGACGCCGGCCGCGATGGTTGCGCACACCCGCCGGCGCGCCGCCTATGACGAGATCGTCGAGCAGTTCTTCGCGGCAAAGCCGGATGTGCTGATGGGCGGCGGCAGCGCGAATTTTCTTCCAAAATCCGCGGCCGGCTCCAAACGCAAGGACGAAGCCGACTACATCGCGAAGTTCCGCGAAGGAGGCTATCAGGTCGCGACGACTGCGAGCGAGCTCGGCGCTTCTGCCGCAAAGCCGGAGACAAGCAAGCTGCTCGGCCTGTTCGCGACCGGCAACATGGATGGCGTGCTCGACCGCAAATTCCTCAAGGGCGGCGGCGTGAAGAAATTTCCCGAGCAACCTGATTTGACCGAGCAGGTGCGGGCGGCGCTGAACATGCTCTCGAAGAACGAGACCGGCTTCTTCCTGATGGTCGAATCCGGACTGATCGACAAATACGCGCATGTCCTCGACATGGAGCGCGCCGTCTACGATACGATCATGCTCGACAATGCGGTGCGCCAGACGCGCGAATGGGCACGGGCGCGCGGCGACGACACCCTCATCCTGGTCTTGGCGGACCACAATCATCCCAACAGCCTTGTCGGCACGGTGAATGACGATATGGGCACGACGCCCAACGTTCCCTTGCGCGAGCGCGTCGGCGTCTACGAACAGGCCGGATTTCCCAATTATCCGGCGCCGGATGCGGAGGGCTATCCGTCACGCGTTGATGTGAGCCGCCGGCTCGCCATCTTCTCGGCCAGCCTGCCCGATCACTACGAGACGTTCCGGCCGAAGCTCGACAATCCCAACGAGCCGACCGTCAAGGCCGGTGACGACGGGACCTTCAAGGCCAACGACAAATACAAGGACGTCCCCGGCGCGGTGCTGCGCCCGGGCAATCTGTCGGCGATGATCGGCGCCAGCGTGCATTCGGGCGAGGACGTCATCCTGACGGCGACCGGGCCGGGCAGCGAGCGCGTGCACGGCTCGATGGACAACACCGAGGTGTTTCGCGTGATGGTCGATGCGCTTGGACTCGCCGCAGCGCAGTAGGAGCAGTCGCGTACCGCGCGACATTATGCGGCACCATCTCGCATGAGACCGGAAGGAGGTTGAAACGACCGAATGAGTGGGGCCTCGCAGCGACGGAGCGACCAATGGCGAAGTACAGAGACAATCTGCCTCAGCGCCGCGGCGGCATCTTCCTGACCGACGGCGGCATGGAGACCACCCTGATCTTTCACAAAGGTCTGGAGCTTCCTCACTTCGCTGCCTTCGTGTTGCTCGAGAGCGAGGCCGGCCGCTCCCATCTGAGGCAGTATTACGAGGCCTATCTTGCGATCGCGCGTCAGCACGGGCTCGGCTTCGTGCTCGATAGTCCGACCTGGCGCGCCAATCCTGATTGGGGTGTCAAGCTCGGCTACGATATGGACGCGCTCACGGCGATCAACATGCGGGCAATTCGTTTTCTTGAGGAATTGCGCGGCACATGGGAGACCTCCGGCCTGCCCTGTGTGATCAACGGTGCGATCGGTCCGCGGGGCGACGGCTACAAGGCCGGCAACATGGATGCGACGGAGGCGATGGACTATCATTCGTCCCAGATCGCCTCCTTCGCCGAGGCCGGCGCCGACATGGTGACCGCGTTCACGCTGAACAGCGTCAATGAAGCCATCGGCGTGGTGCGCGCTGCAAAGATGCACGCGATCCCGGTTGCCATCTCCTTCACGGTCGAAACTGACGGTTGCCTGATCAGGGGAGAGACCCTGCGGGAGGCGATCGAAACCGTCGATCGTGCGACGGAACGTGCTTGCGAATATTTCCTGATCAACTGCGCTCATCCGACCCATTTCGAGAGTGCCCTCCAAGCCGGCGAGCCATGGGTCGAACGCATTCATGGCGTCAGGGCCAATGCGTCGGCCAAGAGTCATGCCGAGCTCGATGAGTCCGAGGTGCTCGACAGCGGCGATCCCGCCGATCTCGGCCGCCGTTATGTGGCGCTCAGGCGGGCATTCCCGCGCATGCAACTGCTCGGCGGCTGCTGCGGCACCGATCACAGGCATGCCGCAGCCATCTGCGCTGCCTGCGTGCCGCTTCAGGCAGCGGGCGCCTGATCCAAACAAAAATGGCCGGGATTGCTCCCGGCCATTTTGCATTTGTGCTTCGCCTCAGCGCGGCGGCGCGGTGCCGGGCGGGGGCGGCGGCAGCGAGGCCTGGCCACCGTTGAGCAGCGGCGTGATGTTGCGGACGGTGACGCGCCGGTTGATCAGGCTCGGTCCTTGCGTCTGCTCCTTCAGATACTGCTCGCCATAGCCCTGCGAGGTCAGGTTCTCGGCGGGCACCCCGAACTGCTGGGTCAGCAATTCGGCCGCGGACTGCGCACGGCGATCCGACAATGACAGATTGTCGACCTCGTTGCCGACCGCGTCGGTGTGTCCCTCGATCAGGAACACCGCACGCGGGTTGCGCTGGATCGCACGGTTGAGACCGTCGGCGATCCCCTGCAGCCGGGCCGCCTGGTCCGGCGGGATGGTCCACGAGCCCGTCTCGAAGGTGATCGTGTTGACGTCGATGCTCGGCATCTGCATGCGAACATTGGGGCTGTAGCGGATCTCGTCGAGCGTGTAACGCCGATCGATCCGTTGTACCGGCGGTGCCTCCATGGTCTGGTAGATCACGTCCGGCGACGCTTCCTCGGCGTCGACGATGTAGCGATCGTAGGGAATGTTCACGACCGGCGGCGGCGCATCGACATAGAAGCCGCCGACCGACCGCGGATCGCGGTAGCTGTTGTCGATGATGATGATCTCGCGCCCGCCGGGGTCCCTGCGGATTCGCCGCAGCAGCGAACCGTCGGGACCGACCACAGTGATGACCTCGCTGCCATCAGGACGGATCACGACCGTGCGGGTCTCGCCGCCGACGGTGTCGGTGCGGATGTCGCGGGCGCCATAGCGGAAGCGATAGAGGTCGTTGCCGCGGACGTAGGCCTGCCCGCCCGGATCGCGGATGATGATGCGATCCGGTTCGGTGTAGACGGTGCGGCCGCCTTCGATGGCCTCGCGTCGCTGGTTGTGGAGGTCGGCGATGGTGGCGCCGATCACGACGCCGGCCACCACGCCCGCACCGATCGCGAGCGGTGTCAGGTCACGCTGGGGCGGGCGCGGCGGAGGCGGCAGCGGTGCCACGATTGTCGGCCTTGCCTGGAAGGCAGGCGTAACCGTCGGCGGAGCGAATTGCGCCCGGTTGGGCGGCGGCGTTGCGGCCGCCGAGCCCGGGACTGTGCTCGGCGCAGCGGCACCGGCGGGCGCCGCGGGCCGCGGCGGGAGGCCGCCGGCCTGGGGCGGCGCAGCCGGAGTTCCAGCTGCGGGCGCGCCAGCAGGAGGCGTTCCACCCTGTTGACCAGGGGTCGGCGTCGTCGCCGGGGCTGTGCCGGGGGCGGGCGTCGGTCCTGCGCCGGGACGGCCGGGCAGCGGCGTCGGAGCGCCACCGGGGGCCGGCGTGGCCGTTGGAGCGGGCGCGGCACCGGGAGCCGGCGACGGAGATCCTGCAGCCGGAGGCGTGCCGGGACGTCCGCCGGCCGGCGGTACACCGGGGCGACCGGCCGGCGGTGCGCCGGGCGTGGCGCCCGGTGCCGGCGTTGCGGTCGGCGCAGGTGTCGCCGTCGGAGCAGGCGTGGCGGTCGGTGCAGGCGTGGCGGTCGGTGCAGCCGCGCCAGGGCGGGCCGCAGGCGCGGCCGGTGAAGGCGACGGCGTAGCCGCAGGTGCCGGCGCCGGACGTGCGGGTGCTGCTGCGGGCGGCGTTGCTGCTGCCGGCGGAGTCGGAGCGGGACGCGCGGCAGGCGGAGCTGCGGCGGGAGGCGGCGTCGGCGTGTGCGGCTGCGCGGCCGGGGGCGGCGGAGTTGGCGCAGGCGCATGCTGCTGGGGTGCCGCAGCCGGAGGCGGCGACGGCTGCTTGGGAGCTGCCGGCGGTGGGGGTGGTGGCGGAGGCGGAGGTGCCGGACGTGCCGCAGGCGGAGGAGGCGGTGGTGGAGTCGGGCGCGACGGCGCGGCGGCCGGCGGCGGCGGAGCGGGAGGATGCGGAGGTGCAGCCGCGGGCGGCGGCGCCGTGGGGCGCGCAGGAGCTGCGGGCGGTGCCGCGGCCGGAGGAGGTGGTGCGGCAGGACGTGCGCCAGGCGGCGGTCCCTTCGGTGCTTCCTTCGGAGGCTGCTTCGATTTGTCGGTCTCTGGTGGTTGTGTCTGCGCTTGCGCGACCACGAGCGGCGGCGCGCTTTGCGCATGCGATGCGGAGCTTGCGAATTGCATCGCGGTCAGAGCCGTCGTTGCAAGCAGCACGAAACGAAGGTTGGTCATGATGGTGAACTTCCCCGGAAGGTTCTTTGACGAAGTGTCGGGATGAACAGCTACGCGTTAGGCCGGAATGTGGCGGGCGAAGAGGTCGCGGGCCGATTTATTTCTGCACGCAAATCACCTCACTATGGTGACGTTCATTGCGCATTCAGACGCAGGTTGCAATTGCCTCACATGTGATGCTTCGCCTCACATGTGATCGCGCAGCGAACTTGCATCTGTCGCGGGATTCGGCGTGAGCGGTCCGTTCGGTCCGCGCGATGGAATCTCTTCCGGCACGTGGCCCGGCAATTCGTCGGGCCGTGGTGATTCGCCGGGTTCGCGCACCGGCGGCGCGATTTCAGGCTGCGGATTGCCCGGCGGAATTCCAGGCGGCGGCTCGGTGGGCGTGCCGGGCGTCGACGGTGGAATCTCGGGCGGTTCGATCGGCATCACATCATCGAGGTCAGTTGTCTGGAGAATGACAACGATGATGCCGCGCCGATGTTCCTTGTCGTGTCGTGCCTGAACGCGCGCTATTCCGGTGCGTGGCAGACGGCCTCGATGTTGTGTCCGTCAGGGTCGAGCACGAACGCGCCGTAATAGTTCGCATGATAATGCGGGCGGATGCCGGGCGCGCCGTTGTCGCGGCCGCCGGCGGCAATCGCTGCCTTGTAGAAGGCATCGACCGTGGCGCGATCCTTGGCGAGAATCGCGATATGCACCGGCTTGTTCATCGCGCCTTCCGCACCGAACCAGAGGTCCGGCTTGCCGTTGGCGCCGAAGCCGGCGGCTGCGGCGTGGCCGGTCTGCTCCGCCGTTACCTCCATGATCAGGCTGTAATCGAGCGGTGCCAGCGCCTTGGCGTAGAACGCTTTCGCGCGCTCATAGTCGGAGACCGAAAAACCCAAATGGTCGATCATCGCAAATCTCCCTTGCTCACGGTTAGCGCGACAGGAACGTATTGCTCCGTGTCTTGCGCGCGATCGCAAAGCCGCGCGCGACCATGTCAGCGATACAATCCTGCTGCCATTCGTTTTGTGACAGATGCTCGATCACCACCGCGCGCGGCCACAGCGATTGCGGCGCGTCGCGGAAGAAGCCGATCAGCACGCGGTCCTCAAACCCCTCGACGTCGATCTTGAGCGAATCGACTTGGCCGACGCCGGCCTCGTCCAGAATGCGTGTCAGCCGCAGCGACGGCACCTTGATGGCCTCCGCGCTGGCCGTGCCGGTGACGACGTGCGTAGCGCCGAGATTGCCGCCGCCGCTCTCGATCATGAGCTCACCGTCGCTGTCACCGGCGGCAGCCTGCACCAGGCGCACCTGCGTCGTCTTCGACGCGGCGTGATTGAACGAAAGCCGTCCAAACGTCATCGGATGCGGTTCGATCGCGACCACCTTGCCATTGGTGCCGACCTGCTGCGCCATCACCAGGGCAAAGGTGCCGACATTGGCGCCGACGTCGACGAACACGCCGCCTGCCGGGGTGTGCCGGCGCAGGAAGTCGAGCTCGTCGAGATTGTAATCGGGATTGAACAGCGCACCGCGCTCGGTCGCGCTGCCCTGGTGATAGAAGCGGAACGAGGCGCCCTGGTACTGCACATCGATCGGCCCGCCGCGCACCAGGTTGACCAGCCGCGACATCCACGGGCGGAACGCACCGCGCTTCAGCCCCGACTGTTGCGCAAGGCGGATGATCGCAGCCTGCGCCGCGTTCGGCGCAAACGCGCCAAACGGCGCGGATGAAGGGGCGTTGTCGGGCGTCAAGCAGGCGATCCTCGTTGCAAGCGGCGCATGCATAGCCGGTTTTGATGAGGACTCCAACGCTCCATCACAAGTGTCGTCCCGGGCTCGCGCTTCGCGCGCCCCGGGACGACAGCGTGTCACGCCGCCTTTTTTGGCGCGGCCTTGCGCTGCCTCAGGAATCGCCCGAGCAGCTTGCGCTTGCCCTTGCGCGGGATCAGGTCGATATCGCTGACGAGCTTGGCGCCGCCCTTCCGGCGTTCCAGCACGATCTTGCGGCTGTGGAAGGCTTCCAGCTCGACGCGATGGGCGACACTGACGATGGTCGCCTTCGGCAACTCGTCGGTGACCATCTGCATCATCTTGTCCTGGCTTTTCTCGTCGAGCGCGGAGGTGGCTTCATCGAGCACGACGATGTCGGGATTGTGCAGCAGCAGCCGAGCGAAGGCGAGGCGCTGCTTCTCGCCGCCTGACAGCGTCTGGTCCCACGGCCCCTCTTCCTCGATCTTCTCCTTGAGGTGGTCGAGGCCGACCTTGTGCAGGGCCTCGCCGATCTCCTCCACGGTCCAGTCGTCCTCGGCGCCGGGATAGGCGACGGCGCGGCGCAGGCTGCCGGACGGCACGTAAGGCCGCTGCGGCAGCATGAACAGGCGCCGGTCGGGATGGAAATTGACGCTGCCGCCGCCCCATGGCCAGAGTCCTGCGATGGCGCGCACCAGCGTGCTCTTGCCGGTGCCGGATTCACCGGCGACCAGCAGGCGCTCGCCCGGCTCGATCACCACTTCGGTCTCGCCGACCACGGCCGTGCCGTCGTCGAGCGTGACGGAGAGATCCTTCATCTCCAGCATGGCCTCGTTGCCGGTCTCGCCGCGCTTGATGCGGCCGAGGCCGTCGCCCTGCTCGGCGCGCTCGAGGCCGTCGAGCGACATCATCAGCGAGGCGATGCGACGCGCGCAGGCGTTCCAGTCGGCGAGCCGCGGATAATTATCGACCAGCCAGCCGAACGCGCTCTGCACGATGGTGAAGGCGGATGCCGCCTGCATCACCTGTCCGAGCGTCATGCTGCCGTCGAGGAATTTTGGCGCGCAGAGCAGGAGAGGGACCACGGGCGCAACGAGGCTCGAGCCCTGCGAGACCAGCGTTGTGCGCATGTGCTGGCCGGCCAAACGCGCCCACTGCCGCAGCACGTTGGTGAAATTGCGGTCGATGCCGCCGCGCTCCTCCTCCTCGCCGCCGAGCAGCGCGATGCTCTCGCCGTTCTCGCGCACGCGCGTCAGCGTGTAGCGGAAATCCGCCTCCGCCTGGTTCTTGTCCTCGGAGACCTGCACGAAGCGCCGGCCGATCACCAGGATCGAACCCGAGGCGATCGCGGCGTAAAGGATCGCGGCGATGACGAGGAAGCCGGGGATGGTGATGGCGGAGCCGCCGAGCGTGACCGTGAGCGCGCCGCCGATGGTCCAGAGCACGATGATGAACGTGACCGCCGACAACAGCGCCGATGTCACGCCGGCGAGGAAATCGACCGGGGAATCGGTCGCGATGCGCAGATCCTCGGCGATGCGGTATTCCGGGTTCTTGTGATCGCCGCCGACCAGGTTGAGCTGATAATAGCGCCCGTTGGCCAGCCAGCGCGTCAGCACGCTTGCGGTGAGCCAGGCGCGCCAGCGGCGCTGAATGCCCATCCGCGCGAACACCTGCGCCACGCCGAGCACGATGCTGCCGATCGCGAGCGGGAAGAACACCGCCGTGAGATGGAAGACGGTGCTCGCCTCGCGCTTCTCGATGGCGTCGAAGATCGCGCGATTCCAGACGTTGATGCCGTATTGAAAGCCGACGGTGAGGACGATCAGCACGACAAGGCCGATCGAGTAGAGCCACGCCAGCCGGTCGCCGTTGCGGCCCCAGAAGCCGCGTGCGCTGATCCAGAAGCGCGTCAGCAGATAGTCCTTGCGGGCCTGTTCGGCTTCTTCGGGCGAGAGTGCGGGATCGGGCTCAATAACCTCCGGCGGCGGCGGCGTGACCTCGTCGCCGTTCTCGCCCTTGATTTCGACAACGGGGGGCTTCCTGCCCTGTTCGCGCTTTGCGGCCGGCTTGTGCATGAGCGGATAACGCGAACCAAATCAATCGGTTCCCGTTGGTTCCGCGCCAGCCTCACTCGGCCGCGCCGTCGCGGACCGGCCGGAGCCTCGCGGCCCGATGGAGAACGCGCGACAATTCCTCGATCGAATAGGGCTTTTGCACGAGATCGAAGCCGGCGGCGGCGCCGTCTTGTGAGAGGGCCTGACTGTAGCCCGTGGTCAGCACGATCGGCACGCGGATGCCGCGATCGCGGATCGCCTGCGCCAGATCGAGCCCGGTCATCCCGGGCATCACCACGTCGGAGAACACAACGTCGAAGCGCTCTGCGTCCACGGTGAGCTCGGCGAGCGCGTCGGTGGCGTTGTCCACCAAAGTGATGCTGTAACCGAGCTCGGTGAGGCCGTCGGCCGCGAAATTGGCGAGCTCGATATTGTCCTCGACCAACAGCACCGACATGCCGCTGCCGGCCACTGCCGGTGCGGTGTTGGGCGCCTGCCGCTGCGGCAGCAGGTCTGCCGGCACACGCGGCAGATAGAGTGAGAAGGTGCTGCCCTGGCCGACCTCGCTCTCGACGGTCACCTCGCCGCCGGATTGCCGGGCGAAGCCGAACACCTGCGACAGGCCGAGACCGGTGCCCTGGCCGACCTGCTTGGTGGTGAAGAACGGCTCGAAGATGCGGCCCAATCGTGCGGCGGGAATGCCGATGCCGGTGTCGCTGACGGCGACACTGACGAAGCCATCGCCGCCTGCAAGATCATGGCTGCCCGAAACGTGCACCAATGTATCGGGTATGGTCGCCGCCGCCTGCACGGTGAAGGTGATCCTGCCTTTGCCTTGCATGGCGTCGCGCGCATTGGTCGCCATGTTGATCAGAGCCGTCTCGAACTGGCCGGCATCGGCCTTGACGAGGCAGGGCTCGGTCGGCAGTCGGTTTCCGATCTCGATCGCCGGCCCGAGCAGCGTGGCGAGCATGTCGTGCAGCGACTGCATCCGCTCCCCGACGTCGAACACTTCCGGTTTCAGGGTCTGGCGCCGCGCGAACGCCAGCAGCTGCGAGGTCAGCTTGGCGGCGCGCGCGACCGCGTCCGCAATGGCATTGATGTAGCGCTGCCGCCGCTCCTCGCTCAGCTGCGGCCGGTTCAACAGGTCGACCGAGGCGCGGATCACGGTGAGGAGATTGTTGAAGTCGTGCGCGACACCACCGGTGAGCTGGCCGAGCGCTTCCAGCCGCTGGCTGTGCTTGAGCGCCTCCTCGGCCTCGCGTCGCGCCGTGGCCTCGGCGTGGAGATGCTGGGTGCGCCGGAACGCGAGCGCAAGCAGCAGAAACAGCAGCGCCGTGGCGGGAATGCCGAACACCAGATGCTGGCCCATGGTGGCGAGCCAGCGCGCGCGGATCGCCGAGGTCTCGAGCCCGGCGCTGACATAGATCGGATATTCGGCGACGCGCCTGTAGCCGACGCGCCGCTCGATTCCGTCCGAGGGCCAGGCGATGGTGATGAGGCCGTGCTCGGGGTGAGCGGCGATCTGCTGCCCGACCGGTCCGGTCGGATCGAGCCGGAAGTCGCGGTCGAGCCGGGGAAAATGAGTGAGCACCACGCCGTCCGTGCGTCCCATGGCGAAGAAGCTGCCGCGATCAGAGCCGATCCTGGCATAAAAGCTCTCGAAATATTCCGGCAGGACGGAGGCCTGGATGACGCCGATGAAGCTGCCATCGTCGGCTTCGCGGCGCCGGCTCATGCCGAAGAAGCGTGCTCCCTGATAGGGCGGACGCGGCGTCAGGGCCGCGCCGACGAACGTGCCAATGTTCTGGTCGACATGGGCGTAGAAGTAATCGCGGTCCGCAAAACTCAGATCCTGCGGTGGCGAGGCGAGACTGTTGACCAGCGATTTCCCGTTCGCGTCGAAGATCCAGGCCGATTTGAGTTGCGGCAGCGCATCGGTCAGCCGTTTCAGGCGGCGGTGCAGCGCCGGTTCGCGCGAGCGGATGACCTCGTCGGGGAGGCCGCGCACGACCTCGTTGAGCTCGGCCAAGCTGCGGTCGATGGTCTCGAACACCTTGAGCGCGTGCTCATGGGCGACATCGAGCGTGCGCTCGATCTCGCGGTCGGCGATGTCCTTTGTCGATGTGTAGGAGATCGTGGAGGTGAAGACGAACAGTGCAATCGGCAGCGCCAGGGATGCCGCCATCATCCACTGCAACAGTCTCAGCGAGTTGCGTTGCGCACCCTGCACAGTCGCTCCGGTCCCTGACCGGAGAGCTTACTTGAAATTCCCGCTGGGAAGGAAGTGGCTTGTCGATGGAACCGGAGGTTGTATTCCGGGCGTTCGCGCGTGGTGCGGGCTATGGCAAATTCTACTCAAACTGAGGTTGATCATAGAATGCCCCGGCCGTCGCGGCCGGGGGGCCGTAGCATGAATGAGGCTTAGATCTGGCGCTCGACCATCTTGAGCTTGAGCTCGGCGATGGCTTCGGCCGGGTTGAGACCCTTCGGGCAGGCCTTGGCGCAGTTCATGATGGTATGGCAGCGGTAGAGGCGGAACGGGTCCTCGAGATTGTCGAGGCGCTCGCCGGTCGCCTCGTCGCGGGAGTCGGACACCCAGCGATTGGCCTGGAGCAGGGCGGCGGGGCCGAGATAGCGGTCGCTGTTCCACCAATAGCTCGGGCACGAGGTCGAGCAGCAGGCGCAGAGGATGCACTCGTAGAGACCGTCGAGCTTCTCGCGATCCTCGTGGCTCTGGCGCCACTCCTTCTGCGGCGTCGGCGAGGTCGTCTTCAGCCACGGCTCGACGGAGGCATACTGCGCATAGAAATTGGTGAGGTCGGGAACGAGGTCCTTCACGACAGGCTGGTGCGGCAGCGGATTGATCTTGACCGCGCCGTCCTTCACGTCGTGCATCGAACGGGTGCAGGCCAGCGTGTTCTGGCCGTCGATGTTCATCGCGCAGGAGCCGCAGACGCCTTCACGGCAGGAGCGGCGGAAGGTCAGCGACGGGTCGATGTTGTTCTTGATCCAGATCAGGCCGTCCAGCACCATCGGACCGCAATCATGGGTGTCGACGTAATAGGTGTCGACGCTTGGATTTTTGCCGTCGTCCGGATTCCAGCGATAGACCTTGAACTCGCGGGTCTCGGTCGCGCCCGCGGGCTTCGGCCAGGTCTTGCCGCCGGTGATCTTGGAGTTCTTCGGAAGTGCGAATTCAACCATGAGACGCCCTTAGTTAGCTGGATTTCGAAGACAGGCGAGACTGCCATCTTCGGTTGGTTGCAACGTTCGACATACCCGCCTCCAATCGCCCTCGAAGGCACAATCGCGCAAGATAAGCTCGTTGCCTTTGAAGATCAGCGCGAACTTGCAGCGACTCACAACGTCACTTGGTGGCCCTCCGTGACCATCCGTCCCGGACACCACCAACACATTCCGATCGGTCTTGTAGGTACCGCCGGTATACATTCCTTCCTCAGAGCCCATCCAACCCGCGTACGCCTTGCCATGCTTCCCGAAGCAAAGGTCCCTTTGCGATCGCGTCTCCGCGCTTCTGATCTGCCAACAGCCGAGAAACTCGTCTGTCAGCTTGCCTGGTTCTCCCCGGACCGCGCCGCTTAAAGCGGCGCTCGCTGCGATCAACAGGAACGCCGCGCGTCGCATCGCTCAGTACACGCGCGCCTTGGGCGGAATGTACTGCACGTCGTTGGTCATGGTGTAGTCGTGAACGGGGCGATACTCGATCTTGACCTTGCCCTTGTCGTCGAGCCAGGCCAGCGTGTGCTTCATCCAGTTCTTGTCGTCGCGCGCGGAGAAGTCCTCGCGGGCATGCGCGCCGCGGCTCTCGGTGCGGTTGGCGGCGGAGTCCATCGTCACCACTGCCTGCGAGATCAGATTGTCGAACTCGAGCGTCTCGATCAGGTCGGAATTCCACACCAGCGAGCGGTCGGACACGGCGATGTCGGTGATGCCGCTGTGGACCTTCTCGATCAGGTTCTGGCCTTCGCTCAGGATGTCGCCGGTGCGGAACACCGCGCAATTGTTCTGCATCACGTGCTGCATGCCTTCGCGCAGCTTCGCGGTCGGCGTGCCGCCGGAGGCGTAGCGGTAATGGTCGAGGCGGCCGAGCGCGAGCTCGGACGAGTTCGCCGGCAGCTCCGGCTGCTTGGCGTTGGGCGTGAGCTTTTCGGCAAGACGCAAAGCGGCGGCGCGGCCGAACACCACGAGGTCGATCAGCGAGTTGGAGCCAAGGCGGTTGGCGCCGTGCACGGAGACGCAAGCCGCTTCGCCGATCGCCATCAGGCCTGGGATGACGGCGTTGTCGTCGCCGTCCCGCTTGGTCAGCACTTCGCCATGATAGTTCGTGGGGATGCCGCCCATGTTGTAGTGCACGGTCGGCACGATCGGGATCGGCTCGCGCGTCACGTCGACATTGGCGAAGATTTTTGCGGATTCGGAGATGCCCGGCAGGCGCTCGGCCAGCACCGCGGGATCGAGATGGTCGAGATGCAGGAAGATGTGGTCCTTCTTCTTACCGACGCCGCGGCCTTCGCGGATCTCGATGGTCATCGCGCGCGAGACGACGTCGCGCGAGGCGAGGTCCTTCGCGGACGGCGCATAGCGCTCCATGAAGCGCTCGCCCTCGGAATTGACGAGATAGCCGCCTTCGCCGCGCGCGCCTTCGGTGACGAGACAGCCCGAGCCGTAAATGCCGGTCGGGTGGAACTGCACGAACTCCATGTCCTGCATCGGCAGGCCGGCGCGCAGCACCATGCCGCCGCCGTCGCCGGTGCAGGTGTGTGCCGAGGTGCAGGAGGCGTAGGCGCGGCCGTAGCCGCCAGTCGCGAGAATCACGGTCTGGGCGCGGAAGCGGTGCAGCGTGCCGTCATCCAACTTGAGCGCGATGACGCCGCGACAGGTGCCCTGGTCGTCCATGATCAGGTCGATGGCGAAGAACTCGATGAAGAACTCGGCCGCGTGACGCAGCGACTGGCCATACATCGTGTGCAGCATGGCGTGGCCGGTGCGGTCGGCGGCGGCGCAGGTGCGCTGCGCCTGGCCCTTGCCGTAGTCCATGGTCATGCCGCCGAACGGGCGCTGGTAGATCTTGCCGTCCTCGGTGCGCGAGAACGGCACGCCCCAATGCTCGAGCTCGTAGACGGCCTCGGGCGCGTTGCGCACCATGTACTCGATCGCGTCCTGGTCACCCAGCCAGTCCGACCCCTTCACGGTGTCGTACATGTGCCAGCGCCAATCGTCCTTGTGCATGTTGCCGAGTGAGGCCGAGATGCCGCCCTGGGCCGCAACCGTGTGCGAGCGGGTCGGAAACACCTTGGTGATGCAGGCGGTGCGCAGACCAGCTTCACTGCAGCCGACCACGGCGCGCAGGCCCGCGCCGCCGGCGCCGACCACGACGACGTCATAGGTGTGGTCTTCGATCGGATAGGCTTTGCCGTTGGTGGCGGGAGCGCCGTTGCCCTTGCCATTCGTCGCTGTGGCCATGGGTTACACTCCGGATGAAAGCTTGAGGATCGCGTAGGTCGAGGCGAGCGCGACGGCGATCGAGAAGAAATTGTTGAGCATGATCGAGATGAGCTTCAGCTTCTCGTTATGGACGTAGTCCTCGATCACGACCTGCATGCCGATCTTCATGTGCCAGGCGCTGGCGGCGATGAAGAGCAGCAGGATCACCGCGATCGGCAGCGAGCCGAGGATCTGCGCGGCGCCGGCCTGATTGCGGCCGAGCAGCATCATGATGATCACGAGCACCGGGATCATCAGCAGCGTCATGGCGACGGCGGTGATGCGCTGGCGCCAGAAATCGGACGTACCCGAATGCGCCGCGCCGAGATTGCGGACGCGGCCGAGCGGGGTGCGCATGCTGCGCTTGGGCGTATCGGTCGCGCTCATCGTCCGCCTCCGATCGCATAGGCGATGATCCAGATCAGGACCGTGAGCACGATGCCGCCGATCAGCGCGCCCCAGGTCAGGGCCTCGCGCTCGTTGGGCTTGAAGCCGTAGCCGAGGTCCCACACGAAGTGCCGGATACCGCTCAGCATATGGTGCATCAGCGCCCAAGTGTAGCCGAACACGATCAGCCGGCCGATGATGCTGCCGGTGAAGGCCTGGACGTGGGAATAGGCGGCGGGGCCGGAAGCCGCCGCGATCAGCCACCAGGCCAGCAGCAGGGTTCCGACGTAGAGCGCGATACCGGTGGCGCGATGGACAATGGACAGCGCCATCGTCAGCGTCCAGCGGTAGACTTGCATGTGGGGGGAAAGCGGTCGTTCGATCCGTGCGGTCATGGGCTTTTGATGTTTATTGCGGCCCAGCAGGGGGCACGCGGGGATCGCGAAAGGTCGGCTCTATTTACGGAGTCGATTTCGCCTGCGCAATCGCCAAATCGCCATAAATCGAACCGCGGTTCAGCTCTAGAGCGTTGATGATGCAAGGCCAATCAGTGGCTTGGTATACCAGCACTTCTGTCCGCCAACGAAAAACAGAATAAAGATTCATTTGTTCTGAAGGGACCGATGCGCGTTGAAATTGCTATTGGAACGCCTCTAAACGGACCATGCCGTCCAAACCTGCTCGGGGGCGGTCTTTTGGGCCGCTAACGCCATTCGGACGGCACCAATCCGCTCCCGCCCCGGCCCGGTTTGACCCCTGTCCGGATATGCGCACCTTGCATTCCACCCCAGCCGCAAGACGTGGCGTGTCGACCGCGAGAATCAGATCGCCTAAAGCTCCGCACGCAGCTTTCCGAACGCGTGTTTCGGAGAAGCTGCGACCAGTCGCCGGGGCAGGTCAGGGGTGATTGCAGGTCTTGATATCAAGGAGGTCGTCGAGCTCGCGCTGTTGCTGATCGCAACCGGCGCGCTCTCGGGATTCTTGGCCGGCGTGTTCGGCATTGGCGGCGGCGCGATTCTCGTGCCGGTGTTTTACGAATGCTTCCGCATCGCCGGCGTGCCGCTCGAAGTGCGCATGCCGCTCTGCATCGGCACCTCGCTCGCGGTGATCATTCCGACGTCGATCCGTTCGTTCCAGGCGCACTACAAGCGCGGCGCCGTCGACATGTCGATCCTGCGCGTGTGGTGGCTGCCGATCGTGATCGGCGTCGTCGCCGGCAGCGTCATCGCGCGTTACGCGCCGGAGAAGCTGTTCAAGATCGTGTTCGTCTGCGTCGCCTATTCCGCGTCGGCGCGTCTCATCTTCGCGCGCGAGGGCTGGAAGTTCGGCGACGACCTGCCCAAAGGGCCGCTGATGCGCGTCTACGGCTTCTGCGTCGGTATCCTCTCGACGCTGATGGGCATCGGCGGCGGCCTGTTCTCGAACCTGCTGATGACGTTCTACGGCCGGCCCATCCACCAGGCAGTGGCGACCTCGTCGGCACTCGCGGTCCTGATCTCGATCCCCGGCGCGCTCGGCTACATCTATGCCGGCTGGCCGGCGGCTGCGACCTATCCGGCCGTCGCAGCGCTGCAAGTGCCGTTCGCGCTCGGTTACGTCTCGCTGATCGGCGCCGTGCTGGTGATGCCGATGAGCCTCGTGACAGCGCCGCTCGGCGTGAGAGCCGCGCACGCGATGTCGAAGCGAACGCTCGAGGTCGCGTTCGGGTGTTATCTCTTTATCGTCGGCAGCCGGTTCGTGATGAGCTTGGTGGGCGGGCAGTAAGCGCTGGCATCGTAGGGTGGGTTAGCGCAGCGTAACCCACCACTTCTCGCATCGCGGAGACTAAAGTGGTGGGTTACGCCTTCGGCTAACCCACCCTACGGATTGCGTGCTAGTTGACGGATCGGTCCTTCAATCTCACTTCGCTGCGGCCCCACATTTGAAGATTGCCTTGCGCTTCCAGAAGATCGGCCTCGATCAACGCCTGAATGCGGGCCGCAAAGACCTCAAAGTCGACAGGAGCCGCTAGCGCTTCTTCCTTTTCGACCTTCTCAACCGCGCAGTACAGAACCATCGCGACCTTCTGCCATCGTGGCTTCATGACAGAGAAAATGATGCGATCCAAATCAGTCTCCAGCACAGACGATGGAAGAAAAACATTCTCCCATCGGAGCGTGCTGTCGATTGTGGGAGGCGGGCCTGGTGGCTCAAGGTCCGGATATCTTTTGTAGATCAGTCGCAGAAGCTTGAACTGCAAATGGAAAACCGCCGTTATAAGCGGTTCTGCAAACAGCTTTCTGCCGTCGTCGCCAACATCGACGATCGCGGCCTCAGCTCGCCGGAATGCTGCTGCGGCATCAAGCAGGTGCTTGTGTATCTTTTTAGCTTGCTCTCGGTTCATGTCCCCCACCCCCGGAGCGATTGAGCTCTCTATTTCTTCGCGTAAATATCCTTGTACGTATCGCGCAGCACGTTCTTCTGCACCTTGCCCATCGTATTCCGCGGCAGTTCGTCCACGACGAACACGCGCTTGGGCATCTTGAACTTTGCCAGCCGGCCGTCGAGCGCCTTCAGCACCGCGGCCTCAGTGACGTCGGCGCCCTTGTTGCAGACCAGAACCGCCGTGACGCCTTCGCCGAAATCGGCATGCGGCACGCCGATCACGGCGGATTCGACCACGCCCGGCATGGCGTCGAGCTCACTCTCGATTTCCTTGGGGTAGACGTTGAAGCCGCCGGAGATCACGAGATCCTTGCCGCGGCCGAGAATGTGGACGTAGCCCTTGTCGTCGATCTTGCCGAGGTCGCCGGTGATGAAGAAGCCGTCGGGCCGGAATTCCGACTTGGTCTTCTCCGGCATGCGCCAGTATCCCTTGAACACGTTCGGGCCCTTCACCTCGATCATGCCGATTTCGTCGCGCGGCAGCTCCTTGCCCGTCTCGGGCTCGGTCACGCGCACGGAGACGCCGGGGAGGGGAAAGCCGACCGCGCCGGGCACGCGCTCGCCGTCATACGGGTTCGACGTGTTCATGTTGGTCTCGGTCATGCCGTAGCGCTCGAGCACCGCATGGCCCGTGCGCGCCGACCATTCGCGATGGGTTTCGGCGAGCAGCGGCGCGGAGCCCGAGATGAACAGCCGCATGTGCTTTGTGGTCTCGCGCGACAGCGCGGAGTTCTGGAGCAGCCGTGTGTAGAAGGTCGGCACGCCCATCAGCACCGTGGCGCGCGCCATCAGCTTGATGATCAGGTCCGGGTCGAGCTTCGGCAGGAAGATCATCGACGCGCGCGAAAACAGCGTCACGTTGGTCGCCACGAACAGGCCGTGCGTATGGTAGATCGGCAGCGCGTGGATCAGCACGTCCTTGTCGGTGAAGCGCCAGTAGCCGACGAGCGAGAGCGAGTTCGACGCGAGATTGTCGTGCGTCAGCATCGCGCCCTTGGAGCGGCCGGTGGTGCCCGAGGTGTAGAGGATGGCGGCGAGATCGTCGTTTGCCCGTGAGACGGTCGCGAATTCGCTGCTGGCCTTGTCGGCGGCCTCGGTCAGCGAGCCCTTGCCGTCGGGCCCGAGCGTCTCGACCTTGGCCTTCACCTTGGCGGCGATCGGGGCGAGGCCCTCCGCCTTGGAGGGATCGCAGACCACCAGCGACGGCTCGGCATCGCCGATGAAGTAGTCGAGCTCGTTCAGCGTATAGGCCGTGTTCAGCGGCAAATAGACCGCGCCGGCCCGCACGGTGGCGAGATACAGCACGATATTGGCGACCGATTTCTCCACCTGCACCGCGACGCGGTCGCCGGGCTTCACGCCGCGCGCGACCAGCACGTTCGCCATCTGCCCGGCCCGCGCGATCAGATCGCCATAGCTGATACGGCCGCCGTCCTGCGTCTCGACCGCGAGGCGTTTGGGGTCGTCCAGACCGTCGAACAGGCGGGAAAACAGGTTGGCGTTGGCAGCTTGGTTCATGCAAGATTTCCTCGACCGCAAGGCAAACAAGGCCGGTCAAAACCGAGGGCTGGATTAGCAAAAACCGCCCCAATGAAGCAACGGAGACAGTTTGCATGACCAAAAACGGGAAACGCGTGGCCTGGGTGACGGGCGGCGGCAGCGGGATCGGGGAGGCCGGCGCCGAGGCGCTCGCGGCCGACGGCTGGATAGTCGTGGTCTCGGGCCGCCGCAAGGACGCCCTGGATACCGTGGTTGCCAAGATTGCCAAGGCAGGCGGGGCGGCCGAGGCCATTGCGCTCGATGTGTCCAACGCCGCCGAAGCCCAGAAGGCGGCCGATCAAATCGTCGCGAAGCACGGCCGCATCGACCTGCTCGTGAACAATGCCGGTATCAATGTCCCCAAGCGGAGCTGGAAGGACATGGAACTGGAGGGCTGGGACAAGCTCGTCCAGGTCAACCTCAACGGCGTGCTGTATTGCAGCGCGCGGTGTTGCCCACGATGCGCAAGCAGCAGGATGGTTCGATCATCAACGTCTCGTCCTGGGCCGGCCGCCACGTCTCGAAGATGCCGGGCCCGGCCTACACCACCACCAAGCATGCGGTGCTGGCGCTGACTCATTCCTTCAACATGGACGAATGCGTCAATGGCTTGCGCGCCTGCTGTCTGATGCCTGGCGAAGTGGCGACCCCGATCCTGAAGCTGCGCCCGGTGGTGCCGAGCGAGGAAGAGCAGGCCAAGATGCTGCAATCCGAAGATCTCGGCCGCACCATCGCGTTCATCGCATCGATGCCGCCGCGCGTCTGCATCAACGAGCTCCTGATCAGCCCGACGCATAATCGCGGATTTATCCAGACGCCGAACAACAGGGATTGATTGTCGGCCCGTAGCCCGGATGGAGCGAAGCGCAATCCGGGGCAAGTCGATACGAACGCGACAACCCCGGATTACGCTTCGCTCCATCCGGGCTACACCCCGTCATTGCGAGCGCAGCGAAGCAATCCAGGACCTCTCCGCGGAAAGACTCTGGATTGCTTCGTCGCTTCGCTCCTCGCAATGACGGTATGGATGCACACGGACACTCCCCCGCTTAGTTTCACGCATCACGATAAATTATTTCCCGAAACCCCATCGCGAACCCTCCCGTAGTTCGGTCCAACGACGCGCTACTGCTTCACGTCAAACTGTCGCAGGCGCCGTTGTTGCCCCAACGCAAATGCCGGCAATTGCCGGTCACAATTCAATCGGGAGATTCTCCATGTCGAAGCGTATTGCCTATCTCGCTGCCGCCGCCTTCAGCGCCCTGGCCATCACCGCGACCGTCGTCGCGCCTGTTCGCGCCGAGGAGAAGACCGTCATGGTCGGTGGCGCCGCGATGTTCCCGTCCAAGAACATCGTCCAGAACGCCGTCAACTCCAAGGATCACACCACGCTGGTCGCGGCGGTGAAGGCGGCCGGCCTGGTGCCGACGCTGGAAAGCAAGGGCCCGTTCACGGTGTTCGCGCCCACCAACGCCGCCTTCGGCAAGCTGCCGGCCGGCACCGTCGACAACCTGGTCAAGCCCGAGAACAAGGCGACCTTGACCAAGATCCTCACCTACCATGTCGTGCCCGGCAAGCTCGAGGCCTCCGACCTCACCGACGGCAAGAAGATGAAGACTGCCGAAGGCGAGGAACTGACCGTGAAGAAGCAGGACGGCAAGGTCTGGATCGTGGATGCCAAGGGCGGCACCTCGATGGTGACGATCTCCAACGTCAACCAGTCGAACGGCGTGATCCATGTGGTCGATACCGTGCTGATGCCGGCGACGTAACACCGCCCACCCCTGTTTCATCCCGCACGCAGGATGCGACGAAACGGCGAGCCGGGGGCACCCGGCTCGCTTTATTGTGACCAAGGTCGCCCGCAGACTCGATTCGCCGTCGTGCGGGGGCGTAACGAAAGCGGAAGTATCGGCGTATATTCGGTGTCAGACGACCTTCAGGACGGAACCATCATGTCGAGCCTCACAGTCAGCGACGAGCAGGTCAGCGCCACCCCCGCCAAAGTGATCCAGCCGGCCTGGGTCCGCGTCATGCACTGGACCAACGCGGTCGCCATGATCCTGATGATCCTGTCGGGCTGGCAGATCTACAACGCCTCGCCGCTGTTCGGCTTCAGCTTTCCGCGCGAATATACGCTTGGCGGCTGGCTCGGCGGCGGCCTGCTCTGGCACTTTGCGGCGATGTGGCTGCTGATGGTCAACGGCCTCGCCTATCTCGTCACCGGCTTCGCCACCGGCCGCTTCCGCAAGAAGCTGCTGCCGATCACGCCATCCGGCGTGCTCCACGACGTCAGGGCTGCCCTGACCTTCAAGCTCGGCCACGACGATCTCACCGTCTACAATTACGTGCAGCGCGTGCTCTATGCCGGCATCATCGTGGTCGGCGTGCTGATCGTGCTGTCGGGCCTGTCGATGTGGAAGCCCGTGCAGCTCTATTATCTCGTGATGCTGTTCGGCGACTATCCGACCGCGCGCTATGTCCATTTCTTCTGCATGGCCGCGATCTGCGCCTTCCTCGTCATTCACGTCTTGCTCGCGCTGCTGGTGCCGAAGAGCCTGCGCGCGATGATCATTGGTCGCTGAGAGCATGATCCGGAAAAGTGGGAACCGGTTTTCCGACAAGATCATGTTCAAGATAAATATGTGAGACCCGTTATGGCCAAGCGCTCATTCCTCATCCCCGGCGTCGACAAGCGGCTCTTGATCAAGGACTCCATCAAGTCCATGCCGGACTTCACCCGCCGCCGCTTCATCGCCGGCGGCGCCAGCCTCGGCGCGCTGACGCTGCTCACCGGCTGCGACGTCGTCGATTCCTCGTCGGCCGATACCCTGCTCGCGAAGGTCTCGAAGTTCAACGACGCCGTGCAGGCGTGGATGTTCAATCCCGACGCGCTGGCGCCGACCTTCCCCGAGAGCGCGATTACGAAACCGTTCCCGTTCAACGCCTATTACGATCTCGACGACGCGCCCGACGTCGACGGCGCCGACTGGAAGCTCGAGGTGCGCGGTCTGGTCGACAACAAGAAGTCCTGGACGCTGGACGAGCTCTACAAGCTGCCGCAGGTCACGCAGATCACCCGCCACATCTGTGTCGAGGGCTGGAGCGCGATCGGAAGCTGGACCGGCACGCCGCTCCGCGATTTCCTCAAGCTGATCGGCGCCGACACGCGCGCAAAGTATGTCTGGTTCCAGTGCGCCGACAAGGACGGCTACAACTCGCCGCTCGACATGCGCAGCGCGCTGCATCCGCAGACCCAGATGACGTTCAAATACGCGAACGAGATATTGCCGCGCGCCTACGGTTTCCCGATGAAGATCCGCGTGCCGACAAAACTCGGCTTCAAGAACCCGAAATACGTGGTCTCGATGGAAGTCACCAACGACTACAAGGGCGGCTACTGGGAAGACCAGGGGTACAATTCGTTCAGCGGGAGCTGACGCCAGCCCCGCTGCCGTAGGGTGGGCAAAGCGACTTGTCCGCCATAGCTCGAAGAGCGAAGGCGGAAGCGTGCCCACCGATGCTGTATCCGCGACAACGGTCATGGTGGGCACGGCGCTTTGCGCCTTTGCCCACCCTACGGCACCGGTTCTTTGGCCGGCCCCACCTTGCGCTGGCACAATGCGGCCACCGCCCCCAACGCCAGCAGCGCCGCCGACACATTCAATGCGTAACTCAGACTCCCCAACGCATCCGTGATCGCGCCGACCACGATCGGCCCCAGCGTCTGGCCGACGCCGAACGAGATGGTCATCGCCGCGATCGCGGTGGGCCACGCCTCCGGCGGGTAGTTGAAGCGGACGAAGGCCGTGGTCGAGCCGACCACGGCGAAGAAGGCGACGCCGAACACCACCGCCGAGACCGCGAGCCACGCCGGCGAATGCCCCAGCATCGGCAAGGCCGCGCCGAGCGCGTTGGTGCCGAGGATGATGGCGGTGGCAAGTCCGCCGCGGTCGAGCGCCAGCACGCCGCGCCAGACCCAGGGTGTGACGAAGGCGCTGAGGCCGATCAGGCTCCAGAACGCGGCCTGCGCCGCGGCGCCGCCGCCGCCGTCGCGCACATACGCGATCATGAAGGTCATGTAGGCGATGTAGCCGGCGCCGAACAGGAAGTAGCCGGCGAGATAGATCAGTACTGGCAGAATCGCGAAGGCGGCGTGGCTGCCTTCCGAGAAGCGCACCCCGCTCTCGATGCGGATCAGGAACAGCGGCACGGTCATCACGACGGACAGCAGCGTCAGCGCCCACCACACCAGCCACCACGAGCCCGGCCCGAAATATTGCAGCGTGAACGGGGCGATCAGCCCCGAGGCGAGAATCCCGATGCCGGGCCCGGCATAGAACAGGCTGAGCAGGAAATTGGCCCGTTCCGGGCGCGACTGCGCGATGGCCGCGGCCAGCGCGCCGCCGGCGACGAAGCCGGCCGCGGCCCCCAGGCCCAGCACGAGGCGTGCGAGGCTCAGCGCCACGAAATTGCCGGTCAGCGCGCAGGTGGCGAGCGCTGCGACGCAGGCGAGGGTTCCGCCGCGGATCGCCGCCGACCAGCCGACGCGCTGGATCAGCCGGGACGCGACAAGCGCGCCCACGAGGTAGCCGACGGCATTGATGGTGTTCATGAAACCCGCCGCCGAGTAGGACCAGCCGAGGTCCTCCCGCATATCGGGCAGCACCAGCGCATAGGCAAAGCGGCCGATGCCGAGCCCGACCGTCGCTGCCAGCGACAGGGTCAGAATCAGCCGCGCGGGATGTGCGTCGGGCGGGGGACGATCAGGGGCGCGCAAGGGATACTCCGGCGCGCCCACTGTGGCAGGCCCCGCGGGCCTTGCACAGCCGCGAGGCGGCAATGGTGTCTTGCCAAGCGCGCAACGCCGCTCTAGCACTCCGGCCGAATTCGATCTCAGAGGAAACGACCATGGCGACCCACAAATTGCTGCTGCTCCCCGGCGACGGTATCGGCCCCGAGGTGATGGGCGAGGTGAAGCGGCTGATCGACTGGCTCAATTCGGCAGGGATCGCCAAATTCGAGACCGATACCGGCCTGGTCGGCGGCTCCGCCTACGACGCCCACAAGGTGTCGATCTCCGAGGGCGACATGGCCAAGGCGCTGGCCGCCGACGCCATCATCTTCGGCGCGGTCGGCGGCCCGAAGTGGGATGCCGTTCCTTACGAGGTGCGTCCCGAAGCCGGCCTGCTCCGCCTGCGCAAGGATCTCGCCCTGTTCGCCAACCTCCGTCCCGCCGTCTGCTATCCGGCGCTGGCCGATGCCTCCAGCCTGAAGCGTGAGGCGGTCGAGGGTCTCGACATCGTCATCGTGCGCGAGCTCACCGGCGGCGTCTATTTCGGCGAGCCCAAGACCATCACCGATCTCGGCAACGGCCAGAAGCGTGCCGTCGATACCCAGGTCTACGACACCTATGAGATCGAGCGCATCGGCCGCGTCGCCTTCGAGCTTGCGAGGAAGCGCAAGAACAAGGTGACGTCGATGGAGAAGCGCAACGTCATGAAGTCGGGCGTGCTCTGGAATGAGGTCATGACGGCGGTCCACAAGCGCGAATATCCCGACGTGACGCTCGAGCACCAGCTCGCCGATTCCGGCGGCATGATGCTGGTGAAGGCGCCGAAGCAGTTCGACGTCATCGTCACCGACAATCTGTTCGGCGACATGCTGTCCGACATCGCGGCAATGCTGACCGGTTCGCTCGGTATGCTGCCCTCGGCCTCGCTCGGCGAGGTCGATGTGAAGAGCAAGAAGCGCAAGGCGCTGTACGAGCCCGTGCACGGTTCGGCGCCTGACATCGCAGGCCAAGGCCTCGCGAACCCCATCGCGATGATCTCGTCCTTCGGCATGGCGCTGCGCTATTCCTTCGATATGGGCGATCTCGCCGACAAGGTCGATGCCGCGATCGCCGCGGTGCTGGCGAGCGGCCTGCGCACCGCCGACATCAAGTCGGAAGGCACCACGGCCGCCTCGACCACGCAGATGGGCGAAGCGATCCTGAAGGAATTGCAGAAGCTGCACGCGTAGCCACAAACACCGCAATCGTAGGGTGGGCAAAGCGATCGTGCCCACCATTTCGATCGCGATTGCCGCGAGATGGTGGGCACGGTGCTTCGCGCCTTTGCCCACCCTGCGGCTCTGCCGACGACCTCAGGGAAGCCACCTCATGGATGCCTCGCCCCGCCCCAAGATCGCGGAAACCATCATCCATGAAACGGCGCGCCAGCGCGAAGCCCAGATCGGGCGGCGCTGCGAAATCCTCGCCAACACCCGCATCGAATATGCCGCGCTCGGCGACTACTCCTATCTCGGCGAGAACTGCGAGGTCGCCGACGCGGTGATCGGAAAATTCACCGCCATCGCCAACTCGGTGCGGATCGGCGCGCCCAATCATCCGATGGGCCGTCCGTCGCAGCATCGCTTCACCTATTGCCCTGAATATTACGAGGCGACCGCGAGCCGTGACCGCGACTTCTTCGCGGATCGCCGCAGCGACCGGGTCATCGTCGGCAATGATGTCTGGATCGGGCACGCCGCCATCCTGCTACCGGGCGTCACGGTCGGCGACGGCGCGGTGATTGCCGCGGGCGCGGTCGTCAGCCGCGATGTCGAGCCCTACACGATCGTCGGTGGCGTTCCCGCGCGCGCCATCCGCAAGCGCTTTGACGATTCGGTCGCGGCAAGCCTGCGCCGCATTGCCTGGTGGGATTGGCCGGACGAACTCATCTTCGAGCGCCTGGGCGATTTCCGCTCCGAGGCGATCGAAGAATTTTGCAGGCGCTACGACCCGGCAGCCAACGCCTGAAGCGGACGCATCTCTCACAAACAAAAATGGCCGGGCGTGAGCCCGGCCATTTTGATTCGGTCGATCATTCCGCTCAGTACAGCGGGAAATTCCGCGGATAGCCGCCGACGTCGGCCGGCGTGCTCAGCGGCTGGCGATCGATCGGGCGGTTGTTGTTCTCGCGGGCGAAGGTCGGATAGCCGATCGCCGGCGGGAAAGCGTAGTCGGAGAACTTGCGGTCGCCCGGATTGACCTCGGTGCCGCCGTCGAGCCAGGAGCGCTTGCTCACATAGAGGCGGGTGCGACCCTGCTGATAGACCGCGTTGGGGCCGCTCGGACCGTAATAGGGCCGGCTGTTGTCGTAACGTTGCTTCTTGGTGTCGGCCGAGGCGGGTGTCGCGAGGGCTGAGGACATGGCAACCACGGCGCCGGCCGCAAGCCACATCGCCAGTTTGTTCGCGGCGGAGAAATTCGAGCTCATCACGTCCCCTTCAGGCGGCAAGCCGCCAATCGATTTCATCCCCATACTAGCCCGGCAAGGGTGGCCGCAACTAGGTCTATTGGGTCACACCAGCTCGGAATAATCGTGCGCGCTGGCAAAAGTTGCATCAATACCAGCCACTTGACCTTGATGCCGGTTAGAGCGCCCCGCGCAATTGCGCGTTCGCCGCGCCCAGCAGCCAGTCCGACGAACCCTGGGGAGCACAGGAGCGGCGCTTCAGCTCCGCATGGGCGAACAATTCCGCCAGCTTCGGCTCGTTACCCGAGGTCAGGAGCGTCAGCCGGTTCAGCGTGCAGGCGATCGCCGCGCGCTGGGCGGGCAGGGTGTCGCCCTGGCAGGAGAAGCCGGAGATCTGAAGCGCCGGCTCCTCGCTGCGCTTGAGGTAGCCGAGGCACGCCCGCGCGGCCTCCGCCGTGCCGGTGGGCCGGAACAGGGCGACGGGACCGAATTTCGTGTCGATCAGGCCGGCCTGCTCGAGCGGCGTTGCGTCCCCCAGGCCCATTTGGACGGCCAGGTCCGCTGTCGCCGGGCGGGTCACGTCGAATTCGCCGCCTTCGCGGTAGATCTCGAGCTCCGCCACGGGCTTGTCCGCCTCGCCGGTCCAGCGCATCACGTCCCTGCGGCCGCCCTCGGGATGCCTGAGAATGGCGTAAGAGGCTGTTTTTTCTGATGAATCGAGCCGACTGAGGGCGAAGGCCGGTTGCGAGCGATCGGCCACGCTCCACCCCGGCTTCTCCGCGGGCTCTTCGTCACGCAGGCTGGGCAGCTGGTCGAACGCGGCGAGGGCGAGGATGGCAAACAGGGCCAGCGCCCCCACATAGGCGAACAGGCGCGCCAGCGTGCCGACGATCTCGTCGGCGAGGGCTGCGAGCGCCAGATGGATCTGGGTAGGGGTTGCGGCCGTGCTGGCCTCTGGCGACTGCATCCACGGCCTTCAGGCATGGTCCAACGTTGTCTTGAGGCCGGTTCTCGCATAGAAGCGCTGCTCTTCCTGTTTAAGCGTCAGCTTCAGGAACGGGCTTTTTCATCGGAGAGTGAACGATGGGTTACAAAGTCGCAGTCGTCGGCGCGACCGGCAATGTCGGACGGGAAATGCTCAACATCCTCGATGAGCGCAAATTCCCCGCGGACGAGGTCGTGGCCCTGGCGTCACGCCGCAGCGTCGGCGTCGAGGTCTCCTATGGCGACCGCACCCTGAAGGTCAAAGCGCTCGAGCACTATGACTTCTCCGATGTCGATATCTGCCTGATGTCGGCGGGCGGCTCGGTGTCGAAGGAATGGTCGCCGAAGATCGGCGCCGCCGGCACGGTCGTGATCGACAACTCGTCCGCCTGGCGCATGGATCCGGACGTCCCGCTGATCGTGCCGGAAGTGAACGCGGACGCGACGGCCGGCTTCAAGAAGAAGAACATCATCGCCAACCCGAACTGCTCGACCGCGCAGCTCGTGGTTGCGCTGAAGCCGCTGCACGACAAGGCGACGATCAAGCGCGTCGTGGTCTCGACCTATCAATCGGTCTCGGGCGCCGGCAAGGATGCGATGGACGAATTGTTCTCGCAGACCAAGGCCGTCTACACCAACAGCGAGCTGATCGCGAAGAAATTCCCCAAGCGCATCGCCTTCAACGTCATCCCCCAGATCGACGTCTTCATGGAGGACGGCTACACCAAGGAAGAGTGGAAGATGATGGCGGAGACCAAGAAGATTCTTGATCCCAAGATCAAGCTCTCCGCGACCTGCGTGCGCGTGCCGGTGTTCGTCGGCCACTCCGAGGCCGTCAACATCGAGTTCGAGAATCCGATCACGGCGGACGAGGCACGCGACATCCTGCGCAAGGCGCCGGGCTGCCTCGTCATCGACAAGCAGGAGCCCGGTGGCTACGCCACGCCGTATGAAGCCGCCGGCGAGGACGCCACCTATATCAGCCGCATCCGCGAGGACGCGACGGTGGAGAACGGCCTCGTGCTGTGGTGCGTGTCCGACAATCTGCGCAAGGGCGCGGCGCTCAACGCCATCCAGATCGCGGAAGTGCTGATCAACCGCAAGCTGATCAGCGCGAAGAAGAAGGCGGCGTAACGAGCGGGATCTCGTAGGGTGGGCAAAGCGAAGCGTGCCCACCAAGGTCTCAATCGGGAAAGATGGTGGGCACGGCGCGTTGCGCCTTTGCCCACCCTACGAATTCAAGCCGCGTTGCGCACGCTCCTGAATTCCTTCGCGACCTTGTCCAGCACGAACAGCGATCCCTCCGCCACGCCGAAATAGGCGCCGTGGGTCTGCATCTGGCCTGAGTCCACCGCCTTCTGCACGAACGGAAACGTCATCAGGTTTTCCAGGCTGCGGAACACCGCGGCCTTCTCGATGCGCTCGACGAACTGCGCCATGGTCTCGTGGTCGCGCTGCTCGACCACTTCGCCCGGCTTGATGAACATCTGCATCCATTTGCCGATGAAGTCGCCCGGCGTGAGTGGCTCGATCTTGTCGACGAAGGCACGGATGCCGCCGCATTGCGCGTGGCCGAGCACGACGATGTGCTTCACCTTCAGGACCGTCACGGCATATTCCAGCGCCGCGGAGACGCCGTGCGCATTGCCGTCGGGCTGATACACCGGCACCAGATTGGCGATGTTGCGGACGACGAACAGTTCACCCGGGCCGACGTCGAAGATCACCTCGGGCGAGACGCGGCTGTCGCAGCAGCCGATCACCATCACTTCCGGGAACTGCCCCTTCACCGACAGCTCGCGATAGCGGCTCTGCTCGGTCGGCAGCCGCTGGGTGGCGAAGGCCTTGTAGCCTTCCAGCAAATGCTTCGGGAATGTGATCATGGCCTATGCCTAACCATAGACCAGAGGGGCGAACAAGCCTTTCGAATAGGCAGGCCAGATGCTATCGGCTTGGCTTGTTGTTTGAGCATGATCCTTTCGGAAAACCGCCGCACATTTTTCCGGGATCATGCTCCAGAATACACCTGAGGAAACTGGAAGGAATGCTCGCATGACCCGCCCGCGCCGCAGCCATCTGTTCATGCCCGGCTCCAACCCCCGCGCGCTGGAAAAGGCGCGAAATCTCGCCGCCGACGGCCTGATCCTCGATCTGGAAGATTCCGTCGCCCCCGACCTCAAGGGGGTGGCGCGTGACGGCATCGCCGCTGCGATCGCGGACAAGGGGTTCGGCAAGCGCGAGATTTTAATCCGGACCAACGGCCTCGACACGCCCTGGTGGGCCGATGACGTCGCGATGGCCGCCAAGGCCTCGCCTGACGGCATTCTGGTTCCAAAAGTTTCAAGCATCGAGGATCTCCAGGCGATCGGCGCTCGCCTTGCCGAGCTCGGCGCCGCGCCGACGGTGAAAGTCTGGGCGATGATCGAGACCGCGCGCGCCGTGCTTCATGCCGAGGAGCTGGCTGCCGCGGGCCGCGATCCCAAGACGCGCCTCTCCGGTTTCGTGTTCGGCCCGAACGACATCTCGCGCGAGACGCGCATCAAGATGCTGCCGGGCCGCGCGGCGATGATCCCGATGATCACCCATTGCATTCTGGCGACGCGGGCCCACGGCCTCGAGATCCTCGACGGCCCCTATAGCGACATCGCCAATTCCGACGGTTTTGCCACCGAATGCGCACAGGGCCGCGACCTCGGCTTCGACGGCAAGACGCTGATCCATCCGTCGCAGATCGAGGCTTGCAACGCGATCTTCACGCCGCCCGAAGAGGAAGTCGCGCGCGCGCGAAAGATCATCGCGGCATTCGAGCTGCCCGAGAACGTCTCGCGCGGCGCGATCCGGCTCGATGGCGCAATGGTGGAGCGTCTGCACGCCGACATGGCGCGGCGCACGATCGAGATCGCGGACGCGATCGCAGCGATGAGCAAGGGCTGAGGCGTCAACTCGAAGAAGCGATATCCGCTTTTCCCCGCCAGGCGGACATCTTCTCGACGTCAAGAGGACTGCCGCTTGTGACCCAAGCGGTCATCGCGACGGTCAGTCCCAATCGCCTATTTTCCCGCCCGCGAAGCGGCTCTGGATTCGTCACCCGCGACGATGGCGCTTTCGCGGGACGGTGCATCGACAGGCTGCGGCGCCGCCAATTCCTGGCAATACATCTGATCGATCTTGCGCTGCATGAGCGCATAGCAATCGCATGCGACCTTCTCGAGCCGCGCCCGATGGATCTCGACAAACCCGCGCCGGTCGGACGGGACGGCGCCGGCATCGCGTAGCTTGCTCATCGTCAGGGTCACTGTCGTCCGTCGCACCCCAAGCAATTGCGCAAGCGCCTCGTGCGTCACCGGAAGCCGGTCATCGGGAACGCGGTCGTGCAGCTGCAGGAGCCACCGCGCCATGCGGCCATCGACCCGGTGCAGCGCGTTGCAGGCGGCGACGTGCTGGAGCTGCAACAACACCGCGCGGGCGTGGACTTGCACGACGTTCCTGATGGCGGCGCTTTGCGCAAAGGCCGCGCGAAACTTGGCGGCGGAAATCAGCGATGCTGTGCCGGCGATCCGAGCAATCGCGGTCACGGATGACAGCGACGGGCCGAGCACGGAGAACGAGGCCAAAGCGCCTTCCCGTCCCATCAAGGTGGTTGCGACCGTTTGCCCGTCCGGCATATCGATCATGAAGGCGATGGCGCCGCTATGGGGAAAATAAACCGGGTCGAGCTCATCGCCCGACCGCACCAGGATGGCATCGGGTTCGAACGAGACCTTCTGGAAGTAGGGCGTGAGCAAACCGAGATCCGCCGGCGGCAACGCCGCCAATAGTCGATTCCCGATGCCCGTGCGGTGGACGGTCACGGCGCTTTCCGGTGAACGAGCACCCAACGAACGACGGTAACCATCTATTTCGTTTGCCATGATTATCCGAAATACGAACTGCCGAAGGGCAACCATCCAAACAGAGCCGTTCGTCGAGATCAAGCACGGACAATTGCGGAGACATTGCCGGCATCCTCGCCAGGCAAACAGGGCCTTGCATACATCATACTATTGATGCCCCTTGCTACCCGGCGACGTGCCACACGTGGTGATCGACCAGTGATTGTTGCGGCAGCGCGTGAGTCTGCCCCTCGGGCCCTTGCCCTTTCGCGCCGATGCGGAGCTGCACCAGCATCGTCGGCAGCTCGTCGTCGGCTCGTCTCGACAACGGCCGTTTCGCCGAAGTCCACGATCTCGGCTTTTCCCGTTGCGGTAGTGAACAGGGGTGCTACCCTCGAAGCCATTGGTGGGTTCGGGCAATCTATTGATGCGTTTTTTTGGGGCAGCTGTCTTTCTCGTCATGTCGCTTTTGTCCGCTCAGCCCGCCGTTGCGCAGGCGCGGGTTGCTCTTGTCATCGGCAATGGCGCCTACGAGAAGGTGCCCGAGCTGCCGAACCCGACTCGCGATGCGGCCGATATCGGCCGCGCGCTGGAGCGGCTGGATTTCAAGGTCACTCAAGTCAAGAACGCCACCGCGCAAGAGATGAGGAAGGCCGTCGTTGACTTCGGCCGATCCGCCGAAATGTCCGACATCGCCGTCGTGTTCTACGCCGGGCACGGGATGGAAGTCGGCGGCGAGAATTGGCTGATCCCGATCAGCGCCGAGCTGCGCAGCGATTCCGACGCCGAAAGCGAGGCGATCAGCCTGCGTTCGGTGAGCCGTCAGGTTTCGAAGGCACGGAAGTTGGGCCTCGTGATACTTGACGCGTGCCGCAATAACCCTTTTGCCGCGAAGATGAAGCGCTCGTTGAGCACCCGGGCCGTGGCTCGCGGGCTCGCGCCGACGGAGCCGTCCGACAACGTCCTGATCGCGTATGCCGCCCGGGACGGCACCACGGCGAGCGACGGCGATGGCCGGAATAGCCCCTTCACGACGTCGCTGCTTCGCCATATCGAAACGCCCGGCCTGGAGATATCGTTTCTGTTTCGCCGGGTTCGTGACGACGTGATGGCGGCCACCAGGCGCGAACAGCAGCCTTTCGTGTATGGCTCCTTGTCGAAGGAAGAGATTTACCTCAAGGCCCCTGCCGTCGCCGCTCAGGCACCAGCTGCATCAACTCCGGCGCCCGCAGCTCCCGCGGAAGACGAGAAGTTCTGGCAGGCTGTCCGGACGTCGACGGTGGCAGCTCTCTTTGAGGAATTTCTCGCCAGATATCCCCGCAGCGACCACGCCGTCGAAGCCCGCCAACGAATCAAGGATCTCAAGGGCAACGAGGTTGCGGCGCTATCATCTCCGGCTGCTGCTCCGAAATCCGATGCGAGCGGACGCCAGGAGGCTGATGCCAAGCGCGCCGTACGAAATCCATTTACGCCCGACGACAACAAAAAAATCTCTGTCATCGCGGCAGCTCAGCAACTCGAATTGCCGAGCTTCACCATCTCGTCCGATCAGAACGATCCACTCAACGCCAATTCCAGGTTTGTCGGCGTGTGGTCCAACAAGCGTGGGTGGACCGATGGCAAGGGACGCTACGCCATGCTGATCGTCACGGAGGTCTCCGCGACGGGCTTGGCCAAGGGATACTACCTCTGGGGGCCGCCCACGAAACAATCATGGGTGAAGGATGTGGCGGGATACAAATCGTTCGTCGAGTACATTTCGAACGATAAATTCTCCATCAATGGGACGCCTGTTACGGCCAAGCTGGACAAGAACGTCCTTGCCCTGACTTCCGTCAATAAGGAGAAGCCGTCAGAGACCGCGAATATCGAGCTTCGTCCAGTCTGGCAGCTTGTGCCGGTGCCCGAGGATGCCGAGCCTCCGACCAAACGCGATAAGACTGCGCGACCTCATGCAGTCAAGAAAGAGAGCGCGGCCGAACCTGGCCCTCCAGGTCATGCCGGCGGAGCGAGTATGGAAGAGCGCTATCGAGCGTGCAGAAAGCTCGTGAAAGGATTTGCCCAGCGCGACGCTTGCGCGCGAAGCGGCACGATCTGATCTTTTCGATCCCGACGACGCGTCAGCGCGGGGCGACGTCGGCCCGATCGAGCGACTCCAGCGTCGATGCATTGCCACAATAGCCGTGGTAGTTCTCCGCGGCGGTGCCCTCGGCGAGATCGCGGTCGCATTGTCCCTTGTGATTGCAGAGCGAGCAGACGCGCTCCATGTCGCGGAGCAGCAGCGGCTGTGCACGACCGAGCCTGTCTGCGCTGATGCCGAGCTGCTCGAGCATCTTCGGCAGCTCGTCGGCGGCGTGCTTGCCGTGACGGACCAGCTCCTCCAGATCGTCAGGCGCGATCCTGAGATCTTGCGCGATCCGGTCGAAATCGGCGCGATCAAGCTGCCGCATCTCGTTCATCTCGCGGCGATGCTTCAGCCAGGCGGCAAAGGACTCGATGAGGTCCTGAACGATGGGATAAGGCCTGCTTGCGGTGCTCATGGAAAGCTCCATTCGGGCGGCGGAATTGGAGCCAGATTAGGCACAATGGTGCAGAGGCGCGTTGCGCTGGATCAAATTTGGAAGCGTTGGAGTGTGGCGCGTTGGTGGTTGGTTTCGTGTCCCGGACGCGGTACGGCGCGAAGTGCCGCTCCGCAGAGCCGGGACCCATCTCGCCGCATCTCTGGGCCCCGGCTCCGCAGCGCATCACCATAGCGCGTCGAAGACGCGCGTGAACGCGCTTATGGCGCTGCGCTGCGTCCGGGGCAGGAGAGCGCCGAGTAGCGGACTGAGTTACGCGAACCGTTCCGTCGCCCACGCATACAGGCTGCCCGGGATCGGCTTTTCGCCGCCGCGGCCCTTGGGCGAGATGTGCAGGCCGATGATCTCGGGGGCGGTGACGAGGCCGAGATAGCTCGAGGGATCGAAGAACAGTTTTGGCTCGGCATGCACGGCGTAGAACGATTGCTTCGGCAGCGCGTTCTGTAGTTCACCGGTGCGGCGCGCGAGCGCGGTGAGCGCCGCCGGCCCGAAGATCGCGACGCGAATGTCCGAGAGACGGTTCGAGCCCCCGCGCAGGCGACGCATCATGAAGGTGATGCGATGGCGCACCGACAGCCAGTTCGGCGTCAGCTCCTCCTGCTCCATCAGCTCCTCGAAGGCGGCAACGATGCCGTGCTCCGCCGGCAGATAGATCACGGAATTGCCGAGCTGGCGCGGCCGCTCCCAGGCGAAGTAGGGTTTTGCCGGATCGATCTCGACGGGTTTCAGCAGCAGCACGTCGGCATCGAGCCAGAGGCCGAGGTTCTTCGCCATCAGCTTCATGCGGAAGAAGTCGCTGAACTGAAGCGTGGTCCAGTCGCGCCAGCTTCCGTCCGGCTGCGGCGGTCGCAATCGTTCGGAGAACGCATGCGGCAGGATCGCCTCGGCGTCCGCATTCCCGATGCCCGCGGGCAGGCCGGGAATGGTGTCGAAACTGTAGACCGTGACCTTGTGGCCGGCAGCTAACTGCGAGCGCAGACAGGTCTGGCGCAGTGCGTCCATCGGGCCGTGCCAGAAGGTGACGATGTCGGGCAGCATGCGCGTCAGTCTAGGGGTTAATCAGGACAAAGAAAAAGCCCCGGCGCTATCAGCACCGGGGCTCGAACTGGAGCTCGACCTCAGGCCCAGGCGCGCTCGCGCTTGAGCTTTTCCTCGTAGGTGTCGATCGAGGCCTTCTTCTCCATCGTCAGGCCGATGTCGTCGAGGCCGTTGATCAGGCAGTGCTTGCGGAACGGGTCGATCTCGAACTTGACCTTGCCGCCGTCGGGGCCGCGGATCTCCTGGTTCGGCAGGTCGATCGTCAGCGTCGCATTGGCGCCGCGCTCGGCGTCGTCGAACAGCTTGTCGAGGTCTTCCTGCGAGACGCGGATCGGCAGAATGCCGTTCTTGAAGCAGTTGTTGTAGAAGATGTCGCCGAACGAGGTCGAGATCACGCAGCGGATGCCGAAGTCGAGCAGCGCCCAGGGCGCGTGCTCGCGGCTCGAGCCGCAGCCGAAATTGTCGCCGGCGACCAGCACCTTCGAATTGCGATAGGCGGGCTGGTTGAGGACGAAATCCGGATTCTCGCTGCCGTCGTCCTTGTAGCGCTGCTCGGAGAAGAGCCCCTTGCCAAGGCCGGTGCGCTTGATGGTCTTGAGGTACTGCTTCGGAATGATCATGTCGGTGTCGACATTGATGATCTTCAGCGGCGCCGCGACGCCTTCCAGCGTGGTGAACTTGTCCATTTCAGGCTTCCCGGTTTGAAGTCAGGGGAGGGCTATTTAGCCCGGTTGGCACACAAATCCTAGGCCGGATTCGGCAGGCCTAAGGGGCGTAAATCGAGGTTCGTCTTCAGCCTGGCGGAGCCATGCTGTCAGGGGCAAAGCCGGTCGGCAGGCCGTCGATGCTCTTCATGTTCTTCAGACCCCAGTATTTTCGCAAATTGTTGACACCCTGCGCCGTCCAGTAGCGCACGAGGCTGCCGCGTTCTTGTCTGTAGTCGAACAGCGGCACGCCCATACCGCATGACGTCTGCACGAGGTCGACCGAGAGGCGCACGATTTGGCGTGCGCCTGCCATGTCCTCGAAGTCAGGAACGAGATCGGAATATTCCGGCGTGCCGCGCATGAGCGATCGAGCCTGGCCATAGAGCCGCAGGATCATCGGGGCGCCGTCGAAGGCGCAAAACATGATGGTCAGCCGCTTGTCGTCGGAGGCGGTCAGATGCGCACGGGTCTCGCTGCCGCTGCCGGTGCAATCGAGGTAGGCGACGTCGCTCTCTCCCAGCACCCGGAATGACGACAGGCCCTTGGGAGACACGTTGATGCGTCCCTTCGGCGGGGCGCTCGCGACGAAGAAGATCTTCTGCCGTTCGATGAAAGCCCTGTGCTCGGGTTCGATCCTTGCGAATTGCCTGCCCATACCCGTTCGTCCTTTCCGCAGCGACGCCGCAGCGGCAAAGAGTTAGCATGCCGATTATACCCGTTTAAGAATGTTATTTATGCTGGTATAAAAACCACCATGAAGGGATCAGGCCCGATCGCTCCAGCTCTCTCGCTCAGCGCGTTCCTGCGCGCGCTCCGGGAGCGCCAGTCTCCGGCAGAATTCGGCCTCGCCGCCGGAGCACGGCGGCGCACGCCCGGCCTCCGGCGCGAGGAGGTCGCTCAGCTCTGCGGATTGAGCGTCACCTGGTACACGTGGATCGAGCAGGGTCGCGATGTCTCCGTCTCGGCTTCGACACTTGCGCGCCTCGCACGCGGATTGCGCCTGTCACGAGCGGAGCGCAGCTATCTGTTCGAAGTTGGGGGCAAGCGCGATCCCGAGCGTCCCGGCCACAGCGATGATCCGCCTGAGGAGGTGCTGGCCTGCGTCGATGCGATCGATGGGCCGGCCTACATTCTCGATCGCACATGGGGCGCGCGTCGTTGGAATGCGAAAGCGTCCCGGTTGTTTGCCGGATGGCTCGATGCTGACGGCGAAAAAAATCTTCTGCGCTACATCTTCCTCAGGCCCGAGGCGCGAACACTGATCCTCGACTGGACCTCACGCGCGCAACGCGTCGTCGCAGAATTCCGCGCCGCTGTTACAGCCTATTCCGACGATCCGGACATTCGCCGGCTCGTCGAGGAACTGAGAGTTGGAAGCCCCGACTTCGAACGCTGCTGGGAGACGCAGGGGGTTCTGGCACGCGAAGGCGGCGAGCGTGCGTTCGATCATCCGACCATGGGACTGCTGCATTATCAGCAGGTGTCGCTGTCTCTCGCGGGCTGGTCCGACTATCGACTGACGATGCTTCTCGCTGCGCCAACCATACGCAACCGATGACGTCCTACTCCGCCTGAGCCTCAATCGCCGCCATATCGTCGTCCGATAGGCCGAAATGGTGGCCGATCTCATGGATCAGGACGTGGCGGACGATGTGGCCGAGGCTCTCGTCGTGCTCGGCCCAGTAATCCAGGATCGGCCGGCGGTAGAGCCAGACCATGTTCGGCAGCCGCGCCACGTCGCCCAGGCTCTGCTGGGGCAGGCCGACGCCCTGGAACAGGCCGAGCAGGTCGAACTCACTCTCGCATTCCATCTCGTCCATCACTTCCTCGGTCGGGAAGTCGTCGACGCGGAGGATCACGCCCTCACAGAGGCCGCGAAATTCCGCCGGCAGGCGCTCGAAGATGTCATGCGCCGTCGTTTCCATCTCGGCCAGCGAGGGCGCTTTCAATTCCGTCCACATGGGCTTTTCTTAGCGCGGGTTCCGTGGCGATGCATCCGGCTTTATAGAGGGCGACGAAGAGTTGACGCCGCGCGCGAAAACGGGGAGCGTACGGCGCCTCAAGGGGATAGCTCAAGTGGGTGGTGGTGCGATGCGGGCAGGAACAGCAGTACTGGTTCTACTTTGCATGGGGTTGTTTTCGCAATTTTGCGTTGGTGCCGAAGCCCAGACGGCCGGCGCCGGTGTCAGGCTGGCCCAGGCGGCCTCGCCAGACGACGTTCCCCCGCCGCGCAGGCGCCCGCCCGCCCGGCTGCGCGTCACGCCCTACTACGCTCCGGACGGCGTCTATCCGCGCTACTATCCGGGTCCCGATGCGGTCCGCGAGTGCAACGCCACCTATGTGCAGGAATATCGGCCGAGCGGCACGGTGATCGTGCCGCATATGAGCTGCTACTGGCGGCGGGGCTGACGCGCTTCAACGGCCGCGTGATGCCCGCATCTTGAGGGCGGAGTTCGTCATGACGAGATGGATTGCATTGGCCGTTGTCGCCGGGCTCGCGGCGGGTTTGCCTCGCGCTTCAACCGCGCAGAGTGTGACGAAGTCGGATGCCTCGGCCGGGACAGCGATTTTCGATGCGAGACGGCACGCAAGACACCATGCCGTTGCGCGGCGCTCAGCGCCCCATGATCCGCACTATTACGCGCGGCCCATCTACTATCGTCCCTATCCCTACGGCGTGCCGGCACCCTTCGTGTTCGGCTACGGGCCGTGGTGGTGACGCGCCGCGTTAGCCCGCCGGCGCAAATCCCCTGACCAGCAGCACGGTTGCCTGCGCGCCCGCCTTGCGATCGCGCGAGATCTCTTCGTAGTCCGGCGAATTCGAGAAGGCGAGGAACGCCGCCTCGTCGGGAAATGACATCATGACGAGCTTGTCGAACGGCCACGGGCCCTCGAGCACGCGCGGCTGCTCGTCGGCGGCGAGCAGCCGTCCATTGTACTTTCTGAACACGTCGAAGAACCGCGCCTGATAGCGGTCATAGGCCGCGCGGTCCGTCATCTTCAATTGCGCGATCGCGTAGACGGTCATCTTTCGAATTCCTTTTGTCGTGGCACGGCGCCTCGGCAGGAAGCTTGTTCATTCACAAGGCGTTCACGTCGCTGTCCCTAATTTAATCTTGGGAGCGACTGCAATTGAACAGCGATGCGAGCGACGCTGCGCCGCAATGCCGCCGTTCAGATTCAGGGAGAATTCCATGCTGAGGATCTTGGAAGCTCGGACAAGCCCGATACGCTTGCTCGGGCTCGCGGCCGTTGCCACGCTGATGCTGTCGGCCGGGACTGCACAACGTGCCGAAGCGATGACTCCGATCAATCCGACGCCGTTGCCGGCGGCGAAGGCTGCAAGCGACGACATGATCACGCAGGTTCGCCACGGTGGCGGCGGTGGTGGACATGGTGGCGGCTTCCATGGCGGCGGCGGTTTTCGTGGCGGTGGTTTCCATGGTGGCGGAGGGCATATCGGCGGTTTCCGCGGCGGTGGCTTTCGTGGCGGCCATATCGGCGGCTTCCGCGCCGCGCCGGCCTTTCACGGTGGCGGCTATCGCTACGGCGGATTTCGCCACTATGGCGGTTTTCATCGCTACGGGATCTATCGCCCGCATTACGGCTATCGTCACTTCCACCGGCGCTATTATTACGGCGGCTACTATCCCTACTACCACTATCCGCGCCGCTGTCGGGTGATCTGGACCTATTACGGCCCGCGCCGCGTCTGCCGGTGGCATCGCTGGCACTATCCGTACCGCTATTGGTAATGTGAGTTGCTGCTAGCTCCGCACTCGTCATGGCCGGGCTTGTCCCGGCCATCCACGTTCTTGTGCTGCGAAGAAAATTCGTGGATGCCCGGGACGAGCCCGGGCATGACGGTGAGCTTGGCCTAGAGCCAATCCTTCAATTTCCATGACGCCGGCTTCCACCGCGTCAGGTTCTCGAGCTTCCACTGCTTGATCATCGCCGGCGGCCAGCGGCTGAGCTTCGAGGTCTCCTCGACCTCGGGCTTGGCGACGATGGGCAAGGGCGTTGCGCGCCGCCGGTGCTGGCGCGTCGCCTCGCCGATCAGATCGACATATTCAGGCTTGTTGGCCATGAGCTGTGTCCTCGCGAAACCGTCGCGAGGACGCAGTGTCGGCGATGCCGATTAACGGCCGTTTGCCGCTTTAGCTCAAATTGCAGGGAGCGGCTTACCGCCACTCCCTGACGTCGACGAAGTGACCCGCGATCGCGGCGGCTGCCGCCATCGCCGGCGACACCAGATGCGTGCGGCCCTTGAAACCCTGGCGGCCCTCGAAGTTGCGGTTCGAGGTTGAGGCGCAGCGCTCTTCCGGGGCCAGCTTGTCCGGGTTCATCGCGAGGCACATCGAGCAACCGGGCTCGCGCCATTCGAAGCCGGCCTTGATGAAGATCTTGTCCAGGCCCTCAGCCTCGGCCTGCTCCTTCACGAGGCCGGAGCCCGGCACGACCATGGCGTTGACATGCGCTGAAACGGTCTTGCCTTCCGCGATCTTGGCGGCAGCGCGTAAGTCTTCGATGCGGCCGTTGGTGCAGGAGCCGATGAAGATGCGGTCGAGCTTGATGTCGGTGATCTTCGTGCCCGCGGTCAGGCCCATATATTTCAGCGCGCGGTGCTTGGAGAGACGCTTGGCCTCGTCCGCGATCTGGTCCGGATCGGGCACGATGCCGGTCACCGAGATGACGTCCTCAGGCGAGGTGCCCCAGGTCACGATCGGCGGCAGCTTGGCAGCGTCGAGGCGCAGCTCGTGGTCGAAATGCGCGCCGTCGTCGGAGCGCAGCTTCTCCCAGTAGCGCATCGCCGCGTCCCAGTCCGCGCCCTTCGGCGCCTTCGGGCGGCCGCGCAGGAAGTCGAACGCCTTCTGGTCGGGCGCAACCAGGCCGGCGCGCGCGCCGCCCTCGATCGACATGTTGCAGACCGTCATGCGGCCTTCCATCGACAACGCGCGGATCGCATCGCCGGCGTATTCCAGCACGTAGCCGGTGCCGCCGGCAGTGCCGATCTCGCCGATGATGGCGAGGATGATGTCCTTGCCCGTCACGCCTTCAGGCAATTTGCCGTCGACGGTCACGCGCATATTCTTCGCCTTCTTCTGGATCAGCGTCTGCGTCGCTAGCACGTGCTCGACCTCGGAGGTGCCGATGCCGTGCGCGAGCGCGCCGAACGCGCCATGCGTCGAGGTGTGGCTGTCACCGCAGACGATGGTGGTGCCGGGCAGCGTAAAACCCTGCTCGGGGCCGATAACGTGGACGACGCCCTGGCGCTTGTCGAACTCGTCGTAATATTCGATGCCGAATTGCTTGGCGTTCTCGGCCAGCGCCTTGATCTGCTCGATGCTCTCCGGATCGGGATTCGGCTTGGTGCGATCGGTGGTCGGCACGTTGTGGTCGACGACGGCGAGCGTCTTTTCCGGCGAGTGCACCTTGCGGCCGGTGGCGCGCAGACCTTCGAACGCCTGCGGCGAGGTTACTTCGTGCACCAGATGGCGGTCGATATAGAGCAGGCAGGTGCCGTCGTCGGCTTCGTGCACCAGATGGTCGTTCCAGATCTTGTCGTACAATGTGGTCGGCTTGGACATGAGCTTCAGCTCCAGGAATGTTGTGGTGCGGATATGCGCGGTCACGCGCGGGCAACAAAATCGTCAGCGCAGCTTTTAGGCTGCGCGCGTAAGCTCTGACGTTGCCGAGGTCGCGAAGCGTCCGAAGAACCGGCCAGGCAGCCGCGAGCGATCGTCGATGACGATGCGCGTGACGGGGGCGAGGCTGGTCTGATCTGGAAACATTCCAAGAATATATAGCAGGCCGATTTGGAAGCGCGAGGGGTTTGACGCGCACGGCTGACGCAACAAAAAAGCGCGGGGTTTTGCCCCGCGCTCTCTAGAACTCGTCTGGTAGCGGTGCTTACTCGTTGACGGCCTTGGCGTGCTCAGTCTTCTCGACGATGCGGGCCGACTTGCCGCGAAGGTTGCGGAGGTAATAGAGCTTGGCACGACGCACCTTGCCGCGGCGCACCACCTTGATCGAGTCGATCATCGGGGAGAGCAGCGGGAACACGCGCTCGACGCCTTCGCCATAGGAGATCTTGCGGACGGTGAAGCTCTCGTTGAGGCCGCCGCCGGAACGGCCGATGCAGACGCCTTCATAGGCCTGCACGCGGGTGCGGTCGCCTTCGACGACCTTCACGTTGACGATCACGGTGTCACCGGGACCGAACTCCGGAATCTCCTTGCTGGCGGAGAGCTTGTCGAATTGCTCTTTTTCGAGCTGTTGGATCAGGTTCATGGGTAAGTCTCCATCGGCGCGCCCAGCCGCAGGACGGGGGCTGCGCGAAATTCGTTGATCCAGCTATTGCGGATGTGGCCGCTCCTATAAGGCAAGCCGGAGGGTTTGTCACCCGTCTGTCTTGTTTTTTGGCGTTTTTTGGCGTCTTGCCCGATTCGGGGCTTTGGCCGGGATTTGGGCCCACAAATCAGGCCGCCGGGCCGCGGTCAGGGCCTCGGATTGTGCCCGCCGCCAGGCTGCAACCTTGGCGTGGTCGCCGGAGGTCAGGGTCTCCGGGATCGGAGCCCCCTCGAACAGCTGCGGGCGGGTGTATTGGGGGTATTCGAGGAGGCCCTCCGAGAAGCTTTCCTCGGTTCCCGAGGCCTCCTTGCCCATCACGCCGGGCAACAGCCGGACGCAGGCGTCGATCAGGACCAGCGCTGCGATCTCGCCCCCGGACAGCACGTAGTCGCCGATCGAGACCTCCTCCAGGCCCCGTCCGTCGATCACCCGCTGGTCCACGCCCTCGAACCGTCCGCAAACGATCAGGGGACCCGGACCCTCGGCCAGCTCCACCACCCGGGCCTGGGTCAATGGCCGACCCCTCGGGCTCATCAGCAGTTTCGGCCGGTCCGGGCCGATCTCGACGGCATCGATCGCCGCCGCCAGAACATCGGCCCGCAGCACCATGCCGGGTCCGCCGCCGGCCGGGGTGTCATCGACGCTCCGATGCCGGTCGGTGGCCGAGGCCCGGATGTCCCGCGCCTCGAGCTCCCAGAGCCCGCCAGCCAGCGCCCGGCCGGCCAGGCTCACGCCGAGCGGCCCCGGAAACATCTCCGGAAACAGCGTCAGCACGGTCGCGCGCCAGGGTGAGGAGGTCGTCATGGCTTCCCGATCTCGTCGTCCCGGGGCGCGCGGAGCGCGAGCCCGGGACCCATAACCATCGCACTTCGTTTTGCGATGATCGAGGCTACCAGCTTAGCCAAAAAACCACGGCCTGCGATTATGGGTCCCCGCCTTCGCGGGGACGACCCGTGGATAGGGCTTCGTCCTTGTCCTCACCCTCGATCTCCTGCGGCAGCGCGATCACGACGCGGCCGCCTGTGAGATCGACTTCCGGCACCACCGCGTTTGTGAACGGCAGCAGCATCGTCGTGCCCTTTGCAGATCCTTTGGGCGGAGCGATCTCGATGATGTCGCCGGCGCCGAAATTGTGGATCGCGAGCACGCGGCCGAGCGCGTCGCCGTCGGTGGTGACGGCGGCGAGCCCGATCAGGTCGGTGTGGTAATATTCGTCCTCGTCGGTCGCGGGCAGCTTTTCGCGCGCGACGTAGAGCTCGATGCCGTTGAGGCGCTCGGCCTCATCGCGGGTCGTGACGCCCTTGAACGTCGCGACCAGATGATCCTTGGCTTCGCGCGCCTGCGCGACCTCGAACTGGCGCTTGCCATCCTTGGACAGAAGCGGCCCGTAGCGCCTGACCGCAAAGGGATCTTCGGTGAAGGTCCACAGCTTGACCGCACCGCGCACACCATGCGCGGCGCCGATCCGCGCGACGCAGACCAGCGCCGACATGGTCTGGCCTTAACCCTTCGCGGCGGCTTCGGCCTGCGCCTTGCGCTCCTTGCGCGGCACGGCCTTCTCAGGGTTGTTGCGCGCTTCGCGCTTCTTGACGCCGGCGGCGTCGAGGAAACGCGCCACGCGGTCCGACGGCTGCGCGCCCTTGGCGACCCAGGCCTTCACCTTGTCCATGTCGAGCTTGAGGCGGGCCTCGTTGTCCTTCGGCAACAGCGGGTTGAAATAACCGAGACGCTCGATGAAGCGGCCATCGCGGGGAAAGCGCGAATCGGCGACGACGACGTGATAGACGGGGCGCTTCTTGGTGCCTGCACGAGCGAGGCGGATAACGACGGACATCTGGTTCTCCTTCAAAGTACAGTTTGTTCGGTTGATTGGTATTCCGCGTCGCGCGAGATGCTTAGGATCCCTCGCGACGAATTCCTCATTTCTTCTTGCCCGGAAATCCGCCGAGGCCCGGCAGCGTCGGCTTGCCGCTCAGCCCGGTCAGTCCGGGAACGTTGGGCAGGCCGGTGCGCAGACCAGCGGGCAAATCCTTCGGCAGGCTGGGCAGACCTTGTCCGCCGCCTTGCATCTTCTCCTGCAACGCCTTCATCTCTTCCGGTGAGGGCGGCTTCATGCCGCCGCCAAAGCCCATCGCCTGCGCAATGCCGGCGAGCGGGCCACGCTTGCCCGAGCCCATGGCCTTCATCACGTCGGCCATGTTCCGGTGCATCTTGAGCAGCTTGTTGACCTGCTCGACGCTCTGGCCGCTTCCTGCGGCGATGCGCTTCTTGCGGCTGGCCTTGAGCAGGTCGGGATGACGGCGCTCGTCGCGCGTCATGGAGTCAATCACCGCGACCTGGCGCTTCAAGATCTTGTCGTCGATGCCGGCTGCCGCGATCTGGTTCTTCATCTTGGCGATGCCGGGCATCATGCCCATCAGCCCGCTGATGCCGCCCATGTTCGCCATCTGCAACAGCTGCTCGCGCATGTCGTTGAGGTCGAACTGACCCTTGCGCATGCGCTCGGCGGTGCGCGCGGCCTTTTCGGCGTCGATGTTGGCGGCGGCACGTTCGACCAGCGAGACCACGTCGCCCATGCCGAGGATGCGGCCGGCGATACGGTCGGGATGGAAATCTTCCAGCGCATCGGTCTTTTCACCGGTGCCGATCAGCTTGATCGGCTTGCCGGTGACGGCGCGCATCGACAGCGCGGCGCCGCCGCGGCCGTCGCCGTCGACGCGTGTCAGCACGATGCCGGTGAGGCCGACGCGCTGATCGAAGGCGCGGGCAAGGTTGACCGCGTCCTGGCCGGTGAGGCTGTCGGCGACCAGCAGCACTTCATGCGGATTGGCAGCGGCTTTGATCGCAGCCGCTTCCGCCATCATGTCTTCGTCGAGCGTGGTGCGGCCGGCGGTGTCGAGCAGCACGACATCGTAGCCGCCGAGCTTGCCGGCCTCCAGCGCGCGCTTCGCGATCTGAGCCGGCTGCTGGCCGGCGACGATCGGCAGCGTCGGAATGTCGAGATCGCGCCCGAGTACGGCCAGCTGCTCCATCGCCGCCGGGCGATAGATGTCGAGCGAAGCCATCAGCACCTTGCGCTTGTCGCGCTGGACCATGCGGCGGGCGAGCTTGGCGGTGGTGGTGGTCTTACCGGAGCCTTGCAGGCCGACCATCATGATCGGAACCGGCGGCACGGAATTGATGTCGATGGTCTGGCTTTCGGCACCGAGCGTGTTGATCAGCTCGTCATGGACGATCTTGACCACCATCTGGCCGGGCGTGACCGACTTGACGACGGTGGCGCCGATCGCCTGCTCGCGGACGCGCTCGGTGAAGCTGCGCACCACCTCTAACGCGACGTCGGCCTCCAGCAGCGCGCGGCGCACCTCGCGCATCGCGGCGTCGACGTCCTTTTCGGTCAGCGCACCGCGCCCCGTCAGACGATCGAGAATGCCACCAAGCCGTTCCGACAGATTGTCGAACAATGCCGTTGTCCCTTGTCCTGCTCGCGCAGGGTTGCCGCGTTCACCAGTGTCATGCCCCGGCTTCACCGGGGCATCCAGTACGCCGCGGCACCTCGGTTCAGCCGAGCTGCCTCTGGGATACTGGATCGCCCGATCAAGTCGGGCGATGACCACTTCCTAAGCAAGCGATCTTCCAAACACCTTTACGCCCGAGGGCGCACAGCGCTGTCGGGCGTTGGCCTCTGGCCTCCAGGGCCAGTGGGCGGGTCGAAAAGAAAGCCTTTCCGAGAAAGTGGCGGGGTTAAACGCCGCTCCCGCCCAAAAGTCAAGGAAAGTTAGGGCGCCGGGGTGCCTTTGCCAGGGCAAGGCTATGAAAATACGGAGCTTTTGGCGACCGGTTCCTTTTGCCTGGGCTCCGCCCATATAGGAGATGATGACTTACCTCCGTTACCATCCCTGAAGCCCGCTTGTGCCGATCACCCGCCGCCGCCTCTTTGGATCGCTCGCCGGTGGCGCCGCGCTGGTTGGTGTTCCGCCTCTCTGGATGTCCCGCATGAAAACCTATGACGGCCCGGTCTCCGACCATTTTGACGGCCTGACCTTCTTCGATCCCGACGGGGCGCCGCCGAGATCGCTCGGCGAGGTGCTGCGGTGGCAATTAGGTGGCCGGGGGCAGCGCGCGGACTGGCCCGACTGGGTGCCCAACCCCCATGCCGACACGCCGCCGCAGCGCATCGAGGGCGACAAGGTGCGGCTCTCCTTCGTCGGCCACGTCAGCTGGCTGGTCCAGGCCGGCGGCCTCAACATCCTCGTCGATCCCGTCTGGTCCTCGCGGGTCTCGCCCGTCAGCTTTGCCGGACCGAAGCGGCACAACGACCCCGGCATTGCGTTCGAGAAGCTCCCGAAGATCGACGTCGTGTTGGTCTCGCACGGTCATTACGATCATCTGGATATTGCGACGCTGTCGCGGCTCGCGAAGAATTTTGCGCCGCGCGTGGTGACGCCACTCGGCAATGACGTGACGATGCGCAGCGCCGACTCGTCGATCAAGGCGGAGGCGTTCGATTGGCACGACCGCGTCGAGCTCGGCGGCGGCATCGCCGTGACGCTGGTGCCGACCCGGCACTGGTCGGCGCGCGGCATGTTCGATCGCAACAAGGCGCTGTGGGCGAGTTTCGTGCTGGAGACGCCTGCGGGAAAAATCTACGTCGTCTGCGATTCCGGCTATGGCGACGGCGGGCATTTCCGCCGCGTCGCCGAGAAGCACGGGCCGCTGCGTCTGGCGATCCTTCCCATCGGCGCCTACGAGCCGCGCTGGTTCATGCGCGACCAGCACATGAATCCGGAAGACGCCGTGAAGGCGCTGGCCGATTGCGGCGCGCAAGCCGCGCTCGGACATCATCACGGCACGTTCCAGCTGACGGACGAAGCGATCGACGCGCCGGCGAAGGCGCTGGTCGAAGCGCTGGATGCCGCGAAGATTCCGCAGGAGCAGTTTGTGGCGATGCAGCCGGGGCAGGTGGTGGAGATCTGACTCCATCCACGTACACAACTTGCCCCGGATGCAGCGCAGCGTCTCTTCGACGGTGCGCTGCAGAGCCGGGGCCCATGCAGCAGCACGTGCCGTTGGCTTTCTGGGTCCCGGCCCTGCGCAGCGGCGTTTCACGCTGCAGCGCGTCCGGGACAAGAGACTTATTTGCCTTCAGGGCGAATAATCGCCCAGCTCACATTCACCGTCACCGACAGCGTTTCCTCGCCCGGGGCGACTGCCGCGGGCGCCGCCATCGGCGCGGTCGCCATTCTTGCCTTGAACAGCGGCACCGGAGCGCCGCCCTCGGATACGCTGAGCGGCGCGCCGAGCGTGACGCCGGTGGCCTTGGCGTAGATCTCGGCCTTGCGGCGGGCGTCCACGACCGCCTGTTCGCGGGCGTCATCGAGCAGTTTTGAGGCCTGCGTCACCTCGAAGGAGATGTTGCCGATGTCGTTGGCGCCGGCGCCGACCAGCGTGTCGATGATGCCAGCGACCTTGGTCACGTCGCGGATCTTCACGGTGACGCGGTTAGAGGCGCGGAACCCGACCACGGGCGAAGCGCCGGTGGATTTGTTCTGGCCGTATTGCGGCTGCAAGGACAGGCGCGAGGTCTGATAGTCCTTCTCGGCGATGCCGGCGCCCTTCAGCGCCAGCAGCACCTTGCCCATCGCGGCGTTGTTGGCGTCGGAGGCTTCCTTCGCCGTCTTGGCGTCGTTGGCGACGCCGGCATCGATCTGCGCGAGATCGGGTGCCGCGGAAATCGTGGCTTCGCCGCTCACCGAGATCGCGGAGGGAAAATCGTCCGCGCGTGCGGGCGTCGCCAGCAGAGTGGCGGCGAAAGCGGCGGCAATAGACGTAAAAAGGACGGCAGGCTTCTTCATCTCTCTCACTTCAATGGCACGAACACGTTGATCACGAGCTTGTCCTCGGCCGTCTTCAGGGGATCGGTGAGGTACTCCTCGATAAAGGTGTCCTTGGCTTCCAGCTTCTTGTCGTCGAGGTGATTGGTGATCGCCTCATAGGTGTTGTCCATGTTGTCGTAGGAGCCGCGATGGACGAATTTCAACGCCTTGCCTTCCGGCGATTTGCCGATGCTCATGTCCTTGGGCAGGTTCTTCGGGTCCTGCTCGACCGGGATCTCGGCCAGGAAGGTGAAGCCGGTGTCGTCGGTCGAGGTGTAGACGATCATCGAATTGCCGGCGGGCTTGATGCCCTGCTTGTCCAGCAGCGTGTTCAGCGCCTTGAAAGCGTCGATCAGCGTGTCGAAGGCCGAATCCCAATTGGCAGTGCCCTTGACCATCACGACCTTCTTCGGCTCGAGCGTGGTCTCCAGGCCAAAGGGATCGGCGGTCTGCACCGGGGCAGGCGTCGCGGCCGCAGCGGGCGGTGGGGCCGCCGGAGCGGGTGAGGGCGAAGCGCTGGCCGCAGGCGATGGCGCCGGAGAGGGCGCCGCCGCGGGCGCCGGTGCGGCACTTGCGGCCGGGGAGGGCGAGGCCGACGGAGCCGGCGAGGGGCTGGCCGACGCGGCGGGCGCCGGGCTCGGGGTCTGCGCCAGAGCGCCGGGCACGCCAAACGACATGGTCGCTGCCGGGATCAGCGCGAGCAGTGCGAGGCGACAAAAACGATTCATTCTATTCTCCCCAAGGGCTTATGCGCCAAGGCCTTACGTCCCCAAGGCCTTGAGCCGGCCGCGCGTCCCGGATTGCGCGAACCGTGCCGTTCTAACACGCGAGTGCCGAATTCGTCCCATGACAGATGCGTCATGGCCATGGCGGCAAATCACTGGCCAAGCCGCCAAGGATCGCCATATAAGGCAGGCGAAATTCGGGACATTTCATGAGCGCTCTGGCCAACCACGCATTTGCCAAGATGAACGGCATCGGCAACGAGATCGTCGTTGTCGACATGCGTGATTCCGCCGCGCCGGTGACGCCGGACGACGCCCGCGCGGTCGCGTCCGCGCCGGGCGGCGTGCCTTACGACCAGCTCATGGTGCTCCGGAAGCCGCGGTTCGACGGGACCGAGGCCTTCATCAGCATCTACAACAATGACGGCTCCGAGGCCGGCGCCTGCGGCAACGGCATGCGTTGCGTGGTGCGGCGGATCTTCGAGAAGACCGGGCAGACCACGGCAACGTTCGAGACCGCCGCAGGCCTGCTCAATTGCTGGCAGGGCCCGGCGCCCGATCTCTACACCGTCGATATGGGCGCGCCAAAGTTCGGCTGGCAGGAGATTCCGCTGGCGGAAGAGTTTCGCGACACCCGCTACATCGAATTGCAGATCGGGCCGATCGACAATCCGATCCTGCATTCGCCTTCAGTGGTGAGCATGGGCAATCCGCATGCGATCTTCTGGGTCGAGGACGTCAACGCCTACGATCTCGAGCGTTTTGGTCCGCTGCTGGAAAATCATCCGATCTTCCCCGAACGTGCCAACATCACGCTCGCCCATATCGTCGATCCCCAGCACATCACGATCCGCACCTGGGAGCGTGGCGCGGGCCTGACCAGAGCTTGCGGTTCGGCGGCCTGCGCGACCGCGGTCGCTGCCGCGCGGCTGAAGCGCACCGAGCGCAATGTCGAGATCACGCTGCCCGGCGGCAAGCTCGGGATCGAATGGCGTGAAAGCGACGACCACGTGCTGATGACGGGCCCCGCGACCTTCGAATATGAGGGCTCCTTCGATCCGGCGCTGTTCGCGCCGGTCGGCTGATGGCCGTCGACGTCGTCACCTTCGGCTGCCGCCTCAACGCCTTCGAGGCCGAATTGATCCGCCGCGAGGCTGAAGGCGCTGGCCTTTCCGATACCATCGTCATCAACAGCTGCGCCGTCACCAACGAAGCGGTGGCGCAGGCGCGCCAGTCGATCCGTAAATTGAAGCGCGAACGACCGGGCGCGCGCATCGTCGTCACCGGCTGTGCGGCGCAGACGCAGAGCCGGATGTTCGCAGACATGGCCGAGGTCGATCGCGTCCTCGGCAATGACGACAAGATGCGCAGCGAAGCCTGGCGCGATGCGCGTGCCGCGTTCGATCTCGGTGCGAGCGAAAAGATCGCCGTCAGCGACATCATGGCGGTGAAGCAGATGGCGCCGCATCTGATCGGCGGCTTTGCGAGCGGCCTGCCGCGCGTGTTCGTCCAGGTGCAGAACGGCTGCGACCATCGCTGTACGTTCTGCATCATCCCCTACGGCCGCGGCAATTCACGCTCGGTGCCGATGGGCGCGGTGGTCGATCAGGTGCGGGCGCTTGTTGCGCGCGGCCATGCCGAGATCGTGCTGACCGGTGTGGACCTCACCAGCTATGGCGCCGACCTGCCGGGTGCACCAAGACTCGGCATGCTGACCAAGCAGATCTTGCGGCATGTGCCGGAGCTGAAGCGCCTGCGCATCTCCTCGATCGATTCGATCGAGGCCGATGCCGATCTGCTGGATGCCATAGGCGACGATGCGCGCCTGATGCCGCATCTGCACCTGTCGCTGCAATCCGGCGACGACATGATTTTGAAGCGCATGAAACGGCGGCATTCGCGCAACGATGCGATCGCGTTCTGCGACCAGGTTCGCCGCCTGCGTCCGGATATCGCCTTCGGCGCCGACATCATCGCGGGCTTTCCGACCGAGACCGAGGAGATGTTTTCGCGCTCGCTGGATCTCGTGGAGGAGTGCGGTCTGACGTTCCTGCACGTCTTCCCGTATTCGCCGCGCCCCGGCACGCCGGCCGCGCGGATGCCGCAGGTCGCGGGCGGTGCGATCAAGGAGCGTGCGAAGCGGCTGCGTGCGGCGGGCGAAGCGGCGTTACGACGGCGGTTGCAAGCCGAGGCCGGCGCCACGCGTGACGTGCTGATCGAGAGCGACAGCCAGGGCCGAACGGAGCATTATCTGCCGGTGGCGATCGCGGGCGAACGTGTTGGCCGTGTGGTGCCGCTGATGATTGCCGGCAGTGATGGCGAGCGGCTGACCACGTAATCAGTGTCGTCGCCCGGCTTGACCGGGCGACCCAGTACGCCGCGGCTCCTCGGTTCTATCGCTGCCGTCTCTGGAATACTGGATTGCCCGCTTTCGCGGGCAATGACAGCGGAGTGTGTGATGAGCAGCAGGCCTACAACGCCCGCACCTGCCAGAATCGCAGCGTCCGCCGCGCGTTCTCCGACGTCATTCGCGCGTAATTGCTTTTCGCCCTCGCGATATCAGCGGGTTTCATCGCGCCGGTGGCAAAGCGACTCTCGAGCACGGCGGCTGTGGTTTCCCAACTGAGCTGGGCCGCCTTGCACGGCACCAGCAAGCCGTCCTCGCGCAGGCTCTGCATCAGCGGGCGAATCACTTCGACGGTCGATCCGGACAGGGCCGCTAATGCAGCCACGGTTTCCTCGTAGCGCCGCTGCGTGGCGAAGCCGAGCAGCGTCGCCTCGGTCAGCTGGCCCGTCGCCTTGAGATTTGCGATGGCCCGCTTGGCGCCTTCGAAATCGCGGACGGCCGACATCTCGCGCTCGACACCGACGGTCACGGCGGCGATCGCGCCCTGGATCTCCTCGAACAGATGCGGCGGTGCGCGCGACAGCAGACGGGTCCGCACGGTATCCGTGGCCGAGCGCAGCAACCGGCGGCGCAAGTCGGACGGCAGGTCGACGCGGACGCCGACGCTCACGGCGAGCTCGGGATCGGCCTCGGCCTGCCCGACGATGACGGCAAATCCGTTTCCGGAAACGCGCGCGCCGGGATTGGCGGCAAGCCGCCGGCTGACGCTGGGATAGCGCCGCGCCAGCAGCGCGTCGGTGACGATCTCCTTGAGCCACCAGCGACCGGCGACCGCGAGCAGATGCGATTCGCCCTTGCTGGAGGCGATCTTCACCAGCTCGCCATCGTCGAGGCGCGCGGATTCCTGGAGCACGGGGCCGGCGATGCGAATTTCGTCATTATTGGCGAGGCGGCGGATCACGGAGGGCGGCGCCTGCGCGATCGGCGCAAGCTGCGCGCTGATCTCGGCCAGCGCAACGCGTGCGCCCATGTCGGCGATGGCGCGCAGCTCGATGGTGCCGATCAGGCGCTCGAGCACGTCGTCGAACAGTGCGATCTGCTCGTTGTCAAAACTTCCGGCGGAGGAGAGGAAGAGGTCGGTGACGCGGCGGGCCGTTTCCAGGCCCTTTTCCGCCGAGCCGAGCCGAATCGCGGATTCGACTTCATCGATGATCGAAAACTCGGCCGTGGACATGACGCGTTGCTCGTCCTGAGCGGATGACGGAAGCTTGTTCTAAGCAATCGCTATTAATAGAGACGAGCACTGAACGTTTCGTAAACCACGGCCCATGACCCTCATCCTGAGGAGCCTGCGAAGCGGGCGTCTCGAAGGATCGAGGCCCGGCTGCAACAGGGGGCCTTTTCATGGTTCGAGACGGCCGCTACGCGGCCTCCTCACCATGAGGGTCTGGCAACGTTATTCCCCGTTCCACCCGCAGGCGCGGAGCTTCTCATGCATGTGGGGCGGGGCCGGCGCGACCACGCGGATCGGCTCCTTGTTCCGGGAGATCGGTACCACGATCTCGCGGGAATGCAGGTGCAGCCGCGGCTCGCCGAAGCGCGGGCCGTTGCCGTAAATGTTATCGCCGAAGATCGGCCAGCCGGTCGCGGCCGAATGCACCCGCAATTGATGGGTTCGGCCGGTCACCGGTTCCATGGCGAGCCAAGCCAGCCCGTCGCCCCGGCCCATCACCTTCCAGTTGGTGATCGCCTTCTGGCCCTCGGGATCGGGTTTCTGCCACCAGCCGCGCTCGGCATTGAGCCGGCCGAGCGGCATGTCGATGGTGCCTTCGTCCTCGGCAGGGCCGCCCTCGACCACGGTCCAGTAGGTCTTGCCGATCTTGCCGTGCTTGAAGAGGAGGCCGAGCGAGGCCGTCGCCTTGCGATGGCGGCCGAGCACGAGGCAGCCGGAGGTGTCCTTGTCCAGCCGGTGGGCCAGCACCGGCGGCCGCGGCAGGCCGAAACGAAGCGCGTCGAACGACGTTTCCAGATTGGCCCCGCCCTTGGGGCCGCGATGCACCGGCAGGCCGGCGGGCTTGTCGATGACCAGCATCAGCCCATCGCGATGGAGCACGCGCGCCAGAATCTCGTCGGCGGTCAATTCGGGAACATCGAGCAATTGCAAGACTTTCGGTCAACACTTTCGTTTGGGAGCCGGAACGGCTAACACACCGCCACCATGAACGATACCACGTCAGATCCCCCCAAGCTGAGCTGGTGGCGCCGCCTGTCCAACGGGCTGAAGCGTACCTCGTCCTCGCTCGGGACCGCGGTCGCCGACCTCGTCACCAAGCGCAAGCTCGACCGCGCCATGCTCGACGACATCGAGGACGTGCTGCTGCGCGCCGACCTCGGCACGTCGGTCGCGGTGCGGATCGCGGACGCCGTCGGCACGGGGCGCTATGACAAGGCGATCTCGGCGGACGAGGTCAAGGACGTCGTCGCCACCGAGGTCGAGAAGGTGCTGGCGCCGGTGGCAAAGCCGCTCGAGATCGACGCGGGCAGGAAGCCGTTCGTCATCCTCGTCGTCGGCGTCAACGGCTCCGGCAAGACCACAACCATCGGAAAGCTCTCGCAAAAATTCGCATCCGAAGGCCGCAAGGTGATGCTGGCCGCCGGCGACACGTTTCGCGCGGCCGCGATCGAGCAGCTCAAGGTCTGGGGCGAGCGCACCAGGACGCCGGTCATATCAGGCACGCAGGGCTCGGATTCGGCAAGCCTCGCCTTCAACGCGCTGACGGCAGCGAAGGAGCAGGCCATCGACGTGCTCCTGATCGACACGGCCGGCCGCCTGCAGAACAAGGCCGAGCTGATGAACGAGCTCGAAAAGGTCGTGCGCGTGATCCGCAAGGTGGACGACACTGCGCCGCATGCCGTGCTGCTTGTGCTGGATGCTACGGTCGGCCAGAACGCGCTGTCGCAGGTCGAGGCCTTCCATCGCACGGCGGGGGTCACCGGCCTCGTGATGACGAAGCTCGACGGCACCGCGCGCGGCGGCATCCTGGTGGCGCTCGCGGAGAAATTCAAACTGCCGGTGCATTTCATCGGCGTCGGCGAAGGCGTCGACGATCTCGCGCCGTTCACCGCGCGCGATTTCGCCCGCGCGATCGCCGGAATCGAAAGCTGAGAATGGACAAGACCCAGCCGCATCCGCTGTTCAAGCTCGCGACCGAGCTCGGTCCGCTGCTCGTGTTCTTCTTCGTGAATGCGAAGTTCAATCTGTTCGCCGCGACCGGCGCCTTCATGGTCGCGATCGTCGCGGCGATGATCGCGTCCTATGTGGTGACGCGCCACATCCCGATCATGGCGATCGTGACAGGCGTGATCGTGCTGGTGTTCGGCACGCTGACGCTGGTGCTGCACGACGAGACCTTCATCAAGGTCAAGCCGACCATCATCTACGGCCTGTTCGCGGCGATCCTCGGCGGCGGGCTGTTGTTCGGCCGCTCCTTCATCGCCGTGATGTTCGACCAGATGTTCAACCTGACCCCGCAGGGCTGGCGCATCCTCACGCTGCGCTGGGCGCTGTTCTTCGCCGGCATGGCCATCCTGAACGAGATCGTCTGGCGCACCCAGAGCACGGATTTCTGGGTGAACTTCAAGGTGTTCGGCGTCACGCCGATCACGATGGTCTTCGCCATCGCCCAGATGCCGCTGACCAAGCGCTACGGGATCGAGCCGGCGTCGCTGGAGGCGAGCGAGGCCGACGCGGGGGATGTGCGGAAGGGGTAGCGTCAGCGCTTGCCGCGCGCCTTTCGTCCCGAAGATGTCTTGCGTCCCGAAGACGTCTTGCGCGCCACCTTCGGAAGATCCTTGTCCGGGCTCACACCTTCCAGCCGGTGATCGGCAGAGAGTTGAACGGACAGCGCCGGTTGCGTGCCGGCAATGACGGTTCCGAGCGCCGTGATCGAAGGGACGAAGAAGTAGCCTCCGCCGGACGCCGTCACGAATTCTCCGTCGGCCTCGACCCGCGCCTGCTGCAATCCCTTGCCGAAAATGCCGCACCTGCGCACGCCGTCCGCCGTAGCGGCGTTTTGCCCGACGATCATGTCGTGGCCGCTCGGTGCCTTGGGTCGCGCTTCGTCGTTGATCCATCGCGCCTGGAGGAATTCGAATTGCTCCTCGATCGAGCTTTGAATGCTCAGGAACAACAATCCGCGCTCCGGTTCGCCCTCCACCTTCCTGGCGTAGCGATTTTTGAGTGACGGGCCGAAGGGGACGCCGACGCGCAGGAGTCTCCGCTCGTAGGTGGAACTGCGTCCGCCCATATCCGAGGGCGCATCTCGCGTGTTCACCTTGCGGATGTGTGCGGCAAGCGGGCACGTCCGTCCGACCGGATCCGCCTCGGCCTGCGGAAACGGGTCCTTGCCGCCGATGAGCTTCAAGGCATGCGTGTTGGAATCAAAGCGGAAGTGATTGTTGGCGAACGAGTTCTCACCCAGGTCCTCGTCGTCGCCCTCGGGCACCCGGTTGACGGGCGCTCCGCTCGGCCAACGTCCGACCAGCCGGGACGCAAGCGTTTTCTCGTCCATCTTGTCGAAGCCGGGAAGGGTGGAGAGACGCTCCGCTTCATCGCGCATCGTTCGCCAGAACAGGCCGACATCCTGCAACAGGCGGCGATAGACCAGATATGACCCGTTTCGCATCCACCACGGTGATGGTTCGAGGACAGGGCCCGGTATCAGCGGGTCCGGGCCTGTTTGCGGATAACCGATGACGAATTCACCCGGCCAAACCAGGTCTTGTCCCGGATAGCCATAGAGCGCGGCCGCCGGAAATTGTGAGCGGTCCACATATCTGTCGGTGATGAAGTCGTCATCTGCGCCGGATGCCCGTCCGCGGACGCCAGGTTGCGACACACCATCGTCGAAGCCGAAGTGCTCGTGACCGACCTGGCCCTCGACGTCGTCCCGGACATTGCCGACCTGCTCGTTGACCTTGGCGCCGGTGGCCACGAAGGCCTTCACGATCTCGTCCGAGCGCAGCCGGACAGATTTCCGGTCGTCGCCGGCGACGACCACGAGAATGTCGAGTTCTTCACTGGGCTTGCCGACGCTCCATGTCGTCGGATTGCCGGGCGTGCCCGGCGTCGTCGAGTCACCCAGCAAGGCAGAGCGCGCGACCATCCCGTTCTTGTACGCTACGCTCGGGATCAGCGCGGCGCCGACCGCGAGATCGAACAGTCCCTGGTAGCCGAAGCCGATCGCCACCAGGGGCGGGAACACCGTCTTCTGCTTCTGGTCGGAGGACTTGGAGCTGGGCGATTTGGCCAACTGCCGGTGTTCGCGGCGATCGCGCAAGGTGTCGGCCGCGGTCGAGATATCGGGCGTCAGCTTCGCCAGAAGCGTTCTGAGGCTCGCCATGTCGGCCTCTTTGCGCTGATAGCGAATGCCCAGCAGAATTTGATGCGGCTTCAGGAAGCCGGGCACCGCGATCCCCTGGATGTCGTCCATGTCGAGGACAGGCTCGAGCGGCCAAGGCATGTTACCGGCGCTGCTCATCGGACCCCCCTGACGGGCCGCGCGCTTGCAAGTGCTGCGCGGGTCACCCGCTGCTCCAGTTCTCCGCTTTCATGGACGAAGGCCGGGATGGTCCCGTTGGGCACCCCCATTCGCGAGCGTACGAAAACTTCGCGGGCGCCGACGGGATCGACATTTCCGACGGTCGGCATCGGCAGCGACGGATTGTTCGTCGAGCCAAGCGCCCCCGCCGCGCCGACGAGCTTGACCGTGATGCATTCGGCGATGTGCCCGCCGAACGCGATGGGAACGCCGCCGATCGTGATGTCGGACACCGTGAACTCGTCGCCGGGCACTTCCACGACCAAGCGCTCGATGAGATGAGGCTGCCCGCGCACGACATGGACGCAATCGTTCCTGCTCATGCCGCCGGGAAACTCCCAGCCTGCGAGGTCGATGTGATCCATGTAGAGCCCGACGGGGTTTGCCAGCGTGATCATGGCCCCCGCTCTGGCGAGCGCGTTCACGGTAGCGGCTATCGTCGGATCGCTGTTGCGGTTCGGCCCGCCCATGCCCGTGCCCGCGATGAATGCGTCGGGATCGACCACCGGATTGCCATGCGCATTATGATAGAGCTGGGTGGCGTCGGCGCCGAGCTGGATCTCGGCGGTCAGCGCGTTGGGCGGTGCGGTCAGGTGCACGATGCCGTGCGTCGTATTCCACTTGTTGTGGGGGTTGTAGTCGCCGGGATTCAAATTGCCGAAGGGCGAATTGATCGGCGTCTGCGCCTGGAGGTCCTTCATCTCGACGTTGGGGCTGACGAGCTTGCGATAGAGCTCCAGCACCAGATCCTTGGACCCCGGGAAGGGGACACTCGATCCAGGCACCGTGCCACCATACATCGCGAACCAATATTCCGGTGGCTCGGACGTGAAGCACACGCGGCGGATTCGGCCCGAATCCGGATCGCGGTCGACGTGCCATTCACAATATTCGACTAAAGGCCGGTAGAAGATGTCGTCGGGAAAGTCGACGCCTGGTGCGCCGGCGCCGGTACGCGCTGGTACGTCCGGGTTGTAGCGCCAATCATATCGATATGCCGACATCGGCCATAGCTGATCGGCCTCGATCAGCGCGCGCCTCCGGCCGAAACGACGCAGCAACTCCTTGGGAAACGCATTCCAGAGAACCGCCTGCTCGATCGTCGGGCCGGGGTCGAACCGTACGGCGGAGAAGAACGCGGAGCGCGCCGTCGCACCCTTTGCAACGTTCTGTAAGGCAGCTTCTTCTATGCCGATCGAGGAATCAAAGGCCTCGAGAACAAACTTGTGCCAGGCCTCGCGCTGTCCCTCGATGAGGTCGAAATCCGTCATCCGCGCGGGAGGGTCGTAGGCTTCGAGCAGCGCCATGCGCAATTCCTCGCTCACAAGCAATCGTCATAAAAATTCAAAAATGAAATCGATGACTGGAATGGCCGGTCACTGGTGGCGAGCCTAGCTCTCACCCTTTGGTTGTCAAGCAGGGTTGGTGAGAATTTCGCGAAGCAATCCGGGATGCCGGCAGGCCTCCACGTCTCTACTTCAACGCCTTCTCCATCTGCGGCAACAACACGGTCCGCAAATTGTCCGGCGTGATCGGTCCCACCAGCTTGTAGACGATGGTGCCTTCGCGCCCGACGACGAACGTCTCCGGCACGCCATAGACGCCCCATTCGATCGAGGCGCGGCCGTTGGCGTCCACACCGACGCGGCCGAACGGGTTGCCGTAGCGGCCGAGGAAACGGCGCGCATTGTCGGCCGCGTCCTTGTAGTTGATGCCGACGAGCTGGAAGCGTTTGTCCTTGGCGAGCTCGGTCAGGAGCGGTGCCTCGTCATGGCAGGGCACGCACCAGGACGCCCAGACATTGACGAGGCTGACCTTGCCTTTGAACGCGGCGGGATCGAGGCCCGGCACCTGCGAATTGTCGGCCTGCAATCCCTCGAGCGCCGGCAGCGCGGTCTGTGGCGCCGGCCGGCCGATCAGCGCGGACGGAATCCGCGAGGGATCGCCGCTGCCGAGCCGGAACCAGAACAGCAGCGCCAGGGCGATGAAGGCGATCAGCGGCAGCACCATCAGGAAGGTGCGGCGCTGCGGCGGAGCGGAAGTCGGTTGATCGCTCATGATTGATCGCTCACGGCGTATCCGTTGCGCTGCGTCCGGAGCGGCGCGTGACGCCGCTGCGGTCGAGCTCGCGCAGGCGCTCGGTCTGGCTGCGATAGTCGAGCACGATCCAGCCGATCAGGATCACGACCACGAGCGCGGCCGCGGCATAGGACGTCACGATGAAGGACGCGTAGGGACCAAGCGACATCGTCATGCGGCCTTCTGGCTCGCCTGCATCATCTGCAAGGAGCGGACGCGGCGGCGCAAGATCTCGTTGCGCATCGCCGCGATATGCAACGTGACGAACAGCAGCGTGAACGCGATGGCCATCAGCAGCAGCGGGATCAGGAACGATTTGTCGAGCGTCGAGCCGCCCATGCGCATCACCGACGCCGGCTGGTGCAGCGTGTTCCACCAATCAACCGAGAATTTGATGATCGGCAGGTTGATCGCGCCGACCAGCGTCAGCACCGCGGCGGCGCGCGCCGCGCGCGAGGGATCCTCGACCGCGCGCCACAGCGCCATCAGGCCGAGATACATCAGGAAGAGGATCAGCACCGAGGTCAGCCGCGCGTCCCATTCCCAATAGGTGCCCCACATCGGCCGGCCCCACAGCGATCCCGTGAGCAGCGCGAGGAAGGTGAAGGCGGCGCCGATCGGCGCGGCGGCTTTGGCGGCGACGTCGGCGAGCGGATGCCGCCACACCAGCGTACCCAATGAGGCGATGCTCATCACGCCCCAGACGAACATCGACAGCCAGGCGTTGGGCACGTGGATGAACATGATCTTCACCGTCGCGCCCTGCTGGTAGTCGTCGGGCGCGAGAGCGGACTGGTAGAGGCCGATGGTGAGCAGGATGACGGTCGCGGCCGCAAGCCACGGCAACACCCGCGCCGTCAGCGCGAGGAACCGTGTCGGATTGGCGAGATCGATCAGCGTCATGGTATTCTGATAATCACAGGTCAGCACTCACGCAATCAGCATAAAAGCGCGCAGCGAAAGTTGATCGGGGTCAAGGGTAATCCAGCCCATTTCAGTCGAGACCATGGCGTAGGCTCGCCGCCGCCGCGAAAGGGCCGATGACGAGGCTGACCAGCGACAGCGCGCACAGGATCGAGAACGGCGCGCCGAACGTCATCGGACCGACGATCACGGCCTGCGAGGCCGCGACGCCGAAAATCAGCACCGGGATCGACAGCGGCAGCACCAGCACGGCCATCAACAGTCCACCCCGGTGCAGCGTCACCGCCAGCGCCGCGCCGATCATGCCGGTGAAGGTCAGCGCCGGCGTACCGGCCAGGAGCGTCAGCGCCACCGCCCCGGTCGCGACCATGTCGAGGTTGAGCAGCAGGCCGAGCACCGGGGTTGCGACAATCAGTGGCAGGCCCGCGGCCAGCCAATGCGCCAGCGCCTTGGCGGCGCAGGCGAGTTCCAGCGGCGTCCGGCTCATCGTGATCAGGTCGAGCGAGCCGTCCTCGTGATCGGCCATGAACAGCCGGTCCAGGGTGAGCAGGCTTGCCAGCAGCGCGCCGAGCCACAGGATCGCCGGCCCCAGCCGCGACAGCAGCGCCAGATCCGGCCCCACCGCGAACGGCATCAGCACAACGACGGTCAGGAAGAACAGCACGCCGATCAGCGCCCCGCCGCCGACGCGGAGCGCGATCCGGATATCCCGGCGGATGAGGGCGGACAGGGCGGTCATGCCACGGCTCCCATGGGTGAGGAGACGACCCCAGCCGGTTGCCCCGGGCGAGCTGCGCTCCCTCCCCCCTCCTGTCCGCCGAAGCCTTGGCGAAGGCGGATGCGGGGGAGGGCGGGGGAGAGGGGTAGCCCCGGGAGGAATGGTTGTTGGGGATGAGCTGCCGGCAACAGAGCCCCTGTTTTCCCAACGCTAGACTCGAAAGTGCGCGCCGTGTGGCACCCCTCTCCCTGACCCTCCCCCGCATCCGCCTTCGCCAAGGCTTCGGCGGACAAGAGGGGGGAGGGAACGGAGAGAGTCAGCCCCGGCCGCTTGGAAAACTGAGGGTCCATCGGAATCATGCTGAACCCCCAATCCTCAGCTCCCGCGAATCGATCCCCAGCGGCGCATGGGTCGCCGCGATGATCAGGCCGCCGCGCGCCAGATGCTCCCGCATCAGGCCCTCGAACATGCCCTGGCCGGCCACGTCCAGCGCCGTGGTCGGCTCGTCCAGCAGCCAGACCGGGCGGCGCACCGTCAGCAGCCGGGCCAGCGACAGGCGGCGGCGCTGGCCGGCGGACAGGAAGGCGGCCGGCAAATGGGTGGCGTGATCGAGCCCGACGATGGCGAGGCTCTTGGCCGCATCACTGCGCTCGCCGCCCAGAAAATCAGCCCAGAATGACAGGTTTTCCGCCACGCTCAGTGCCGGCTTCAGGGCGTCGCGATGGCCGAGATAGTGGCACTGCTCCGGCAGCGTCAGCTCGGCATCGCCGCCATCGAGCGCGATTGTCCCGCCGGCCGGAATCAGCAGGCCCGCGATCAGCCGCAGCAGCGAGGTCTTGCCCGAGCCGTTGCGGCCCACGACCGCCACGGCTTCGCCCGCGACCGCCTCGAAATCGAGCCCGGAAAACACCTCGCGGCCACCGCGCACGCAGATGACCCCGCGTCCGGACAGCTGCATCTTGCCTTGGTTCAATCCGCTCAAAGCCTGGCCTCAGGAAATCTTGGGGTAGCGCATGGGAATTTTTGGCTCGCGGATTGCTGCGGCACGATTGTGGCTGTGGCGGCGCGGTTAGAAAGCTTCTATAAGCCCGGAACTACTTGATGCAGCAACTCAACCTGCCCCTGCAAGCGACCCAGCCGGACTCGCTGACGGTGTTAAAATACCCCTTGCCGGGTATAACTAACAATTGGGATTTCCTACATGACCTCGCTCGACAGCTTCAAATGCAAAAAGACCCTCAAGGTCGGCGCCAAGACCTATGTCTATTACAGCCTGCCCACGGCCGAGAAGAATGGTCTGAAGGGAATTTCGAAACTCCCCTATTCGATGAAGGTTCTACTCGAGAACCTCCTGCGCAACGAGGACGGCCGCACGGTCAAGAAGGAAGACATCGTGGCGGTGTCGAAGTGGCTGCGCAAGAAGTCGCTGGAGCATGAGATCGCATTCCGCCCGGCCCGCGTGCTGATGCAGGATTTCACCGGCGTGCCGGCCGTGGTCGACCTCGCCGCGATGCGCAACGCGATGCAGAAGCTCGGCGGCGATGCCGAGAAGATCAATCCGCTGGTGCCGGTCGACCTCGTCATCGACCACTCCGTGATCGTGAACTTCTTCGGCGACAACAAGGCCTTCGGTAAGAACGTCACCGAGGAATACAAGCAGAACCAGGAGCGCTACGAGTTCCTGAAGTGGGGCCAGAAGGCGTTCTCGAACTTCTCGGTCGTGCCGCCCGGCACCGGCATCTGCCATCAGGTCAATCTCGAATATCTCTCCCAGACGGTCTGGACCAAGAAGGAGAAGATGACGGTCGGCAAGAAGACCGGCACCTTCGAGGTCGCCTATCCCGACTCGCTGGTCGGCACCGACTCCCACACCACCATGGTCAACGGTCTCGCCGTGCTCGGCTGGGGCGTCGGCGGCATCGAGGCGGAAGCCTGCATGCTCGGCCAGCCGCTGTCGATGCTGCTGCCCACCGTCGTCGGCTTCAAGCTGAAGGGCGCGATGAAGGAAGGCGTCACCGCGACCGACCTCGTGCTGACCGTGACGCAGATGCTGCGCAAGCTCGGCGTGGTCGGCAAGTTCGTCGAGTTCTTCGGTCCCGGCCTTGATCACCTGTCCGTCGCCGACAAGGCGACCATCGCCAACATGGCGCCGGAATATGGCGCGACCTGCGGCTTCTTCCCGGTCGACGCTGCTGCGCTCGATTACCTCAAGACCTCCGGCCGCGCTCCGGCGCGCGTCGCGCTGGTGCAGGCCTATGCCAAGGCGCAGGGCCTGTTCCGCACCGCCAAGTCGGCCGATCCGGTGTTCACGGAAACGCTGACCCTCGACCTCGGCGACGTCGTTCCCTCGATGGCCGGTCCGAAGCGTCCCGAAGGCCGCATCGCGCTGCCGTCGGTCGCCGAAGGCTTTTCGCTCGCGCTCGGCACCGAGTACAAGAAGACCGACGAGCCCGGGAAGCGCTTTGCCGTCGACGGCAAGAACTTCGAGATCGGTCATGGCGACGTCGTGATCGCCGCCATCACCTCCTGCACCAACACCTCGAATCCGAGCGTCTTGATCGGCGCCGGCCTGCTTGCGCGCAACGCTGCCGCCAAGGGCCTCAAGGCAAAACCGTGGGTGAAGACGTCACTCGCGCCGGGCAGCCAGGTGGTCGCGGCCTATCTCGCCGATTCCGGTCTGCAGGCTGATCTCGACAAGGTCGGCTTCAACCTGGTCGGCTTCGGCTGCACCACCTGCATCGGCAATTCCGGTCCGCTGCCCGAGGAGATATCGAAGTCGATCAACGACAACGGCATCGTCGCGGCCGCCGTGCTCTCCGGCAACCGCAACTTCGAAGGCCGCGTCTCGCCGGACGTGCAGGCGAACTATCTCGCTTCGCCGCCGCTGGTCGTCGCCCACGCGCTCGCGGGCAGCGTCACCAAGAACCTCGCCGTCGAGCCGCTCGGTGAAGGCAAGGACGGCAAGCCGGTGTACCTCAAGGACATCTGGCCGACGACGAAGGAGATCAACGCCTTCATGAAGAAGTTCGTGACCGCGTCGATCTTCAAGAAGAAGTATGCCGACGTGTTCAAGGGCGACACCAACTGGCGCAAGATCAAGACGGTCGAGAGCGAGACCTATCGCTGGAACATGAGCTCGACCTATGTGCAGAACCCGCCCTATTTCGATGGCATGAAGAAGGAGCCGGAGCCGGTCACCGACATCATCGAGGCGCGCATCCTCGCCATGTTCGGCGACAAGATCACCACCGACCACATCTCGCCGGCCGGTTCGATCAAGCTCACCTCGCCCGCCGGCAAATATCTCAGCGAACACCAGGTGCGTCCGGCCGACTTCAACCAGTACGGCACGCGTCGCGGCAACCATGAAGTGATGATGCGCGGCACCTTCGCCAACATCCGCATCAAGAACTTCATGCTGAAGGGCGCTGACGGAAATATCCCGGAAGGCGGTCTCACCAAGCACTGGCCCGACGGCGAGCAGATGTCGATCTACGACGCCGCGATGAAGTACCAGCAGGAGCAGGTGCCGCTGGTGGTGTTCGCCGGCGCCGAATACGGCAACGGTTCCTCGCGCGACTGGGCTGCGAAGGGCACGCGCCTGCTCGGCGTCCGCGCCGTGATCTGCCAGAGCTTCGAGCGTATCCACCGCTCCAACCTGGTCGGCATGGGCGTGCTGCCGCTGACCTTCGAAGAGGGCACCTCCTGGTCGTCGCTCGGCCTGAAGGGCGACGAGAAGGTCACGCTGCGCGGCCTGGTCGGCGACCTGAAGCCGCGTCAGAAGCTGACCGCGGAGATCGTCTCCGGCGACGGTTCGTTGCAGCGGGTTTCGCTGCTTTGCCGCATCGATACGCTGGACGAGCTCGATTACTACCGGAACGGCGGCATTCTGCACTACGTGCTGCGCAAGCTCGCGGCCTAAGCGCGAATTTGTGAACGGTGGCTCACCGCGACGTGAGTAGAAGGTTAAACGAGGGCGGCCTATCACAAGGCCGCCTTCGTGCGTTAGAACACGCGTCCGATGGTCCCGCCCGGCGGAAAACCTCGCCCCGGACGGTTGAGTGTACGATGCCCGTAAGACTACGGTGACCATCAGGCGATAGGATCTTCCCCCACGCGTGCGAGGTGTGACATTCAACATGACTGCAATGATGGCTTCTAATCTGGTTTCGCGCTGGTCCGGTGCACTCTGGTCGGGAGCACTTGGTATCTGCGCCATCGTCGCCGTCATCCGTCCCGCCGAGGCTGATCCTCGCGCCGTAGTCGAGCTCTTCACATCGCAGGGCTGCTCCTCCTGCCCGCCCGCCGACCAGGTCATAGGCGATCTCTCCAACGACCCGTCGATCATCGCGCTGAGCATGCCGATCGACTATTGGGATTATCTCGGCTGGAAGGATACGCTTGCGGATTCGCGCTTCTCGGCGCGGCAGCGCGCCTATTCGCGCATGCGCGGCGACCGCGAGGTCTATACGCCGCAAGTCGTGGTCAACGGTTCGACGCATGTCATCGGCAGCGATCGCGCCGGCATCGAGAGCGCGATCGGCAAGACCGACAACGGCACGGGCGTAATGAGCGTGCCGGTGACGATGTCGCTTGCAGGCAAGCAGATCAACGTGTCGGTGGCGGCGAGCAAGGAGTCGGCGGTCTCGCACGGTGAGGTCTGGATCTGCTCGATCACGAAATCGGTGCCGATCGCAATCAGCCGTGGTGAAAATCGCGGACAGCAGATCACCTATCACAACGTCGTGCGCAACCTGCTCAAGGTCGGCGACTGGAACGGGCGTCCGGAAAGCTGGACGGTGCCGTTGGAAAATCTCACGCGCGAGGGCGTCGACGGCGCTGTGGTCTATGTCCAGGACGGCAGCCGTGAGAAGCCGGGTGCGATGCTCGGCGCAGCTTACACGTCGCTGCACTAGATCAGATTTCTCTCGCCGGCGTCGCACTCGCTCTCACGCCTCATGGTGAGGAGCGCGCCCTCTCGCGCGAGGCGGACGATGCTGCGCATCGCCGCGAGAACCATGCAGGCCCGGCTGATGCAGCGCGGCCTTCCATCCTTCGAGACGCCGCCTCGCGGCTCCTCAGGATGAGGGGAGAGAGTTGTCTTCGCGTCAATCAGAGGGAAGTTGGTCGTGCCGGAAACATCTCGGCACAAACCAAAAAGGACCAACTTGCGTTGGCCCTCCTTGTCGCGCGTACAGACCCGATCCTGACGGCCCCGGGGGGCTGGGGGCTGAGGAATCCGGAACCGAAAGGACCGGGTCAACGCACACAGGTCTTTTCGCAATGCAGGGCGGCAGGCGCTTGGCGGAAAAGCGGCGATATCAAGATTCCTTCTAACGATCCCGTGACGGTTTGCCGCGACAGAATTCCACTCCTGCGTGTGCTCCGATTCGCACCCGATTCAATCAGTTGAGTGAAGAGCCCCTTGCGGCGGGGAACAGTTGGCGCGATCATGCAATTGTCATGATCCGCGGTTCCGGGGACGGTCCTTCGCGGATGCGATCATGCCGCGAGATGAGGAGGCGCTCGATGAGTCTGACGCCGGAGGATGCCGATCCGAGCGAGCAGCGCGCAGTGGCGCGCCCCACCGCTGCGAATGCCCAACCCAACCGGGTGACATTCAACCGGCTGGAACTGAACCGCATTCTCAACCTCTACGGCCGCATGGTCGCCGACGGCGAGTGGCGCGACTATGCCATCGACTTCCTGAAGGACCGCGCGGTGTTCTCGGTCTTCCGCCGCGCCTCGGAAGTGCCGATCTATCGCATCGAGAAGGACCCGCGGCTGGCGCGCAAGCAGGGCATGTACAGTGTGATCTCGGCGACCGGCCTGATCCTGCGCCGCGGCCACGAGCTCGAGCGCGTGCTGCTGGTGATCGATCGCAAGCTGGCGGTGGTTTAGCCTTACGGACGGTGCCGTAGGGTGGGCAAAGGCGCACCGCGCCGTGACCCACCATCTTTCCTCAATCGCCGGGCATGGTGGGCACGCTTCCGCCTTCGTTCTCCGAGCTACGGCGGACAAGTCGCTTTGCCCGCCCTACGAGACCGAGGCTATTTCGGCACCGTGCTCGCGCCCTCGCCGAGGTCGCGTTGCATCATCACCGTGTCGAGCCAGCGGCCGAATTTCAGGCCAACATTGGGATGCGTGCCGATCATCTTGAAACCGCCGCGCGTGTGCACGCCGATCGAGCCGGCATTGGCGGAATCGCCGATCACCGCGATCATCTGGCGGAAGCCGCGCGCCTCGCATTCGGTGATCAGCCGGTCCAGCAGCAACGAGCCGATGCCGCGGCGGTGGAGGGAGGGATCGAGATAGATCGAGTTCTCGACCGTGAATCGGTAGGCCGGCCGCGGCCGGTAGGCGCCGGCATAGGCATAGCCGGCGACGCGACCGTCGAGGACGGCGACGAAATAGGGGTAGCCGCCGTCGATCAGCGCGCGGTAGCGGCGCGTCATCTCGGCCAGATCCGGCGGCGCCAGCTCGAATGTCGCGGTGCCCTCGCGGACGGCCTGCTTGTAGATGGCGGTGATGGCGGGAAGGTCGGCCTCAATGGCGGGCCTGATCTCAGGTGCGGACATGGCGGCGAGATTAGAGCCTTCCCGCGGTCACTGGAAGGGGCAACACCGCTTCCCCATGCTTCGCCATCGCCAGCGCAGCAGCCCTCCAATCTTCTCCGCTGTCATGCCCCGCGCAGGCGGGGCATCCAGTACTCCGAGACAGCGCGGCTAGAACCGAGCCGCTGCGGCATACTGGATTGCCCGCCCCAGTGCGCAATTGCGCACAAGGCGGGCGATGACGGCGGGGGGGCGTCGCGCATCCCGGCCCAAACAAAAACCCCGGCCTCTCGGCCGGGGTTCGTATCCATTCCATCGTCGAAGCGCTTAGTCGCGCTGGCCGAGGAGCTGCAGGAGCAGCGTGAACAGGTTGATGAAGTTCAGGTACAGCGACAGCGCGCCGGTGATGGCCGCACGCTCTGCGATGTCACCGCCGGCCGAGGCGTAGCCGTAGATGTAGTCGTTCTTCAGCCGCTGGGTGTCCCAGGCGGTGAGGCCGGCGAACACCAGCACGCCGACCACGGACACGATGAACTGCAGCATCGTGCTCGCCAGGAACAGGTTGACCAGGCTCGCGATGATGATGCCGATCAGGCCCATGAACAGGAACGAGCCCATCCCGGTCAGATCACGCTTGGTGGTGTAGCCGTAGAGGCTCAGTGCGCCAAACGTGGCCGCGGTGATAAAGAACACCCGCACGATCGAGGTGTGCGTGAACACCAGGAAGATCGAGGACAGCGAGATGCCCATCAGCGCCGCGAACACCCAGAACAGGATCTGCGCGGTCGAGGGGGCGAGACGGTTGATGCCCGCCGAGATTACGAACACCATCGCGAGCGGCGCGAGCATGAACAGCCACTTCAGGGGGCTGACGAACATCGCGTAGCCGAACGGCGTCAGGAACAGCTTGCCGACGCGGACGGCTTCCGGGGTCGGAACGTCGGTCACGGCGGCCATATAGACGCCGAGCGCGGCCAGGCCGGTGATGGCGAGGCCGATGCTCATGTAATTGTAGATGCGCAGCATATAGGCGCGCAGGCCGGCATCGACCGTCGCGGCGTCAACACGCCCGGCGGCCCTGCCGAAAGGAGAAGCGTAGTTACGGTCTAGGTCCGACATGGTCGAATTCCCGTTGGTTAGCCCGGTCCGGCATGAGGGTCGCCATGCCGCCGGTTCGTCAAATTCTATCTCGGATACCGATCTGTGCCGACTAAATTCTGGCTCATAATCGGGGGTCCGAACCCATTGGATATGTGGGAAACTAACACATTCGCTGCAACCGTCCACGCGCGGCTGAATGTCGCCCTCGCCCGCAATCCTGGCGAGCAGACGTGGTTAATCGCTGGAATCGTGCGATTCCGACATCGCGGGCTCGCCCGCTACCATTTGTCACAAATTCCGCAACACCGTGGCGGGCTTTTTGTTCAATGCCAGCAGCGTCCCGGCGAGCCCAAGTCCGACCGTGACGACCAGGGCCGCCGCGACCACGCCGGCCGCGCTGCCGGCCTGCCAGACGAAACTCAGCGTCATCAGCCGCGTCACGATCATCCAGGCCGCGACGCTGCCGGCGATCACGCCGAACACCGCGGTGGCAAGCCCGATCAGCAGGTATTCGAGGGCATAGGCGCCGAGCAGCCGCAGCCGGGTCGCGCCGAGGGTCTTGAGGATCACCGCATCGTAGACCCGGTGGCGGTGGCCGGCGGCGAGCGCGCCGCCCAGCACCAGGATCGCCGAGATCAGGGTCACCGCGCTGGCGCCGCGGATCGCGAGCGCCAGATTGGTCACGACCGAGCCGACCGTCTCCATCACCTCGCGCACGCGCACGCTCGTCACCATCGGATAGGTGTCGGCGACTTGCCTGATGATCTTGCCGTCGCCGGCCGCAGTGCCGCCGGCCTCGGTGAGCGTCGCGATATGGGTATGCGGCGCGCCCTTGAAGGCGTTGGGCGAGAACACCAGCACGAAATTGATGCCCATGCCCTGCCAGTCGATGGTGCGCAGATTGCCGATTTTGGCCGGGATGTCGCGGCCGAGCACGTTGACCACGATCTCGTCGCCGAGCTTGAGACCGAGCCCGTCGGCGATCTTCTTCTCCATCGAGACCAGCAGCGGGCCGGAATAGTCGGCGCTCCACCATTCGCCCTCGACCACCTTGGAGCCCTTCGGCAACTCGGCGGTATAGGTCAGGCCGCGGTCGCTTTGCAGCACCCATTCGGAATCGGTGGTGGGCTTGAGGTCCTCGGCACGCACGCCGCGCGCGGCAACGATGCGCCCGCGCAGCATCGGCACGTCCTCGACCTTTGCGCCCGGCGCGATCCCGCGCAGATAGTCGTCGAACTGCTCGGCCTGCGTGCTCGGGATGTCGATGAAGAAGAACGACGGCGCGTGCTCAGGGAGGGCCGCAAGGAACTGCCGGCGCAGATTGCCGTCGATCTGGGTGATGGTGACGAGCACGGCGAGCCCGAGCCCGAGCGACAGCACGACGGATGGCGTCAGCGCGCCCGGCCGGTGGATGTTGGCGATCGCCAGCCGCAGCATCGGCAGGCGCGTGCGCGGCAGCCGGCGCGCGATCGTCATCAGCAGGGCGGCGATGCCGCGGAGCAGGGCGAACACGACGACGGAGGAGGCCACGAACACCGCGGCGATGCGCTTGTCGAAGGACAATCCGATCACGACCGCGATCAGCAGCGCGATCACGACGGCCATGAACACGACATAGCTCCAGCGCGGCCGGTGCCATTCGGAGCTGATGGTGTCGCGGAACAGCGCGGCGACTGGCACGTCGTGCACGCGCCCGAGCGGCCACAGGCCGAAGGCGAGCGCCGTGAGCAGGCCATAGACGAAGGACAGCGCGAGCTCGTCGGCATGTACGGCCGGCACCACCGGCAGTGGCAGCAGTTTTCCGAACAGGCCGACGATGGCGAACGGCATGGCGGCGCCGAGCGCAAGGCCGATCACCGAGCCAATTCCCGCCAGCAGGAGGACCTGCGCCAGATAGATACCGAACACGTCGCGGCCGGTGGCGCCGACCGCCTTGAAGGCCGCGATGACCTCGAGCCGGCGGTCGATATGGCTCTTGACGGCATTGGCGACGCCGACGCCGCCGACCAGGAGCGCGGCGAGGCCGACCAGCGTCAAGAATTGCGTGAAGCGGTTGATGTTGCGCTCCAGCTGCGGCGAGGCATTGGAGCGGCTGCGGATCTCCCAGCCGGCCTGCGGCGCAGCGTTGCGCGCGTCCGCGATGAAGGCGTCGGTGGCGCGCTCGCTGTTGCCGGTATCAGGCAGCTTCACCCGGTAGACCCAGCGCACCAGGCTGCCGGGCTGGATCAGGCCGGTGGCGCGCAGGCCCGCCTCGCTGATCAGGAAGCGCGGCCCGAAACCGATGCCGCCGGCGAGCTTGTCGGGCTCGGCTTCGACGGTGCTGCGGATCTGGAACGTTGCGCTCCCGATGGTGACGCGGTCGCCGGTCTTCAGCGACAGCCGCGCCAGCAGCGTCGGATCGGCGGCGGCACCGAACGCGCCGTCGCGCTCCGCGAGCAGGTCGGACATCGGCAGCGGCGGCGCCAGCGTCAGCTGACCCAGCATCGGATAGGTGTCGTCGACCGCCTTCATCTCGACCAGCGCGAGCTGGCCGTCGGCGGAGCGCGCCATGCCGCGCAAGGTCGCGGCTGTCGAGACCGTGCCGCGCGAGCGCAGGAAGGAGACTTCCTCGGGCTTCGCCTCGCGCTGGAACAGCACGAAGGAGACGTCGCCGCCGAGCAGCGTACGGCCCTCGCGCGCGAGACCGTCGCTCAGGCTCGCCGAGACCGAGCCGACGCCGGCGATGGCCATCACGCCGAGCGCGATGCAGGCGATGAAGACATAGAAGCCGCGCAGGCCTCCGCGCAATTCGCGCAGCGCGTAGCGCAGCGACAGCGCGACGCCGTTGGGTTTCGCGAACGGTTCGGCCGCGATGCTCATGCCGGCGCAGACTGGGTGTCGATGCGGCCCGAGCGCAGCCGGATCACGCGATCGCAGCGCTGCGCGAGCGAGGAATCGTGCGTGACCAGCACCAGCGTCATGCCGCGCTCGGCGTGTTTGTTGAACAGAAGATCGACGATCTGTTTTCCGGTGGCCTCGTCGAGATTGCCGGTCGGCTCGTCCGCGACGAGGATGGCGGGATCGGGCGCCAGCGCGCGGGCGAGCGCGACGCGCTGCTGCTCGCCGCCGGACAGCTGCGTCGGATAGTGATGCAGGCGATCGCCGAGCCCGACCGATTGCAGCTCCTGCGCCGCGCGTCTTGCAGCGTCAGGGTTGCCGGCGAGTTCGAGCGGCACGGCGACGTTCTCGAGCGCCGTCATGGTCGGGATCAGATGGAAGGACTGGAAGACGATGCCGACCTGGCGGCCGCGGAAGCGGGCCAGCGCGTCCTCGTCGAGGGCATTGAAAGGCGTGCCTGACACCACCACCTCTCCGCTATCAGGACGCTCCAGCCCCGCCATCACCATCAGCAGCGTGGATTTGCCCGAGCCTGACGGGCCGATCAGGCCGATCGTCTCGCCCGAGGCGACCCGCAGGCTGATATCCTTGAGGATGTGAACGCGTGCCGCGCCCGTACCCAATGAAAGATTGACGTTGGAGATGGCGATGGTGTCCGGCGCGGTGCCGGCGAGCGAAGAGGTTTCGATGCGACTATCCATGGTCCGGTCATATGGCAACTCCGCACACGCGGTCGAGAGGCGTTACGGATTCTTCATGCACATAGCCGTGTTGATGATCGCTTTGATGACGGTGGTGGATCCGGCGTGGGCCGAAGCGGCAAAGCCGGTCAAGCTTGTCGTTCTCGGCGATTCCCTGAGCGCCGGCCTCGGCCTCCCGGCCCAGGACGCATTCCCCACAAAGCTTCAAAAAGCCTTGCAGGCCAAAGGCATAGCAGTCGACATGACCAATGCCGGCGTGTCCGGCGACACCTCGTCCGGCGGCCGTGACCGGCTCGACTGGTCGGTCCCGGACGGAACCGACGGCGTGATCGTCGAGCTCGGTGCCAACGACGCGCTGCGCGGCATCGATCCCGATTTGACGCGTACCGCGTTGACCGACATTGTCCAGCGATTGAAGACACGCAAGATCGCGGTGATGCTGTGCGGCATGCTGGCGCCGCCGAATTACGGCGCGGAATACGCCGCGCGCTTCAATTCGATTTATCCGGATCTTGCGAAAAAATTCGACGTGCCGCTCTATCCGTTCTTCCTCGACGGCGTCGCGGCCGACGCCAAGCTCAACCAGGCCGACGGCATTCATCCGACCGCGGCCGGCGTCGACATCATCGTTAACAACATCATGCCCAGCGTGGAGGCATTTTTGCGCAACATAAGCGAGCAGCGCCGCTGAAAAGCGGGCAGCGCTAACCGTAATTCCCAGGGTTTTACCGGGGTGAGGCGCGCGATGCTTCGCAGAGTCACACAACTGCGATAGGAATCAGGGTACCGGTGATTCGTCGCCGGCTCTACAATTTGGATATGATCCTTCCCAGGGATCATGCCCAAGCATCGGGAGTGCGAAACGATGCCGCGTTTGTTCACAGGTCTGGAAATTCCGGCCGAGATCGGCCAGACGCTTTCCAATTTGCGGGGCGGCCTTCCCGGCGCCCGCTGGATCGATCCCGAAAATTATCACGTTACCCTGCGCTTCATCGGCGATATCGACGGCATGTCCGCCAACGAGATCGCATCGATGCTGTTTCGCGTTGATCGCAAGCCCTTCGAGGTGAAGGTGCAGGGGCTCATGAGCTTCGGCGGCCGCAAGCCGCGCGCGGTGGTCGCAACCATCGCGCCGAGCAAGCCGCTGATGGAATTGCAGGCCGAGCTCGAACGCATGATGCAGCGGATCGGCCTCGACCCTGAGGGGCGCAAGTTCACCCCGCATGTCACGCTGGCCCGGCTGCACGACGCGTCCGACCGCGACGTCGCCGACTATCTCTCGCTGCGCGGTTACTTCCCGAGCAAGGCGTTCATGGCCGAACGGTTTGTCTTGTTCTCGTCCCGCGCATCGACCGGTGGCGGCCCCTATGTGGTCGAGGACGCCTACGAGCTGTGTGAGTAGCACCGCTCTCGTGCCCCGGACGCGGCGCAGCGCCATCAGCGCGTTTACGCGCGTCTTCGACACGCTACGGCGGTGCGCTGCTGGGCCGGGGCCCATCGCTCCACGATGGATGTACGAAATAGTGGGTCCCCGCTCTGCGCAGCGTCACTGCTTCCCGTAGCGCGTCCGGGACGCGGAACGCATACCCCGCCCACCAATTCACGGCTTGCAATTTCCGCGCATCTCTGGCGGTAAAGAGCTATGCTCTCCACTCCCAGTTCCTCATTCCGCGAGGCATACCAGGCCCAGATCGCGTCCGGCGCGATCGAGCCCGATGCTGCGCAGGCCGAAATCGCCGAAGCCTATGCGGCGCTCGATCAGCGGCTCGCGAATTACAAGCCGCAGCGCAAGCAGGGCCTGCTCAGTCGTTTGTTCAGCGGCGACAAGGACGAGGCGCCGCGCGGGCTCTACGTCCATGGCGAGGTCGGCCGCGGCAAGACCATGCTGATGGATCTGTTCTTCCAGCACAGTACCGTCGAGCACAAGCGCCGCGCGCATTTCCACGAGTTCATGGCGGAAGCGCATGAGCGCATCTACGATTATCGCCAGGGCATCTCGCGCGGCGAGATCGCCGATGGCGACGTCATCACGCTGACCGCGAACGCGATCTTCGAGGAAAGCTGGCTGCTTTGCTTCGACGAATTCCACGTCACCGACATCGCGGACGCGATGATCCTCGGCCGCCTGTTCGCAAAGCTGTTCGAGCTCGGCACCGTGGTGGTCGCGACCTCCAACGTCGCGCCCGACGATCTCTACAAGGGCGGCCTGAACCGTTCGCTGTTCCTGCCCTTCATCAAGCAGATCACCGACCACATGGACGTGCTGCGGCTCGATGCGCGCACGGATTTCCGCCTGGAAAAGCTTCAGGGCGTGCCGATGTGGCTGACGCCGGCCGACGGCGACGCCGGCGCGGCCCTCGACCGCGCCTGGTCGAAAATGACCGGCGGCGCCAAATGCAAGTCGCGCGATATTTCGTTCAAGGGCCGCATCCTGCACGTGCCGTGCTCGGCCCATGGCGTGGCGCGGTTCGGATTTGCGGATCTCTGCGAAAAACCGCTCGGCGCGTCCGACTACCTCCGCCTCGCGCACGACTATCACACCATCCTGGTCGACCATATTCCAGTGATGGATTTTTCCCAGCGCAACGCCGCCAAGCGTTTCATCACGCTGATCGATACGCTCTATGACAATGCCGTGAAGCTGATGGCCTCGGCCGATGCCAATCCGATCTCACTCTACCTCGCCCACGAGGGCAACGAGGCCATGGAGTTCAAGCGGACGGCCTCGCGCCTGATCGAGATGAGCTCGGAATCCTATCTGGCGCTGCCTCACGGCCGCAAGGATTCCACCGCCAGCGGCTCCACCAAGGGCCTGGTGGAGACTTAAGTCCTATTTGCCAGCGCTGTCATTCCGGGGCGTCGCAAAGCGACGAGCCCGGAATCCATACTCCCGCTGGTGGTTATGGATTCCCAGATGCGCAATTGCGCATCGTAGCTCGCGACTTTCGTCGCGCCCCGGAATGACAGGGATGCGCTTCAATGTTCGCCAAGCCCGACAATTGGGCATCCACCGACTTGAACGGGGGGAGCGAAAGGGATAACCACCCGTCTCAGTTTTCCCCTCCTTAACGTGTCTAAAGGACAGGTTCACATGGCGCGCGACAAGATTGCTTTGATTGGCTCCGGTCAGATCGGCGGAACGTTGGCTCATCTCATCGGCCTGAAAGAACTGGGCGACGTGGTGATGTTCGACATCGCCGAGGGCGTGCCGCAGGGCAAGGCGCTTGACATCGCCCAGTCCTCGCCGGTCGACGGCTTTGACGCGCACTACACCGGCGCGAATTCGTACGAAGCCCTCGACAACGCCAAAGTCTGCATCGTCACCGCCGGCGTGCCGCGCAAGCCCGGCATGAGCCGCGACGACCTCCTCTCCATCAACCTCAAGGTCATGGAGCAGGTCGGCGCCGGCATCAAGAAATACGCCCCCGACGCCTTCGTCATCTGCATCACCAACCCGCTCGACGCGATGGTGTGGGCGCTGCAGAAGGCTTCGGGCCTGCCGCACAAGAAGGTCGTCGGCATGGCCGGCGTGCTGGATTCCTCGCGCTTCCGTTACTTCCTGGCCGACGAGTTCAACGTCTCGGTCGAGGACGTCACCGCCTTCGTGCTCGGCGGTCATGGCGACACCATGGTGCCGCTGGTGAAGTACTCCACCGTCGCCGGCATTCCGCTGCCCGACCTCGTCAAGATGGGCTGGACCTCGCAGGCGCGCCTCGACGAGATCGTCGACCGCACCCGCAACGGCGGCGCCGAGATCGTCAATCTGCTCAAGACCGGCTCGGCCTTCTACGCGCCTGCTGCTTCCGCGATCGCGATGGCCGAGAGCTATCTGCGGGACAAGAAGCGCGTGCTGGCCAGCGCCGCCTACCTCAACGGCGAATACGGCGTGAAGGACATGTATGTCGGCGTGCCCGTCGTGATCGGCGCCAAGGGTGTCGAGCGCGTCGTCGAGATCGAGCTCACCGGCAAGGACCGCGAGGCGTTCGACAAGTCGGTCGGCGCCGTACAGGGCCTGGTCGATGCCTGCAAGAAGATCGCACCCGATCTTCTCGGCCGCTAAGCGAGAGCAATCCCGCCGAAGATCGAAAAACCGGTCTTCGGCGGTTTCATTTCCGGGCCCCGCGTCGGGCGGGTTCCGGGTCCGCAGTCCAGAGATCTCGATGTCAAAGAATCCGGGTTGCAGTTCCTGTGGTATATGGTATGCCAGCCACAAGACTGAGGTGGGCCCTAGAGGTCACCGCCCGCGGGTTCAGGGAGCGACCATATGAATATCCATGAATATCAGGCCAAAGCGCTGCTGAACGAGTTCGGCGTCGCGATCTCAAAGGGCGTCCCCGTCCTGAAGCCCGCGGACGCGGAAGCCGCCGCCAAGGCCCTCCCGGGCCCGGTCTGGGTGGTGAAGAGCCAGATCCACGCCGGCGGCCGCGGCAAGGGCAAGTTCAAGGAAGCCTCGGCCGGCGACAAGGGCGGCGTCCGTATCGCCAAGTCGGCCGCGGAGGTCACCGAATTTGCCAAGCAGATGCTGGGCGCGACCCTCGTGACGATCCAGACCGGCCCCGCTGGCAAGCAGGTCAACCGCCTCTACATCGAGGACGGCTCGGACATCGACAAGGAATTCTATCTCTCGATCCTGGTCGACCGCGAGACCTCCCGCGTGTCGTTCGTGGTGTCGACCGAGGGCGGCGTCAACATCGAGGACGTCGCGCATAACACCCCTGAGAAGATCGTCACCTTCTCGATCGATCCCGCGACCGGCATCATGGGCCATCACGGCCGCACCGTTGCGAACGCGCTGAAGCTGTCCGGCGATCTCGCCAAGCAGGCCGAAAAGCTCACCGCGCAGCTCTACACCGCCTTCGTCGCCAAGGACATGTCGATGCTGGAGATCAACCCGCTGGTCGTGACCAAGCAAGGCCAGCTCCGCGTGCTCGACGCCAAGGTGTCGTTCGACGACAACGCGCTGTTCCGTCATCCCGAGGTGCTCGCGCTACGCGACGAGACCGAGGAAGACGCCAAGGAAATCGAGGCGTCCAAGTACGACCTCAACTACGTCACCCTCGACGGCAATATCGGCTGCATGGTCAACGGCGCCGGCCTCGCCATGGCGACGATGGACATCATCAAGCTCTACGGCATGGCGCCGGCGAACTTCCTCGACGTCGGCGGCAGCGCCAGCAAGGAGAAGGTCGCGGCCGCGTTCAAGATCATCACCGCCGATCCCAACGTGAAGGGCATTCTGGTCAACATTTTCGGTGGCATCATGAAGTGCGACGTGATCGCCGAAGGCGTCACCGCCGCCGTGCGCGAGGTCGGCCTCAGCGTGCCGCTGGTGGTCCGCCTCGAAGGCACCAATGTCGAGCTCGGCAAGAAGATCATCCGTGAATCCGGCCTGAACGTGGTGCCGGCCGACAATCTCGACGACGCCGCGCAGAAGATCGTGAAGGCCGTCAAGGGAGGCTGAGGCCATGACCCAGGACCATCTCGCCGCATCATCTCCGCTTGCAGAGCACACGCGCCTCGCCGCGTTCGCCGGCGAATGGAATGGCGAAGAGGTGGTCTTCCCGTCGCGCTGGGTCGCCGGCGGGCCGGCGACCTCGCATGTCGTCGCGCGCATGGATCTCAACGGCTTCTACCTGATCCAGGACTGTGTCCAGATGCGCGACGGCAAGCAGGCTTTCGCCACCCACGGCCTCTTCACCTACGACCGCGACGACCGGACCTACAAATTGTTCTGGTACGACTCGCTCGGCTACACGCCGCCCTCGCCCGCCTCCGGCGGCTGGGTCGGCAAGACCCTGACGCTGGTGCGCGGCTCGCTCCGCGGCAATGCGCGCCACGTCTACGAAATCATCGACGACGATTCCTACTCGTTGAAGATCCAGTTCTCGCCGGACGCGGAAGGCTGGGCCGACGTGCTCACCGGCATCTACCGCCGCATCCACTGACCTCTCACTCGTTAGTTCGCGAAAGCAGACCTCATGTCCATCCTGATCGACAAGAACACCAAGGTCATCTGCCAGGGCTTCACCGGCAAGAACGGCACCTTCCACTCGGAGGCCGCGCTTGCCTACGGCACCAAGATGGTCGGCGGCACCTCGCCGGGCAAAGGCGGCGCCACCCATCTGGGCCTGCCGGTGTTCGACACGGTGCGCGAGGCGCGCGAGAAGACCGGTGCCGATGCGTCGGTGATCTACGTGCCGCCGCCGGGCGCGGCCGATGCGATCTGCGAAGCCATCGACGCGGAGATCCCGCTGATCGTCTGCATCACCGAAGGCATTCCTGTTATCGACATGGTCCGCGTGAAGCGCTCGCTGGCCGGTTCCAAGTCGCGCCTGATCGGGCCGAACTGCCCGGGCGTCATGACTGCCGGCGAGTGCAAGATCGGCATCATGCCCGCCAACATCTTCAAGACCGGCAGCGTCGGCATCGTCTCCCGCTCCGGCACGCTGACCTATGAAGCCGTGTTCCAGACCTCGCAGGAAGGCCTCGGCCAGACCACCGCGGTCGGCATCGGCGGCGACCCGGTCAAGGGCACCGAGTTCATCGACGTGCTGGAAATGCTGCTCGCCGACCCCAAGACCGAATCGATCATCATGATCGGCGAGATCGGCGGTTCCGCCGAGGAGGACGCCGCCCAGTTCCTCAAGGACGAGGCCAAGCGCGGCCGCAAGAAGCCGATGGTCGGTTTCATTGCCGGTGTCACCGCGCCTCCCGGCCGCCGCATGGGCCATGCCGGTGCGATCATCTCAGGCGGCAAGGGCGACGCCGGTTCCAAGACCGACGCGATGAAATCGGCTGGGATTACAGTGTCTCCGTCTCCCGCCCGCCTCGGCCACACGCTTGCCGAAAAGTTGAAAGGCTAATTCACTTCTTCGTACTTTTCCGGGCGAAGTTTCGTAGCAAATAGGATAAATGGTGCCTGTCGCGCTGGGCCTCTGCCGGGGAGCTCAGCGCCAGCGCCGTTTGTTATGCGCGAACCGAAATCGCCAGGAACTCAAGAATGTCTCGCCAGGACGCGAACGCAGCCTTTGCCCTCTCTTCCTTTTTGCAGGGCACCAACGCCACCTACATCGACGAAATCTACGCCCGCTACGAGAAGGACCCGTCCTCGGTCGACGCCGAGTGGCAGGAGTTCTTCAAGAGCCTCAACGACCAGCCCGGCGATATCAGCAAGAACGCCGAAGGCCCGTCCTGGGAGCGCGCCAACTGGCCGCTGACCCCGCAGGACGACCTCACCTCCGCCCTCGACGGCAACTGGGCCCAGGTCGAGAAGGCGGTCGGTGCCAAGATCGCCGCCAAGGCGCAGGCCCAGGCGGGCAACAAGGGCGCTGATTTCTCGTCCGCCGACCTGCTCCAGGCCACGCGCGACTCGGTCCGCGCGCTGATGCTGATCCGCTCCTACCGTATGCGCGGCCACTTCCACGCCAAGCTCGATCCGCTCGGCATCGAAGCCCCGCGCAACCGCGAAGAGCTCGACCCGCGCACCTACGGCTTCAGCGAAGCCGATTTCGACCGCAAGATCTTCCTCGATCACGTGCTCGGTCTCGAATACGCCACGCTGCGCGAGATCACCGCGATCTGCGAGCGCACCTACTGCCAGACGCTCGGCGTCGAGTTCATGCACATCAGCAACGCCGCGCAGAAGGCGTGGATCCAGGAGCGCATCGAGGGACCGGACAAGGAAATCTCGTTCACCCGCGAAGGCCGGCGCGCCATCCTGACGAAGCTGGTCGAAGCCGAGGGCTTCGAGAAGTTCTGCGACACCAAGTTCACCGGCACCAAGCGCTTCGGCCTCGACGGCGGTGAATCGCTGATTCCCGCGCTCGAGCAGATCATCAAGCGCGGCGGCAATCTCGGCGTGAAGGAAGTCGTGCTCGGCATGCCGCATCGCGGCCGCCTCAACGTGCTGACCCAGGTGATGGGCAAGGCGCACCGCGCCCTGTTCCATGAATTCAAGGGCGGCTCGGCCAACCCCGATGCGGTCGAAGGCTCCGGCGACGTCAAATATCACCTCGGCGCCTCCTCGGACCGCGAGTTCGACGGCAACCGCATCCATCTGTCGCTGACCGCCAACCCCTCGCATCTCGAGATCGTCGATCCTGTGGTGCTCGGCAAGGTCCGCGCCAAGCAGGACCAGCACGGCGATCCGCCGGACCAGCGCATCTCGGTGATGCCGCTCCTGATGCATGGCGACGCCGCGTTCGCCGGCCAGGGCGTGGTCGCGGAATGCTTCGGCCTGTCTGACCTGAAGGGCTACCGCACCGGCGGCTCCGTGCACTTCATCGTCAACAACCAGATCGGCTTCACCACCTATCCGCGCTACTCGCGCTCCTCGCCCTATCCGTCTGACGTGGCGAAGATGATCGACGCGCCGATCTTCCACGTGAACGGCGACGATCCGGAAGCGGTGGTTTTCGCGGCCAAGGTCGCGACCGAATTCCGGCAGAAATTCCACAAGCCCGTCGTCATCGACATGTTCTGCTACCGCAGGCATGGCCATAACGAGGGCGACGAGCCGGCGTTCACCCAGCCGGTGATGTACAAGAGGATCGCCGCGCATCCGTCGACGCTTGAGCTCTACGCCCGCCGCCTGATCAGCGAAGGCGTGATGACCGAGGGCGAGGTCGACAAGGCCAAGGCCGACTGGCGCGCACGGCTCGATGCCGAGTTCGAGGCCGGCACCTCCTACAAGCCGAACAAGGCCGACTGGCTCGACGGCAAGTGGTCCGGCTTCAAGATCGCCGACCAGGAAGAGGATGCGCGCCGCGGCGTCACTGGCGTCGACACCGCCGAGCTGAAGGAAATCGGCCGCAAGATCACCAAGGTGCCGGATGGCTTCCGCGTCCACCGCACCATCCAGCGCTTCCTCGACAATCGCGCCAAGGCAATCGACACCGGCGCCGGCATCGATTGGGCGACCGGCGAGGCATTGGCGTTCTGCACGCTGCTCAACGAGAACCACCATGTCCGCCTATCGGGCCAGGATTCCGAGCGCGGCACCTTCTCGCAGCGCCATTCGGTCCTGATCGACCAGGAAGACGAGAGCCGCTACACGCCGTTCAACCATCTCGGCCACGAGCAGGGACATTACGAGGTCATCAACTCGCTGCTGTCGGAAGAAGCCGTGCTCGGCTTCGAATACGGCTACTCGCTCGCCGAGCCGAACACGCTGACCCTGTGGGAAGCCCAGTTCGGCGACTTCGCCAACGGTGCGCAGGTCGTGTTCGACCAGTTCATCTCCTCGGGCGAGCGCAAATGGCTGCGCATGTCCGGTCTCGTCTGCCTCTTGCCGCACGGCTATGAGGGCCAGGGACCGGAGCACTCCTCGGCGCGTCTGGAGCGTTATCTGCAGATGTGCGCCGAAGACAACATGCAGGTGGTCTACCCGACCACGCCGGCGAACTACTTCCACGTGCTGCGCCGCCAGCTGCATCGCGAGATCCGCAAGCCGCTGATCCTGATGACGCCGAAGTCGCTGCTGCGCCACAAGCGGGCGGTGTCGCGCCTCGAGGAGCTCGCGAAGGGAACGACCTTCCACCGCATCCTCTATGATGACGCCCAGATGCTGCCGAACGAGGCGATCAAGCTCGTCCCCGACGAGAAGGTCCGCCGCATCGTGCTGTGCTCCGGCAAGGTCTATTACGACCTCTACGAGGAGCGCGAGAAGCGCGGCATCGACGACATCTACCTGATGCGCGTCGAGCAGCTTTATCCGGTGCCGCTGAAGGCGCTGGTGGCCGAGCTGTCGCGCTTCAAGAAGGCTGAAGTGGTGTGGTGCCAGGAAGAGCCCCGCAACATGGGCGCCTGGCACTTCATCGAGCCCTATCTGGAATGGGTGCTGAACCAGGTGAACGGTGCGAGCCGGCGTCCGCGTTATGTCGGCCGCGCCGCTTCCGCCGCGACCGCCACTGGTCTGATGTCCAAGCATCAGGCGCAGTTGAAGGCGTTCCTGGACGAAGCACTGAGCTGATCTTTCTGAACTGCGTCATGCCCCGCCTCGTGCGCAATCGCGCACTGGAGCGGGGTACCAGTACGCCGCGACGTCCGTGCAGAATACGAACGTCCGGCTTGCTGGATGGCTTGCCTTTCGCGGGCCGATGACGACCGAATTTTTGACCGCACCGGCGATCCCTTAAGGAAAAGACCATGACTGAAATTCGTGTGCCGACGCTCGGCGAATCCGTCACCGAGGCCACCATCGGCCGCTGGTTCAAGAAGGCCGGCGATCCCGTCGCCGTCGACGAGCCCTTGGTGGAGCTCGAGACCGACAAGGTCACCATCGAGGTCCCCGCGCCGTCCGCGGGCACGCTGAGCGAGATCGTCGCTGCCGATGGCGCAACCGTTGCGGTCGGTGCGCTGCTCGGCCAGATCACCGACGGTGCCGGCGCTGCGAAGCCCGCCGCCGCTCCCGCGAAGCCCGCCGCCGCTGCTGCTCCGGCCGCCGTGGCTGCTGCGCCGGCTCCGGCCGCTGCGAAGGCGCCGCCGGCCGACGCCCCGCTCGCTCCGTCCGTGCGAAAGCTCTCGGCCGAGACCGGCATCGACGCTTCGACCGTTCCGGGCTCCGGCAAGGATGGCCGCGTCACCAAGGGCGACATGCTTGCTGCGATCGAGCGCGCGGCCTCGGCGCCGACCCCGGTCAACCAGCCCGCCGCCGCCGTTCAGGTCCGCGCGCCGTCGCCGGCCGACGATGCCGCCCGCGAAGAACGCGTCAAGATGACCCGCCTGCGCCAGACCATCGCGCGCCGCCTCAAGGACGTGCAGAACACCGCGGCCATGCTCACGACCTTCAACGAGGTCGACATGACCAACGTGATGGCGCTGCGCGCCCACTACAAGGATGCGTTCGAGAAGAAGCACGGCTCGAAGCTCGGCTTCATGGGCTTCTTCACCAAGGCCGTCGTGCAGGCGCTGAAGGACATCCCGGCGGTCAACGCCGAGATCGACGGCACCGATCTGATCTACAAGAACTATTACCACATCGGCGTCGCCGTCGGCACCGACAAGGGTCTGGTCGTGCCCGTCGTGCGCGACTGCGACAACAAGTCGATCGCCGACATCGAGAAGGGTATCGCCGATTTCGGTCGCCGCGCCCGTGACGGCCAGCTCAAGATCGACGAGATGCAGGGCGGCACCTTCACCATCACCAATGGCGGCATCTACGGCTCGCTGATGTCGACCCCGATCCTGAACGCGCCGCAGTCCGGCATCCTCGGCATGCACAAGATCCAGGAGCGGCCGATGGTCGTCGCCGGCAAGATCGAGGTCCGCCCGATGATGTACCTGGCGCTGTCCTACGATCACCGCGTCATCGACGGCAAGGAAGCCGTCACCTTCCTGGTCCGCGTCAAGGAGAGCCTGGAAGATCCGGCGCGCTTGGTGCTGGACCTCTGAGGGAGGCGACGATGGGGGAGCCGTCGCTTGCGCATGCGCTCATCTCCATGGTGCCGTTCCTGCTGACCACCCTTATTTTCTTCTTCTTTGCGATTCCGATCAGTCGCAGGAAGGGTAAGGGGGTCGGCTTCGCGGCCTGGTGCCTGATTCCGTTTCTCACGCCCTTCATTCTGTTCCATTTGGTCAGCCTGACGGATAAGTCCGTGCTGGATCGGTTGGCAGCTCTTGAGGGCAAGACGTCGTAGTGCGCTCGAACTCGTGGGGATTGATGTGACCGATAAAGTCGTTGTCATCACCGGCGGCAGCCGCGGCATCGGGCGGGCGACCGCGATTGCGGCGGCCGCGCGCGGCTTCCGTGTCGTCGTCGGCTACGCTAGCAACAAAACGGCTGCCGACGAGGTCGTCGCCCAGATCGCGGCCAGCAACGGCAAGGCCATCGCGGTGAAATGCGATGTCGCCGAGGAAAGCGACATCATCGAGCTGTTCAAGGCTGCCGACAAGTTCGGCACGCTCGGTGCACTCGTCAACAATGGCGGCATCGTCGGCCAGAGCGGTGTGCGCGTCGACGAGATGTCGGCCGAGCGCATCCGGCGCGTGATGGCCGTCAACGTCACCGGCTCGATCCTGTGCGCGCGCGAAGCGGTGAAGCGGATGTCGACCAAGCACGGCGGCCAGGGCGGCGTCATCGTCAATCTGTCATCGGTCGCTGCCAGACTTGGTGCGCCGAATACCTATGTCGACTATGCCGCGTCCAAGGGCGCGATCGATTCCTTCACCGTCGGTCTCGGCTATGAGGTCGCAGGCGAAGGCATTCGTGTCGCGGGCATCCGCCCCGGCCTGATCGACACCGAAATCCACGCCGCCGGCGGCGAGCCCGATCGCGCCCATCGTCTGGCCCATATGGTGCCGATGAAGCGCGTCGGTACCGCCGACGAAATCGCCAATGCCATCGTCTGGCTGATGTCGGACGAAGCCTCCTACGTCACCTCGGCCATTCTCGATGTGTCCGGCGGACGCTGACACATCCTCATCACGCTAAACTTACGGGACTTTCTCTCATGGCTACCTACGATCTCGTCGTCATCGGCACCGGACCTGGCGGTTATGTCTGCGCGGTGCGCGCGGCCCAGCTCGGCATGAAGGTCGCCGTGGTCGAAAAGGACGCCACGCTCGGCGGCACCTGCCTGAACGTCGGCTGCATGCCGTCGAAGGCGCTGCTGCACGCGTCCGAAATGTTCGAGGAAGCCGCGCACTCCTTCGCCAAGATGGGCGTTTCCGTTTCCGCGCCGAAGCTCGAGCTTCCGGCGATGATGAACTTCAAGCAGCAGGGCATCGACGGCAACGTCAAGGGCGTCGAATTCCTGATGAAGAAGAACAAGATCGACGTGCTCAAGGGCACCGGCAAGATCTTGGGCACCGGCAAGGTCGAAGTGTCCGCTGATGGCAAGTCGCAAGTGGTCGAGACGAAGAGCATCGTGATTGCGACCGGCTCCGACATCGCGCGCCTCAAAGGCATCGAGATCGACGAGAAGCGCATCGTGTCGTCCACCGGCGCGCTGTCGCTGGACAAGGTCCCCGGCAAGCTCCTGATCGTCGGCGCCGGCGTGATCGGCCTCGAGCTCGGCTCGGTGTGGAAGCGGCTCGGCGCTGAAGTCGTCGTCGTCGAATTCCTCGATCGCATCCTGCCCGGCATGGACGGCGAAATCGCCAAGCAATTCCAGCGCATCCTGGAAAAGCAGGGTTTTGCATTCAAGCTCGGCGCCAAGGTCACGGCCGTCGACACCTCCGGCAAGTCGCTGAAGGCGACCATCGAGCCCGCCGCCGGCGGCGCCGCGGAGTCGATCGAAGCCGACGTCGTTCTCGTCTGCATCGGCCGCGTGCCGTACACCGATGGGCTCGGCCTGAAGGAAGCCGGTGTGGCGCTGGACAATCGCGGCCGCGTGCAGATCGATCCGCATTTCGCCACCAGCGTGAAGGGCGTCTATGCCATCGGCGACGTCGTCGCGGGCCCGATGCTCGCGCACAAGGCCGAGGATGAAGGCGTTGCGGTTGCGGAGATCATCGCAGGGCAGGCCGGCCACGTGAACTACGACGTTATCCCAGGCGTCGTGTATACCACGCCGGAAGTATCCTCCGTCGGCAAGACCGAGGAGGAGCTGAAGCAGGCGGGTCAGGCGTATACCGTCGGGAAGTTTCCCTTTACCGCCAACGGCCGCTCCAAGGTCAACCAGACCACCGACGGCTTCGTGAAGATTCTCGCAGATGCGAAGACCGATCGCGTGCTCGGCGTGCACATTATCGGCCGTGAAGCCGGCGAAATGATCCATGAGGCCTGCGTTCTCATGGAGTTTGGCGGCAGCGCGGAAGATCTCGCGCGCACCTGCCACGCGCATCCGACCCGTTCAGAGGCGATCAAGGAAGCCGCGCTTGCGGTGGGCAAGCGGGCCATCCATATGTAGGCGACGCGCCTAGCGTCGAATCGGGCGGGAAAGACATGCTGCGCCGCCTACTTCAACCGGTCTGGGTCCTGCTGGCGATCATTTTCCTGATCGAAGCCTGGCTGTGGGACCATCTCGAGCCGATCGTCGCGCGGGTTGTCGCAGCCATCCCGCTCGCACGCTTCAAGCAATGGCTGACCGAGCGCGTCGATGCGCTGCCGCCGGCCATGACGCTGATCGTGTTCGCGGTGCCAATCATCCCGCTGTTTCCGCTCAAGCTGATTGGCCTGTATCTGCTCACGCATGAATACTGGCTGAGCGGCGTATCCACGTTTCTGTTCGCAAAGCTGCTCGGCGTCGGCGTCACCGCCTTCGTGTTTGACGTGACGCGCGACAAGCTGATGGAGATGCGCTGGTTCGAGCGGCTCTACGATCTCGTGATGAAGCTGCGCGCCAAGGCCGCCGAGCTGGTCGACCCGATCAAGCAGCGCATCCGCGAGCTGATCGCCGGCAACGGCGAAGGCTGGTCCTCCCGTACGCTCCGCCTGATCCAGCGCTTTCGCAAGAGCGTGCACCAGGCGCGGTGAGCTGCCTGCTATAGACTCACTGTCATTGCCACACACTCGATGTCATTGCCCGCGAAGGCGGGCAATCCAGTATTCCAGAGACGGTAAGGCTAGAACCGAGAAGCTGCGGCGTACTGGATGCCCCGCTTTCGCGGGGCATGACACCCGGGACGTGACGGCTGCGCGCGCCTCAACGCTCTAATGCAGATGCACCAGATGCGGCCACCACAGGCCGAGCGCGGTCATGAGGAGGCCGGCCAGCGTCAGGACGCCGGCGACATAGGCGAGCGCGATCATGCCGGTGATGATGGTGGCCGAAGCCAGAACGATGCCGATCTGGAAGGCGGCGGAGGCCAGCTCGAAGTGATGATATTTCGCGGTCGCCTCGTCGCGCTCGTGCTCGGCGTGCTTGGCCTTCTCGGCGAGCTGCTCGGTGCCTTCGCCGGTCTCGGGCTCTGAGCGATAGCGCTGCGCGGTCTTGGTCCAGTCGTCGACCTGCTTCTGCACCGTCGCCTTCAGGGCGTCGTCGGTCGTGGCGCCCAGCGTGAGCTTGCCCTGCTCGGACGCGGTCAGCACCACGGTGCGACGGATAGTCTTGGCCTGGAAGAATGCCCAGAGATTGGCGGACTCGACGTTCTTGCTGATCGATTCGGTCTGGGCGCCCTTGCCGAGCGTCTCGGAGATCGCCAGGAACAGCGCCAGCACGGCGATCAGAAGAGCGATCTTCTTGTTCGATCCGGACGCGTGCTCGGCGTGTTCGGCATGCTCCATGCTTTCGTGTGCGCTCATGATTCCCTCCAGTCGCGGTTCCCCACGATTGACCGAACCGCGGGCGCCGCGCAAGAGGCACGCGCGCTATGACAGCTTCATGTCAGGTTCACCGCCGCGGGTGCGCGCTCGCATAGACTTCGAGCAGCCGCTCCGAATCGATACCGGTGTAGATCTGCGTGGTCGAGAGCGAGGAGTGACCCAGCAGCTCCTGGATTGCGCGCAAATCCCCGCCACGCGAGAGCAGATGCGTGGCGAAGGAATGGCGGAGCGCGTGAGGCGTCGCGCTGTCGGGCAGCCCGAGCGCGCCGCGCAGCCGCTCCATCGCGAGCTGGATGATGCGCGGGCTCAAGGGCCCGCCGCGCGCGCCGAGGAAGATCGGGCCTTCCGCCGGCAGCGGATAGGGGCACATCGCAACGTATTCCTGCACCAGCGCGAGCACGTTCTGCAGCACCGGCACCATGCGGGTCTTGTTGCCTTTGCCTGTCACGATCAGTACGTCGCCCTCGCCGGGCCGTGGCACCTCGCGGCGCTTCAACCCCAACGCTTCGGAGATGCGCAGACCCGAGCCATACAACAGCGCCATCACCGCGGCGTCGCGGGCCAGAACCCACGTCTCGCGTTCCTCGCCGGCGCGCTCGTCGGCGTCGGCGAGACGTTTTGCGGATGCCATCGGCAGCGGCTTCGGCAAAGTCTTGGCCACCTTGGGCGCGCGGATTGCCGACAATGCGCCGACCTTGCCCTTGCCTTCGCGTTCGAGGAAACGGCCGAACGAGCGCAGGCCCGCCAGCGCGCGCATCAGCGATCGGCCGGCGATATCGTCCGCGCGGCGCATCGCCATGAAGGCGCGGATGTCGGTGGCTTCCAGCGCGGCAAAGCGCGCCAGCGTCACGCGCTCGCCCCAATGGGCGCAAAGGAAGTCCAGGCATTGCCGCAGGTCGCGGCCATAGGCCTCCAGCGTCTTCGGCGACAGCCGCCGCTCGGCGCCGAGATGCGACAGCCAGCGCGTCATCTCCTGCGCGATCGAGGGATCGGCGCTGGCGAGCTCGATTGGGGGGGCGGCCGCTTTGCTCATGCGCTCTGGACGTAATGATTCCACTCAGTATATCGCATCACACCCGTTTACTCTTAGCTAAGGCCGCCCGGGGGCGTTAGCTTCAAGGCCCCAAGGTTCCGATTCTCCCTCCAAAGACCTTTGATGGATCATTCGTCGCGCAGCACGATCACCCCCGCCAACGCGACCCGCATGGTCGACGTGCTGGTGCCGGTCGCGCTCGACCAGACCTATTCCTACAAGGTGCCGCGCGGGATGGAGCTGAAGGCGGGCGATCTCGTCGGCGTGCCGCTCGGGCCCCGCGAGGTGCTGGCCGTGGTCTGGGCGGAGAACGCCAATCCCGACCCGCGCCTGCACAATCGCCTCAAGGAGGTCAGCGAAAAGCTCGATCTTCCTCCGCTGAAGCCTGAGCTGCGCTCGGTCGTGGATTGGGTCGCCAATTACACGCTGAGCCCGCGCGGCATGGTGCTGCGGATGTGCCTGCGCATGGGCGAGAATCTCGGCCCGGAGCGGGTGCGCGCCGGCGTGCGCCTGGTCGGCGATCCGCCGCGGCGGCTGACGCCGGCGCGGCAGCGCGTGATCGAGTTGCTATCGGACCGGCTGCTGCACGGCAAGTCCGAGGCGGCGAAGGAAGCCGGCGTCTCGGCCGGCGTGATCGACGGCCTCGTTGACGAAGGCACGCTCACGGTCGAGCCGATGCCGCCGCCTCCGCCGCCGCCGGCACCCGATCCGGATTTTGGCCAGCCGGATTTTTCACCGCTCCAGCGCGCCGGGGTGGATGCAATGCGCGCGCTCGCCGCCAACGGCACCTTTCACGTTGCGCTGCTCGACGGCGTTACCGGCTCGGGCAAAACCGAGGTCTATTTCGAGGCGATTGCAGAGACCATCCGCCGCGGCAAGCAATCGCTGATCCTGATGCCGGAGATCGCGCTGACCGGCCAGTTCCTCGACCGCTTCGCGCAGCGTTTTGGCGTGCGGCCGATCGAATGGCACTCCGAGCTGACGCCGCGCACCCGCGCGCGCAATTGGGCCGCGATCTCCGACGGCAGTGCGCCGGTCGTGGTCGGCGCGCGCTCGGCGTTGTTTCTGCCTTACGCCAATCTCGGCCTCATCGTGGTCGATGAAGAGCACGACCAGGCCTACAAGCAGGACGAGGGCGTGCATTATCACGCCCGTGACATGGCGGTGGTGCGCGCGCATATCGCAAAGATCCCGATCGTGCTGGCCTCCGCCACGCCGTCGGTCGAATCCGAGGTCAATGCGCGCAAGAGCCGCTATCAGCGCATCGCGCTGCCCTCGCGCTTCGGCGGCCAGCACATGCCGCATATCGAGGCCATCGACATGCGCCGCGAGCCGCCGGCGCGCGGCCGCTATATCTCGCCGCGGCTGGCCGGTGAGATCAGAAAAGCGATCGAAAAACGCGAGCAGGCGCTGCTGTTCCTCAATCGCCGCGGCTATGCGCCGCTGACGCTGTGCCGTGCCTGCGGTCATCGCTTCGCCTGCACCATCTGCGATGCCTGGCTGGTCGATCACCGCTTTCGCCAGCGGCTGGTCTGTCACCATTGCGGCTTCTCGATGCCGCGCCCGCAGACCTGCCCGCATTGCGCGGCGGAGGAATCGCTGGTCGCGGTCGGGCCGGGCGTCGAGCGCTTGCAGGAGGAGGCGGCCGCGCTGTTCCCCGAGGCGCGCACCATGGTGCTGTCGAGCGATCTGATCACCTCGATCGAGACGATGCGCTCCGAGCTTACCGAGATCGCTGAGGGCCGCGTCGACATCATCATCGGCACGCAGCTCGTCGCCAAGGGCCACAACTTTCCGCGGCTCAATCTCGTCGGCGTGGTCGATGCGGATCTGGGCCTGTCCAACGGCGATCCGCGCGCGTCGGAGCGTACCTGGCAGCTGCTCAACCAGGTGATCGGCCGCGCCGGGCGCGAGCAGGGCCGCGGCGTCGGCTATCTCCAGACCCACCAGCCCGATCATCCCGTGATGAAGGCGCTGATCGCCTGCGACCGCGAGGCCTTCTACGACAGCGAGATCGATCTGCGCGAGCGCACGCTCTATCCGCCGTTCGGCCGGCTCGCGAGCCTGATCATTTCGGCCGGCGACCGTCCGAGCGCCGAAGGTTTGGGCCGCCGCCTCGTTGCGCTCGCACCGCGCGACGAGCGCGTCGTGGTGCTGGGACCGGCGGAGGCCCCGCTCGCCGTGATCAAGGGCCGCTACCGTTTCCGCATCCTGGTGAAATCGGCGCGCGGTTTCGATCTGTCGGACTATTTGCGCAACTGGCTGGCCGTCTGCCCGAAGCCGAAGGGCAATCAAAAGCTCGAAGTCGACGTCGACCCGCAGAGCTTTTTGTAGTTCCCCCGTCATTCCGGGGCACGCGAAGCGTGAACCCGGAATCCATTCATCCACCAACTCTACGGCCTGATGGATTCCGGGCTCGATGCTACGCATCGCCCCGGAATGACGGGGCAAACAAAAAGCCCGCCGTCCCCCAAGACGGCGGGCTTGTTTCGCCCGAACTGGTCTCGCCGCTCACACGTCCGCGGACGATGGCGAGATTTGCGCTTTGTCGGTGAGGCGCTGGTGGCGCCTTAGGAGACGACTTCCGCGGTGACGCGGCCGACGCCGGCGCCGGTGAGGCCGATGGCGCGGGCAGCGCCAGTGGAGAGGTCGAGGACGCGGCCGCGAATGAACGGGCCACGGTCATTGATGGTGACGATGACGCTCGAGCCGCCATGGGTGACGCGCAGCTTGGTGCCGAACGGCAGCGAACGGTGCGCCGCGGTCATGGCATTCTGGTTGAAGCGCTGCCCCGACGCAGTCCGGCTGCCGGACTCGTTGCCATAATAGGAGGCCATGCCGGAGAAGCTGCGGCCCGTGCCCGACGACGGCGTCATCGACGCGTTGGCGTTGCGCCAATCGGAGGTCGTGTTGGCATCGCTCTGGGCGTGGTGGCGGTGATGATGGTGAGAGTACCGGTGGTGATGCCGGGATTTGGCAGAAGCTTCGGTGGCGGTTCCACCGACGAGGAGAGTGGCGGCAACGAAAGCGATCGCCGTGCGCGGCCGGGGCGCGGAGCCCAGCGTCTTCAAAGACAGCATTTAGTGGTCCCTAATCTAGTATTGCCACATATGTGGCAAGTGGAGCCCCCGTAAGTCTGTGAGCGGGATCGCGTTTCGATTCCTAATGAGGCGTGAATTGGGCAGTAAATCCGTTCTGTGTCGTCATGAAATATTCTGTGATTGGCATCAATGTTGCAGCCAGTGTTCTGGAATCTTTCGCTTTAACAATTCTTTAACTATTTTATTACTCATTAATACTGTAAAACGAGGTTCACTATACTTCATGTTTAGAATTAGGAAAGTATTCAGGGGAGCCGCTCGTCACGTCCGAGTCACGCCTCAGCGATCCGTGTTCATGGCCGCTATGCGCTGAGGGCAGGAACGAATGGCCGGGATGCCGCCGAGGGGGCGCGTCATTCCGCGACGTGGCAGGCTGCTGTCGCCGCGCCGTCGGCTGCGACGAACTGGCGACAGAACGTCGTGCCTTTAATTTGGCGTCATGTTGCACGTGCGCGCCTGCTATGTTAGCAAAGCCGCGATTTTAACGGACCCGGCACCTCCCGTGTCGGCCGAAAATCGAAGTCCCGCTTGAATTCCAAGGGCTTGGATCGCTTGGCGCCGCTTTGTGGCGACGGTTTTTCCCTTGCGAGTTTGACAGCAAAAAGAGCGCGTCTGTGGCTGCAGAAGATACGTCCGTTTCCGGTGTGTCGGGCCGTTATGCAACGGCCTTGTTTGAACTGGCCCGCGACCAGAATGTGGTCGACGAGGTCAAAGCCGATCTCGACAAATTCGAGGGCTTGCTGAGCGAAAGCGCCGATCTGACGCGCCTCGTCCGCAGCCCGGTGTTTGCGGCCGATACCCAGTCCAGGGCCCTCTCGGCCGTGCTGGACAAGGCGGGTATCGCCGGCATCTCCGCCAATTTCCTGAAAGTCCTGACCGCCAACCGCCGCCTGTTCGCGGTGGCCGACGTCATTCGCGCCTATCGCGCCCTCGTCGCCAGGTTCAAGGGCGAGACGACGGCCGACGTCACCGTGGCGGAGGCGCTTTCGGACAAGAATCTCGACGCCCTCAAGGTTGCCCTGAAGTCGGTGACCGGCAAGGACGTCGCGCTCAACGTGAAGGTCGATCCCTCGATCATCGGTGGCCTCGTGGTCAAGCTTGGCAGCCGCATGATCGATAGTTCGCTTCGCACCAAACTCAATTCGATCAAGCACGCGATGAAAGAGGCAGGCTGATGGACATCCGCGCCGCGGAAATTTCCGCGATCCTCAAGGACCAGATCAAGAATTTCGGCCAGGAAGCTGAAGTCTCCGAAGTCGGACAGGTGCTGTCCGTCGGCGACGGTATTGCCCGCGTCTATGGTCTGGACAACGTCCAGGCCGGCGAAATGGTCGAGTTCGAGAACGGCACCCGCGGTATGGCGCTGAACCTCGAAACCGACAACGTCGGTATCGTTATTTTCGGCGCCGACCGCGAGATCAAGGAAGGCCAGACCGTCAAGCGCACCCGCGCCATCGTGGACGCGCCGGTCGGCAAGGGCCTGCTCGGCCGCGTCGTCGACGCGCTCGGTAACCCGATCGACGGCAAGGGCCCGATCGTGGCCGACAAGCGCATGCGCGTCGACGTCAAGGCGCCCGGCATCATTCCGCGCAAGTCGGTGAGCGAGCCGATGGCGACCGGCCTCAAGGCGATCGACGCCCTGATCCCGATCGGCCGTGGCCAGCGCGAGCTGATCATCGGCGACCGTCAGACCGGCAAGACCGCGATCGCGCTCGACACCATCCTCAACCAGAAGCCGCTCAACGCGCAGCCGGACGAGAACATCAAGCTGTATTGCGTCTACGTCGCGATCGGCCAGAAGCGTTCGACCGTCGCCCAGTTCGTGAAGGTGCTGGAAGAGCAGGGCGCGCTCGAATACTCGATCATCGTCGCCGCCACCGCTTCGGATCCGGCTCCGATGCAGTACATCGCGCCGTTCACCGGCTGCACCATGGGCGAGTACTTCCGCGATAACGGCATGCACGCCGTCATCATCTATGACGATCTGTCCAAGCAGGCCGTCGCCTACCGTCAGATGTCGCTGCTGCTGCGCCGCCCGCCGGGCCGCGAAGCCTATCCGGGCGACGTGTTCTATCTGCACTCCCGCCTGCTCGAGCGCGCGGCGAAGCTGAACAAGGACCAGGGCTCGGGCTCGCTGACGGCGCTGCCGGTCATCGAAACCCAGGCCAACGACGTGTCGGCCTACATTCCGACCAACGTCATCTCGATCACCGACGGCCAGATCTTCCTGGAAACCGACCTGTTCTTCCAGGGCATCCGTCCCGCGGTGAACGTCGGTCTGTCGGTGTCGCGCGTCGGTTCGTCCGCGCAGACCAAGGCCACCAAGAAGGTCGCCGGCAAGATCAAGGGCGAGCTCGCGCAGTACCGCGAAATGGCGGCGTTCGCGCAGTTCGGCTCCGATCTCGACGCCTCGACCCAGCGCCTGCTCAACCGCGGTTCGCGCCTGACCGAGCTGCTCAAGCAGCCGCAGTTCGCGCCGCTGAAGATGGAAGAGCAGGTCTGCGTGATCTGGGCCGGCACCAACGGCTATCTCGATCCGCTCCCGCTCAACAAGGTGCGCGCGTTCGAGGACGGTCTGCTGTCGCTGCTGCGCGGCAAGAACGCCGAGATCCTCAACGCGATCCGCGACAGCCGCGATCTCTCCGACGACACCGCCGCCAAGCTGAAGTCGGTGGTCGAAGGCTTCGCGAAGAGCTTCGCGTAAATGCCGTCATGGCCGGGCTTGTCCCGGCCATCCACGTCTAACGGCGTGTGAGGCACCGCGTGGATGCCCGGGGCGAGCCCGGGCATGACGACTGGATAGGTTTGCGATCAGGCCAAAGGGTCGGATCGTCGGGGACGAAGAATGGCGTCACTTAAAGACATGCGCGTCCGCATCGCCTCCACCAAGGCGACGCAGAAGATCACCAAGGCGATGCAGATGGTCGCGGCGTCGAGGTTGCGCCGTGCCCAGCAAGCGGCCGAGGCGGCGCGGCCCTATGCCGACAAGATGAGCGCGGTGATCTCCAACATCGCCAGCGCCGCGGCAGGTTCGCCCGGCGCGCCGGCGCTGCTGGCCGGCACCGGCAGGGACCAGGTCCACCTGCTGCTGGTCTGCACCGGCGAGCGCGGTCTGTCCGGCGCCTTCAACTCCTCGATCGTGCGCCTCGCCCGCGAGCGCGCCCAGGCGCTGATCGCGCAGGGCAAGGAAGTGAAATTCTTCTGTGTCGGCCGCAAGGGCTATGAGCAGCTCCGCCGCCTGTTCGACAAGCAGATCGTCGAGCACCTCGACCTGCGTAGCGTTCGTCAGCTCGGCTTCGTCAACGCCGAGGACATCGCCAAGAAGGTGCTGGCCCGTTTCGACAACGGTGAGTTCGACGTCTGCACGCTGTTCTACGCGCAGTTCAAGTCGGTGATCGCCCAGATCCCGACCGCGCAGCAGATCATCCCGCTGGTCGTCGAGGAAAAGGCGGCGAACGCGCCGACGACGTCCTACGATTACGAGCCGGAGGAGGACGAACTGCTGTCCGGCCTGTTGCCGCGCAACATCGCGGTGCAGATCTTCCGCGCGCTGCTGGAAAACAACGCTTCGTTCTATGGCGCGCAGATGAGCTCGATGGACAACGCCACCCGCAATGCCGGCGAAATGATCCGCAAGCAAACCCAGATCTACAACCGAACCCGTCAAGCCCAGATCACCAAGGAGCTGATCGAGATCATCTCCGGCGCCGAGGCGGTCTGACGCACGAACCAAACGACGGTCGTTCAAGTCCAGAATTTCGAAGGAGAGCTATTCATGGCTACAGCAGCTAACCAGGTCGGTCGCGTCACCCAGGTCATGGGCGCCGTCGTCGACGTGCAGTTCGAGGGCCACCTGCCCGCCATTCTCAATTCGCTGGAAACCCGGAACGGCAACATCCGCCTCGTGCTGGAAGTTGCGCAGCATCTCGGTGAGTCCACCGTGCGCACGATCGCGATGGACGTGACCGAAGGTCTGGTGCGCGGCCAGGAAGTGACCGACACCGGCCAGCCGATCGCGGTTCCGGTGGGCGACGGCACGCTCGGCCGCATCATGAACGTGATCGGCGAGCCGATCGACGAAGCCGGCCCGATCAAGTCCGAAGGTCTCCGCGCCATCCACCAGGAAGCGCCGAGCTACACCGACCAGTCGACCGAAGCTGAAATTCTCGTCACCGGCATCAAGGTCGTCGATCTTCTTGCTCCGTATGCGAAGGGCGGCAAGATCGGCCTGTTCGGCGGCGCCGGCGTCGGCAAGACCGTGCTGATTCAGGAGCTGATCAACAACGTCGCGAAGGCGCACGGTGGTTACTCCGTGTTCGCCGGCGTCGGCGAGCGTACCCGCGAAGGCAACGACCTCTATCACGAGTTCATCGAGTCCAAGGTCAACGCCGATCCGCACAATCCGGATCCGAGCGTGAAATCGAAGTGTGCACTGGTGTTCGGCCAGATGAACGAGCCGCCGGGCGCCCGCGCCCGCGTCGGCCTCACCGGTCTCACCGTCGCCGAGCACTTCCGCGACCAGGGCCAGGACGTGCTGTTCTTCGTCGACAACATCTTCCGCTTCACCCAGGCCGGCTCGGAAGTGTCGGCGCTGCTCGGCCGTATTCCTTCGGCGGTGGGTTATCAGCCGACGCTCGCCACCGACATGGGCGCGCTCCAGGAGCGCATCACCACCACGCAGAAGGGCTCGATCACCTCGGTGCAGGCCATCTACGTTCCGGCCGACGACTTGACCGACCCGGCGCCCGCGACCTCGTTCGCGCATCTGGACGCGACCACGGTGTTGAACCGCGCGATCTCGGAAAAGGGCATCTACCCCGCGGTGGACCCGCTCGACTCGACCTCGCGCATGCTCTCGCCGCTCGTCGTCGGTCAGGAGCACTACGACACCGCGCGTCAGGTCCAGCAGGTGCTGCAGCGCTACAAGTCGCTCCAGGACATCATCGCCATTCTCGGCATGGACGAGCTTTCGGAAGAGGACAAGCTGACGGTGGCCCGCGCCCGCAAGATCGAGCGCTTCCTGTCGCAGCCGTTCCACGTCGCCGAAATCTTCACCGGCTCGCCCGGCAAGTTCGTCGACCTCGCGGACACCATCAAGGGCTTCCGCGGCCTCTGCGAAGGCAAGTATGACCACCTGCCGGAAGCCGCCTTCTACATGGTCGGCACCATCGAAGAGGCAGTCGAGAAGGGCAAGAAGCTGGCGGCGGAAGCCGCCTAAGCTGGCGAATAGCGAATAGGGAGTGGCGAGTAGAATCTATTCGCCATTCGCTGCTCGCCACTCGCGCGTTCGCTACTCACCATTCGCAGGTTTCCAATGGCCACCATCCACTTCGATCTCGTCTCGCCGGAAAAGCTCGCATTCTCGGGTCAGGTCGATCAGGTCGATATCCCCGGCGTCGAGGGTGACTTCGGCGTGCTGGCGGGACATGCGCCGGTCGTGGCTGCGATCCGGCCCGGCATCCTCACCGTGACCACGGGCGGCAGGCACGTGAAGATCATCGTGCTCGGCGGTATCGCCGAAGTCTCCGAGAAGGGCCTCACCGTGCTCGCCGACGTCGCGACGTCGCTCGACGAACTCGACCGTGCCCAGTTCGCCGCGACCATCTCCGAGATGGAAGACGGCCTGAAGGAGCACGAAGGCGGCGAGCTCGATCAGGCCATCGAGCGGCTCGACCACTTCAAGAGCATCCAGCAGCAGCTCAACAGTACGGCTATGCACTAAGCCCCGGTGCATTGCTCCGGGGCTCAAGCTACAAGTTCCTGAACAGGTTCAGCGCTCGTCACGGAAGTGGCGGGCGCTGAAACTTTGTTGCACCGCGCCGCCGATAGCGGCATTCTGCGCCCGCGAATTTGTTTCGGGGCTGGCAGCAGATGAAACGCAAGATCGCAGCGATTTTCGCAGCCGATATTGCCGGTTACTCAAGACTGGTCGCGGAAGACGAAGAGGAGACGCTGCGGCGTCTCGCCTCCTATCGCGAGGTCGTCGACGACTTCATTGCGAAGGCCAACGGACGCATCTTCAACACGGCGGGCGACGCCGTGCTCGCGGAATTTCCGAGCGCGGTCGATGCGGTGCGCTGCGCGATCGACATCCAGGAATCCCTGCGAACCCGCAACATGGCCTATCCGCCGAGCCGGCAGATGTCGTTCCGCATCGGCATCACCATCGGTGACGTGGTCGAGCGCAACGGCGATCTGCTTGGTGACGGCGTCAATATCGCCGCCCGGCTCGAAGGCCTCGCCGAGGTCGGCGGCATCTGCGTTTCCCGCGCCGTGCACGAGCAGGTCGCCAACAAGCTGTCGGTGCACTTTGCCGACATCGGCGCGCAGGAGGTCAAGAACATCCCGACGCCGGTGCATGCCTACATGGTGGCGATGCGGCGCGAGGACGGCACCTACGCCACGCCGAAACTGAAGAAGCCCGCCTCCAAGCTGGCCGCGGCACCCGTCTGGATGTGGCCGCTGGTGGTCGCCGTCGTCTCGGTCGTCGCCATCCTTGTCACCGGCTTCCTTTACAACACCAAGCTCAAGCAGACGGTCACCGCCGCAGTCGCACCGGCCGCGACGCCAAGTGCTGCAATGCCAAGTGCAGCGCCAGCGGCAGATGCCGTGGCGCCGAGCCCGATGCCGACCCAGATGGCAAAGGCGCCGATGGCTCCGATGAGCCCAGCCGGCGCTGCGATGGCGCCGATGCCCGCGCCCTCCGCCGCGCCGCTATCGGGCAAGCTGGCCGCCGATAGCGTGCCCTTCATCAACGAGCGCGTCCGCAACTATCTGGCCGGCGACTATTCCGCCTCCGGCGACTACAAGGCCTTCGCGCTCAATATCGGCGGCTTCACAGGCGCGGCGTTGAACCAGCCGACCGAGGAAGCCGCGCGCAACATGGCGCTGGAGCAGTGCCAGAAGCGCGCCGATGCCGCGCAATCGCCGCGGCGCTGCGAGCTCTATGCGGTCGGCAACGACGTTGTCTACACGCACGGCAAGCCGCCGATGCCGCCGCAGCCCTGGGTGCGCCACGACGCCATGACCGAGCGGGCCTTCGCGCCGAAGGATTTTCCGATGGTGCGGGATCCGGCAAAAGTCCGGCTCGAGAACATGTTCGTGCCGGCGGCGAAATCCCGCGCGATCGCGCTCGGCCCGGGCGGTCAATATTTCATGGTGCTGGGCGCGTCATCCGTCGACGATTCGGCGCGGCGTTCGCTGGAATCGTGCGGCGCCATCGCCGGCATGGCTTGTCTGATCGTCGCGGTCGATGACAATTTCGTCGTGCCGATCCCGACCCTGCTCAGGATCACGGGCTTCTTCCATGCCGCTTCCAACGCCTCGATCGCCGCCGACGCGCGGGCCGAGGTCGTACGCAAGCTCGCCGATGGCATGGGCTGGAACGCGGTCGCGGCCGGAACCGCGGGCCGGCCGGGCCTCGGCCTGAAGGCGGCGGACGAGCAGACCGCCGTCAACTCCGCGCTCGCCGACTGCGCCAAGCGCGACAGCGATTGCCACGTCATCGCGATCGGCCCGTTCACGGTCGGACCGACGAATTAGAGCTTGCTGGACATAGGCCGCCACGACGATTGCGCCGTGCGGCCGATTCTCTCCGACGCTTCAAAAACTTCGCCACAACCACCGCGCATCGCACCGGCAATCGCCGGCTACTGTGCATGGGGTTGTTTTCGCAGTTTTAGTTTGCGAAGGGCGCAAACTGCTGAGCGACCGCGCGGTAGACCTCGCGGCGGAACGGCACCACGAACTCGGTGACGCGGTCGAGCCGCTCCCAACGCCAGGCGTCGAACTCCGCAGGCTGTTCGTTGCGCGGCGTCAGCGGATCGATCTCGTCGTCGCGACCGGTGAAGCGCAGCGCGAACCATTTCTGGCGCTGCCCGCGGAACTTCGCCAGCCGGTGCGTCTGCGGCCCGTCGTAGGGCGGGAACTCGTAAGTCAGCCAGTCTGTCTCGCCGAGATAGTCCGCACTCTTGACGCTGGTCTCTTCCCAAAGCTCGCGCAGCGCCGCATCGCGCAGGTTCTCGCCCTCATCGACACCGCCTTGCGGCATCTGCCAGTCGAGGCCCGGCAGGATGATCTCGGGGCCGTCGCCCTTGAAGCGGTGGCCGATCAGCACGCGGCCATCGGCATTGAAGAGGGCGATCCCCACGTTGGGACGGTAGGGTTTTTGATTGGTCACGCGCGCGTCTTTCATCGTCATTCCGGCGATGCATTAGCACCGAACCCGGGATGACGATTTGATTTATTCATCCGCCAGCGCGGAAAATTCCTTCACGACGCGCTCATAGACCGGGCGCTTGAACGGGATGATCAAACCGGTCAGGTTCTTCATCGGCTCCCAGCGCCAGCTCACGAACTCGGCCTTGTGGCCGCCGCCGGGCTTTTCGACATTGATCTCGCTGTCCTTGCCGGTGAACCGGACCGCGAACCATTTCTGGCGCTGGCCGCGATAGCGGCCCTTCCAGGCGCGCCCGGCAACCGTGCGCGGGATGTCGTAGACGAGCCAGTCCGGGACCTCGCCGAGCCGCTCGACCGAGCGCACGCTGGTCTCCTCATAGAGCTCGCGCTTGGCGGCATCCCAGGTGTCCTCACCGGGATCGACGCCGCCCTGCGGCATCTGCCAGACATGGGCGTCGTCGACATGCTCGATGCCACCGGCGCGGCGGCCGATGAACACCAGACCCTTCATGTTGATCAGCATCACACCGACGCAGGTACGGTAGGGCAGATCCTCGTAACGTGCCATTCCGCCAGACCTCTCGCGTGCTTTTGGTGGGTATGCCGGTCCCGAGGGCCCGTAACGTACCAATCCGTTGATTTAGCTAGATTTTGATTTCAGCATCGCGGTTGTCAACGGCACCAAAAGGATACCACGGTCGCTCAATGTCTTGGTCCAGCTGCTGATGCGCTCGATCGAGACCGGCAGGGCGGAGGCGGTGCCGATGGCGACGCCGCGCTCGCGCGCCATCGATTCGAGCTTGTTCAGGGCGCGGTCGATCTCCGCCGGGGTCGGCACCACGTCGATCGCGATATCGCCCTTGCCGAACGGCATCGCCTGGCTGCCCGCGGCCTGGGGCGCGATGCTGCGCGGCGAGGAGCCGTCGTCGAAGAAGCCGAGGCCGCGCTTGGCCGCCTCGCGAATGATCGGCTGCATGGCGGCGTCGGTCGCCACGAAGCGGGCGCCCATGAAATTGGTGAGGCCGGCATAGCCCTGCATCCGGCTCAGGTGCCAGTACAGGCGGTCTATGTTCTGGTCGGTGGTGAGCGAGGTCAGCAGCGTCTGCGGGCCCGGGTCGTTGTCCGGGAAGTCGTAGGGCTCCATCGGGATCTGGAGGAAGATCTCGTGGCGCTGGGCGCGAGCCCGCTCAGCGAGCTTGCCGGGGTCGGCGCCATAGGGCGTGAAGGCCAGCGTCACCGCCGGCGGCAGCCGCATGATCGCGTCGGTGGTCTTGGCCGCGCCGACGCCGAGGCCGCCGATCAGGATCGCGACCACAGGCATCTTTGCCGCCTTGGCGCGGTCGGCATCCGCCGCGTAGACGTTGAACGGCTTCGCGCCCTCGGCCGTCACGGGAATCATGCCGTAGCGCGATTTTTCCAGCAGTTTCGGGTCGATCCCGGCCATCACGGGCGGAGGGGCGGAGGCGGCCGCCGCGTCGCCCTTGTCGGCGGCATCGCCGCCACCGATCACCACGTCGTGGCGCGTGCCGGTGGAACCGTCGATCATGGTGACGGTCTTCTGCTCGCCCGCCTGTTTCGGCGCTTCCTTCGCCTCGTGCTTGCTCTCTGGCTTGCTCTCCTGGCCAAGGCTCGTGGCGGCCGGCTTCTCGTCGGTGGCCCTGGGCTCACGGATCGCAATCCGCGTCATCGGCTCACCGCCGAGCGGATCCTTGTTGAAGATGGCGAAGCCGGCGAAGGCGACCAGGAACAGGCCGAGCATGACCGCGAGGGCCTGCATGGCTGTGAACGGCAGCCGCAGCCGCCGTTTCCGGCGCGGCTTGTCCTGTCCGAGCGGGGCGCTCAGATCATCGGCCGTTTCAGTCATGCGAGATCCCGAATCACTCCCGCCGACGATACCACGCCGAGGTCAAGCGGCGTCAGGCCGGGATAGGCCGGGGGTAGCAGGAGCCCCAAGCAAAAAGGGCGGCTCCCGGAGCCGCCCTTTTCGAGAGATGAGGTGACGCGCCGACTTAGTTCGCCGCTTTGGGCTTGTCGGTCGTGGCCTTATTGTCGCCCGGCGTCGGCGCCGCGGAGGCGCTGTTCTTGATGCCGTGGAGCAGGTCGTCCGCGAGCTTGAGCGCCTTGTCGTCCTTGGCGTCCGGCGGGACGTAGGACTGCGAGCCGGTCTTCTCGTCGCCGTCGTTCTTGAGATGGCCGCGCAGCGAAGCCTCGCCCTTGGTGTCGGTGCGCGACTTCAGCTCGTCCGGCACGTCCTGGAGCACTTCGATGTCGGGCACGATGCCCTTGGCCTGGATCGACTTGCCCGACGGCGTGTAGTAGCGCGCCGTGGTCAGACGCAGTGCGCCGTTACCCGAGCCGAGCGGAATGATGGTCTGCACCGAGCCCTTGCCGAACGAGCGCGTACCGACGATGGTCGCGCGCTTGTGGTCCTGCAGCGCGCCGGCGACGATTTCCGATGCCGAAGCCGAACCGCCATTGACCAGCACGATGACAGGCTTGCCCTTGGTGAGGTCGCCCGCATGCGCGGTGCGGCGCTGGGTCTCCTCGGCATTGCGGCCACGGGTCGACACGATCTCGCCCTTCTCCAGGAACGAGTCGGAGACGGTGACCGCTTCCTCGAGCAGGCCGCCCGGGTTGTTGCGGAGATCGATGATGTAGCCCTTGAGCTTGTCGCCGATCTGATTCGAGAGGTTGGCGACCTCGCGCTTCAGGCCTTCGGTGGTCTGCTCGTTGAAGGTGGTGATGCGGATATAGCCGATGTCGTCGGCCTCGATGCGCGCGCGCACCGAGCGGACGCGAATGTTGTCGCGCACCAGGGTGACGTCGATCGGATTGTCCTGGCCCTTGCGGATGATCTTGAGCTTGATCTTGGTGTTGACCGGACCGCGCATCTTCTCGACCGCCTGGTTCAGGGTCAGGCCCTGCACGGCTTCGTCGTCGAGATTGGTGATGATGTCGTTGGCCATGACGCCGGCGCGCGAAGCGGGGGTGTCGTCGATCGGCGAGACCACCTTGATCAGGCCGTCCTCCATCGTGACTTCGATGCCGAGGCCGCCGAACTCACCGCGGGTCTGCACCTGCATGTCGCGGAAGCTCTTGGCGTCCATGTAGCTCGAATGCGGATCGAGGCCGGTGAGCATGCCGCTGATGGCGGATTCGATCAGCTTCGTGTCATCGGGCTTCTCGACATAGTCCGAGCGCACGCGCTCGAACACATCGCCGAACAGATTGAGCTGGCGATAGGTGTCTGCAGTTGCGGCTCGCGCGCTGGAGCCCATGAAGACCGCGCGCGGCTGGGTCACGAACAGCGTCAGCGCAGCACCGGTGGCCGCGCTGAGGAGGATAACTGAAGTCTTGCGCATCATCCGCGAACCTTCTCGCCTTCATTTGCGGCCCACCATGGGCCTGGATCGATTGGAGTGCCGTCCTTACGGAACTCGACATACAGCACAGGTTGACTCGCGTTCGTGGCGAGAATGGAGGCGACTTGTGAGGTCGATCCCATGGTCGCGACCGGCTCCCCCGTGAGCACAAACTGACCGATGTTAACCGAAATGCGCTCCATCCCGGCGATCAGGACATGATACCCGCCCCCGGCGTTGAGGATCAAGAGTTGTCCATAGCTGCGGAACGGGCCGGAATAGACAACCCAGCCATCACACGGCGTCGTGACCTGGGAGCCGGGCCTGGTTGCCAGCGAAATGCCCTTCTGGACACCGCCGACCCCATCGGAACCGCCAAAATCCCTGATCTTGTTACCGTTAACCGGGAGAGGCAGGAGCCCCTTGGCCGCCGCGAAGGCGATCGCCGGGGTGGTCCGGGACCGGTCCTTGAAAGTGCCCGGACCGGGCTTGGCGCTGGCGGCCGCCTTGGCCTCGGCCTGCTTGGCGGCCTCGGCCGCCTTCTCGGCGGCCTTGGCGGCGCTCTGCAGATCCTGCTCCATCTTGGTGATCAGCCCCTGGAGATCGCCGACCTGCCTGGAGAGCGCGATGGCGCGCGAGTTCTCGGCGTCGAGGTCTTTTTCACGCGACGCCTGCTGGCGCTGCCGCTCGTCGACCAGGGCGGTGAGCCGGGTCTGGTCGTTGCGGACCTTGTCGCGGTCGGTGGCGAGCTGGTCGCGTTCGGCGGCGATGTTCTTGCGCAAGGCCACGAGCTCGCCGAGGTCGCCCGCGAGCTTCTCGGCGCGGCCGCGCAATTCCGGCACTACGGCGCCGAGCAGCATGGCGGTGCGCAGTGATTGCAGCGCGTCCTCGGGCCGCACCAACAGCGCCGGCGGCGTGCGCCGGCCGGCGCGCTGCAGGGCCGCCAGCACCTCGACGATGTCGGCGCGGCGCGACTCCAGCGAGGTGCGCATCTGCTGCTCGCGGCCGTTGAGCGAGCGCAGCCGCGCTTCGGCTTCGTCGATCTTGGTCTCGACGGTCCGCACATTGGCTGCGGTATCGATCAGCTGCTGATTGAGCTGGGTGCGGTCCTGGCCGAGCGAGCTGATCTCGGCCTTGAGCTTGGCCTGCGCTTCCTCGGCGCTCTTCTGCCTCGCGCGGGCGGCCTCGAGCTCCTGCTCGCGCTGCTTGATCGCATCGGGCGAGACGGCCGCCGTCTGTGGCGCGGGCGCAATTGTCTGACCTTGCGTCTGAGCTTGCGCGAGGCTTGCGCCCGTAACGCCGGCGATCAGCAGCAGGTTGAGGATCGGCGCTCGCATCGCTTTACGCAAAGGTGCTCGTTGTGCGCGCATCACGCGCGGTGATAGGGGTGGCCGGCCAGAATGGTGGCGGCCCGATAAAGCTGTTCCAGAAGCATGACGCGGACCATTTGGTGCGGCCAGGTCGCAGAGCCTAACGCGATCGCGAGCTTGGCCTTACGGCGCAATTCGGGCGAAAGTCCGTCCGCCCCTCCGATCACGAAGATAGTATGTCCGGCACCCTCGTCGCGCCAGCGCCCGAGGTGCCGTGCGAATACGGTGGAGTCGAGATTCTGGCCGCGCTCGTCCAGCGCCACCAGGATCGATTTTTCCGGGATGTGCGCACCGATCGCCGCGGCCTCTTCGGCCATCCGAGTCGCGGTGTCCCGCGCGCGGCTTTCGGGGATTTCGTGGATGATGAGCTCGCGGAATCCGAGCTTGCGGCCGGCTTCGTCGAACCGCTCGAAATAGCGGTCGGCAAGCTCCCGTTCGGGGCCCTGCTTCAGCCGGCCCACCGCAATGACAGCAACGCGCATGATATCTTCAGGTCGTGTTTCAAGACCGCGCGCAGTATGCGCGCGCACGACGCTAGCATGCGCGTCAGCCGATTCGAAATCGGCTCGATGAGCCTAGATCGCCTTCGCCGCCCCTGGGCCCTGCGTGTACAATCTCTCGAGATTGTAGAACTCACGGACCTCGGGTCTGAACACGTGCACGATCACATCGCCGGAATCGATCAGCACCCAGTCGCAATTGGGCAAGCCCTCGACGTGGATGTTCCTGATGCCGTTTTCCTTGAGGCCCTTGGCGACGTTGTCCGCGATCGCGCCGACGTGCCGGTTCACCCGGCCGGTGGTGACGATCATGTAGTCGGAGTACGCCGATTTGCCGCGAAGGTCGATGGTGACCGTCTCTTCCGCCTTCATGTCGTCGAGGCGGGAGAGGATCAGGCTCAGCGTCTTGTCGGCGTCGGGTTGCGCCTTCAAGGCCGCAGCTTTGGTCGATGTTTTACGCGCCGGTTTCGCTACCTTGGGTAAAACAGACTTGGACAATACAGATGTGGTCAGGGACCATTCCTTTCACTGTATCGCGAACGCCGAATCCGACGCTCACTGGTTACACTACATCATGTGGGGTTAAGGGTTTCAATATGCCAGAGAGTCCGAAATCCCCACAACGTCCACACACTCCGTCTCACTTCGGACCTTTCCAGCTCCCGTCCGGGTTCCGCAAGCCGGTCGAGGACAGGTTCAGTTTCAATCCCGTCAGAAAGACCCAGGCCGGCGCCGGCCGATCCGGAAGCAATGCCGCGTCCGTCTCGGGCACGCGGTAGCGTGCAAGGGCCTGGGCAGCGGGCGAGGCGAGGGCGCGAAAACTCTGCGGCGGGCGATCGATGACCGCAATCGGCACCTGGTCGGCGATGCGCCGCCAGTGCTGCCAACGATGGAATTGAGCGAGATTGTCGGCGCCCATGATCCAGACAAAGCGCAAGCCACTGAGACGGCGGCGCAGGGTGTTGATCGTGTCGATAGTGTAGCGCGTACGAATGACGGATTCGAGACAGCTCACCTCGATCCTGGGATCGTCGGCGACGTCGCGCGCGGCCTGCATGCGCGCGCCGAGCTCATGCAGCGTGCCGTTCTCCTTCAGTGGATTGCCCGGCGTCACCAGCCACCACACGCGGTCGAGTCGGAGGCGTTTCAGCGCGAACTGGCTGATGGCGCGATGGGCCTCGTGCGGCGGATTGAACGAGCCGCCGAGCAGGCCGACGCGCATGCCTTCGGTGTAGGGCGGAATGGCCTGCGCGAAGAAACGTGGCGCGACGAAATTGTTACTCAATGCCCCACGCCTCGCGACATGACTTACGGCCGCGTCTGACCTGTGCCGTGGACGCGATATTTGAAGCTCGTGAGCTGCTCGGCGCCGACAGGACCACGGGCGTGGAATCGGCCAGTGGCGATGCCGATCTCGGCGCCGAAACCGAACTCGCCGCCGTCGGCGAACTGCGTCGAGGCATTGTGCAGCACGATCGCGGAATCGACCTCGCTCAGGAATTTCTTCGCAGCAGCCTCATCCGCGCTCACGATCGCATCGGTGTGGTGCGAGCCGTGGTTCTGGATATGCGCGATCGCGCCGTCGACACCGTCCACCACCTTCGCCGCGATGATCGCGTCGAGATATTCGGTGTCCCAATCGTCTTCGCTGGCAGGCTTGACGCGCGCATCGGTCTTCTGCACGGCGTCGTCGCCGCGCACTTCGCAGCCGGCCTCGATCAGCATCTCGACCAGCGGCCTCAGGTTCTTGGCGGCAGCGGCGCGATCGACCAGCAGCGTCTCGGCCGCGCCGCAGACGCCGGTGCGGCGCATCTTGGCGTTGAGCACGATCGACTTCGCCATGGCGAGGTCGGCGCCGGCATCGATATAGACGTGGTTGACGCCTTCGAGATGCGCGAACACGGGCACGCGGGCTTCCTGCTCGACGCGCGCGACGAGGCTCTTGCCTCCGCGCGGAACGATCACGTCGATGGCGCCGTTCAACCCTGACAGCATCATGCCGACCGCCGCGCGGTCGCGCGTCGGCACCAGCGTGATCGCCGCTTCGGGGAGCCCGGCGTCACGCAGGCCCTGGACGAGACATTCATGGATCGCGCGGCACGAACGAAAACTGTCGGAGCCGCCGCGCAGGATCACGGCATTGCCGGATTTCAGGCACAGCACGCCGGCATCCGCCGCAACGTTCGGGCGGCTTTCGAAAATCACGCCGACGACACCGAGCGGCACGCGCACGCGCTCGATGGTCATGCCGTTCGGCCGCTGCCAGCTCTCGGTGACGATGCCGATCGGATCGGCGATGCCGCGCACGATACCGATGCCCTCGGCCATCGACTCGACGCGCGCAGGTGTCAGTGTCAGGCGGTCGATGAAGGAGGCGATCATGGTGCCCGAGGCGCGGGCCTCCGCGACGTCCTCGGCATTGGCGGCAAGGATCGCGGCAGAGTTCGCGCGGATCGCCCGCTCCATGGCCTCGAGCGCCCGGTTCTTCTGCTCCGGCGGCGCCAGCGCCAGCACGCGCGCGGCAGCGCGGGCGCGGGCGGCGAGATCGGACATCAGCGCCTGGAGATCGGCATTGCCGTCGACGGCTTTGAGGGGGGCGGCCATTGGAGCTTCAACCTTCTGCTAAGGCGGTGTCCTAGCATGGAAATCCCGCGTCTGCGAAGGGTCGGGAGGGTATGGCTGGTCTCTCCGGCAAGGCGCCGGCTAGGTCATTGGCCCAGCAAATTCAGTGAAAAGGGCCGTCGCGGCCCTTACCCGCCCACCACCAGATCGTCGCGGTGGATCATCTCGGACCTCCCGCTGATGCCGAGGATGGCCATCACGTCCGGGGACGAGCGGCCCTTGATCCGCTCGGCGACCTCGGCATCGTAGGCGATCAGGCCGCGGCCGACCTCGCTGGTATCAGGGCCGCGCACGATCACGGCATCGCCGCGGGCGAACTGGCCTTCGACCTTGATCACACCGGCCGGCAGCAGGCTGGCGCCGGCACGCAGCGCCGTCACGGCGCCGGCATCGATGGTCAGTGTGCCCTTCGGCTCCAGCGTGCCCGCGATCCACCGCTTGCGCGAGGTGATGGGGTTGGCCGGCGTCAGGAACCAGGTGCAGCGGCCGCCGTCGGCGATCGCCTGCAGGGGATGCTCGATCTTGCCCGAGGCGATCAGCATATGCGTGCCGCCTGTGGTCGCGATCTTGGCTGCCTCGACCTTGGTGCGCATGCCGCCGCGCGACAGCTCGGACTCCGCGTCGCCTGCCACCGCCTCGATCTCCGAGGAAATGCTGTCGACCACGGGAATGAGTTTTGCGTTCGGATTGTTCTTCGGCGGGGCGTCGTAGAGCCCGTCGATGTCGGACAGCAGCACCAGCAAATCGGCGCTCGCCATGGTGGCGACGCGCGCGGCGAGGCGGTCATTGTCGCCGTAGCGGATCTCGTTGGTGGCGACCGTGTCGTTCTCGTTGATGACGGGGATCGCGCGCCATTCCAGCAGCTTGCCGATGGTGGAGCGCGCGTTGAGATAGCGGCGGCGCTCCTCGGTATCCTGGAGCGTGACCAGGATCTGCCCGGCGTCGATGCCGTGGGCCCCGAGCACCTCCGACCAGATCCGCGCCAGCGCGATCTGGCCGACGGCGGCGGCCGCCTGGCTCTCCTCCAGCTTCAGCGGGCCGCGCGGCAATTTCAGCCGACTGCGGCCGAGCGCGATCGAGCCGGAGGAGACGACGAGCACGTCGCGTCCCTCGCGATGCAGCTTGGCCATGTCGTCGGCGAGCGCGGCGAGCCAGGAGGCGCGCACCTCGCCCTTGTCGGAATCGACCAGCAGGGCGGAGCCGACCTTGACGACGATGCGGCGGAATTGACTGAGTTCGGGGCTGGTCATGTTTGTATGTGTTGGCGCGTGTGACGGATTGCTCTGCATCGGAAACGGCGGAGCGACAGGCGGCGCCGGTTAAGGCCTGCTTTTGCAGCAGGACGATGGCCGGCGCAAGGCGGCTAAAATGGTAAACGGCGCTTGTCCGGGACACGCGCCTGGCTCTAATTGTCGCCAACCATAATGGGCTCAAAGAGGAAACCGATGGATCGCCGCAACTTCATCGCCGGATGTCTCGGGTTGCCGCTGTTGGCGCAGGCGGGCGGATCGCAAGCGCAGGCCGGGCTGACAAAGATGATCTTCCCGTTCGCGGCGGGAGCGGGCGGCGACACGCTGTGCCGGCTGATCGCGCAGGAGATGGCGCCGGCGCTGCAACGGACCATCGTCGTCGAGAACCGTACCGGCGGCGACGGCCTGATCGGTATCAAGGCCGTGAAGGGCGCGAGTGCCGACGGCAGCATGGTGCTGGTGACGACCGGGCCGACCATGTACCTGCTGCCGATGGTGGAGACGACGCCGAGCTTCGACACGGCGAAGGATTTCATGCCGGTGTCGCTGTTGGCGCGGTTCGAATTCGCAGTCGTGATCGGCCCGGCGATTGACGCTGCCGATTTCAAGTCATTCGTGGCGTGGCTGAAGGCGCATCCGGACAAGACGTCGTTCGGGGTGCCGAGCAACGGCACCATTCCGCATTTCATGGGCTCCAAGCTCGAGAAGGATCTCGGCATTCCCTTGACCCGCGTGCCCTATCGCGGGAGCGCGCCTATCCTCAACGATCTCATCGGCGGCCATCTGTCGTTTGGCATCGTGACATTGGCCGATGCGCTGCCGCAGCACCGCGCCAAGGGCGTGAAGATCATCGCGGTCGCGAGCGCGGAACGTTCGCCGTTCGCACCTGAGGTTCCGACGCTGAAGGAGAGCGGCATCGATCTCGTCGCGGATGCCTGGTACGGCATGTGGCTTCCCGCCGGCAGCCCGCCGGACTTCGCCAGCAAGCTCGGCGCCGCCGCGAGTGCCGCGCTCGCCAGGCCCGAGGTGAAGGAGAAGCTCACCGCGATCGGGCTGATCCCGGTCGGCAGCACCGCGGATGGCCTGACCAAGGAGCTCGCCGCGAACACGGCGTTCTGGCAGCCGATCGTGAAGGCGACGGGGTACAAGATCGAGAATTAGGCCTAGCGTCCAACTCTATCCCCTCATCCTGAGGAGCGCGCTCTCGCGCGCGTCTCGAAGGATGAAAGGCCCGGCTGCGAGCGGGGGCCTTCATGGTTCGAGACGGCGCTGTCGCGCCTCCTCACCATGAGGGTTTTAGAGCTTCGCGCGTTGCGCGATCCCGTCCTTGATCGACGCAAGCTCCGCCTCATCCCAGACGCCGATCAAAATGCCGCCCTTCACCTGGAGCTGGTTGTCGGCATAATTCGCGATCTTCTCGCGCGGCGTGGTGATGTGGTCGTTGGGATGCAGGGCCCAGTCGAACAGCTCGGCCTGAAGGCGCGCGATGATGCCGGCGCACTCCGGATCGTCGCCGCGATCCAGAAACTCGTCCGGATCGGTTTCGAGATCATACAGCATCGGGCGGAAGCCGGAGGCGTGGATGTACTTCCAGCGGCCGTCGAACACCATGAACAGGCGGCAGCGCTCGATCGGCTGGTTCAGCTTCAGCCGCACATCCTGCATGGCGTAGTCGTATTCGGAGAACGCCACCTTGCGCCAGTCGGACGGCCTCTCGCCGCGCAGCAGCGGCAGCAGCGAGCGTCCTTCTAGGATGTGGCCCGGCACCTTGCCGCCGAAATAATCGACGAAGGTCGGCGCGAGATCGATTCCCTCGACCAGCGCGTCGCTGCGCGTGCCACGCGTGGCGTCGGCTTCCCCGGAGGGATCGATGACGATCAGCGGAATTTTGGCCGACTGTTCGTGGAACAGATCCTTCTCGCCCATCCAGTGATCGCCGAGATAATCGCCATGATCCGAGGTGAACACGATCATGGTGCTTTCCAGCAGGTCGCGTTCCACCAGGAACTTCATCAGCACGCCCATCTGGTCGTCGATCTGCGTGATCAGGCCCATATAGGTCGGGATCACCTTCTCGCGGGCCTCGTCGCGCGCCATGTTGCGGGAGTAGCGCATGTCCATGTAGGCGCCGAACACCGGATGCGGATTCTGGCGTTCGCGCTCGGAGCGGATCGCCGGGATCATGTCATCCGCCGAATACATGCTCGCATAGGGCTCGGGCGCGATATAGGGCCAGTGCGGCTTGATGTAGGACAGATGCAGGCACCACGGCCTGCCGTCGGTCTCGGCCTCGCTGATGAAGTCCATCGCGCGCCGCGTCATGTAGGGCGTCTCAGAGTGTTCGTCCGGCACGCGCGCGGCCTTGTCGGCATGCACCAGGAGCCAGCCGTTCTGCAGGGAGCCGTCGTCCGCTGCGCCTGAATTCGCCCAATGCTCCCAGGGATTGGTCGCTTCAAAACCTTGCTGGCGCAGGTACTCATCGTATTTCGGGCGCGGCCGTCCCGTCGGATGCAGGCCGTCGTCTCGCTCATAAGGCTCGAACCCGCATTCGGTGACGTGCACGCCGATCATCGATTCCGGCGGGATGCCGAGCGCCTTCATGCCCTCGAGATCGGGCGCCATGTGGGTCTTGCCGACCAGCACGTTGCGCACGCCGATCTTCTTGAGGTGATCGCCGAGCGTGGGCTCGCCGACGCGCAGCGGCCAGCCGTTCCAGTGCGAGCCGTGCGAGCGCATGTAACGCCCGGTGTAGAACGACATCCGCGACGGGCCGCAGATCGGCGATTGCACATACGCCTTGCTGAAGAGCACGCCACGCTTGGCCATGGCGTCGATGTTCGGGGTCTTCAGCGTGGGATGGCCGGTGCAGCCGAGATAGTCGTAGCGAAGCTGGTCGCACATGATCCAGAGAACGTTCTTCGCGCGCGCCATGCTTCGCCCCTGCCGTTTCTTGATTTTTTAATGCTGCGCTATCGCGGTCGTGATGACAAGCCGCGATGCGCGTGCCCGCGGCCGCGCACTCCGCTGTCGTCCCTGCGAAAGCAGGGACCCATAACCCCAAGACGTAGTTTTGCGAAGGCTCGTTGTTCGGTACTACAACCATCCGCAATCGAAAGATCACGCGGTATGGGTCCCCGCTCCCCGTGCGCAATTGCGCACTAGGCGGGGACGACCGTGGGGAGAGAGATCAGGCCGACCACGGCTCCGCTTCGGCCGCGCTCTTCGCCTTGGCCGATACCGGGGCCTCGCCGATCACTTCGACAAGCGCGCGCAACGCTTCCTTCACGCCGTCGCCGGTGATGCCGGAGAGCAGCAGCGGTGTCTTCTTGGCGGCGCGCTTCAGCCGGTCCTTCTGCTTCTTCAACTCGTCCGGCCCGACCGCGTCGATCTTGTTCAGCGCGACGATCTCGATCTTGTCGGTGAGCAGCCCGCCATAGGCGTTGAGCTCGTTGCGCACCGTCTTGTAGGCCTTGCCCGCGTGCTCGCAGGTCGCATCGACGAGATGCAGCAGCACGCGGCAGCGCTCGACATGGCCGAGGAAGCGGTCGCCGAGGCCGGCGCCTTCATGCGCGCCTTCGATCAGACCGGGAATGTCCGCCAGCACGAATTCGCGGCCGTCGGAATTCACGACGCCGAGCTGCGGATGCAGCGTGGTGAAGGGATAATCGGCGATCTTCGGCTTCGCCGCGCTGACCTTGGAGAGGAAGGTCGACTTGCCGGCATTGGGCAGGCCGACCAGGCCGGCATCCGCGATCAGTTTCAGCCGCAGCCAGATCCAACGCTCCTCGCCGGGCTGGCCGGGATTGGCGTTGCGCGGCGCGCGGTTGGTCGACGATTTGAAATGCGCGTTGCCGAAGCCGCCATTGCCGCCCTCGGCCAGCACGAACTTCTCGCCGACATCAGTGAAGTCGTGGATCAGGGTCTCGCGGTCCTCGTCGAAGATCTGCGTGCCCACGGGGACCTTCAGCACGATCGCCTTGCCGTTGGCGCCATGACGGTCCGAGCCCGAACCGTTCTCGCCCTTCTGGGCCTTGAAATGTTGCTGGTAGCGGTAGTCGATCAGCGTGTTGAGGCCGTCGGCGACCTCGATGACCACGTTGCCGCCGCGGCCGCCATTGCCGCCGGAAGGACCGCCGAATTCGATGAACTTCTCGCGGCGGAACGCCACGCAGCCGTTCCCGCCGTCACCGGAGCGGATATAGACCTTTGCTTCGTCGAGGAATTTCATGGGCCATAGGTAGGGCAGGCGGTCCCGCGCGGCAACCCGGACTTATCCCTGAATCGGCCGAATTTCCGCGAATTTGACCCCGTGCTTAACCCGCAGGCCGTCTCCGGATCAGGAACTTCTGCATTCCCTCCAGCACCAGCTCCTTGCGCTGGTTGAATACGGTGCTTTTGAGCGTCACCGCGCCGGTCGTGCGACCCGGCACCAGCTCCGTGACCTCGAGCGCGGGATAGATAGTGTCGTCGGCGAACACCGGTTTGAGGAACCGGCTCGATTGCTCGAGGAAGCCGACCAGGGAGTCCTCGACCATGAACGGAAACAGGCCTGCGCCGGGCGCCGTGTGGATCAAGGTCTGGAAGCCGTGGGCGAGCAGATGCGGCATGCCGCGGCTGCGGCAATATTCCACGTCGTAATGCACGGGATGGGTGTCGCCGCTCGCGGTCTGGAAGGCGGCGAACACCGCCGAGGTCTGGGTGCGGCTCGGCAGTACGAAGCGCTCGCCGACCACGAAATCCTCAAACCAGCGTTGCGCGGGGATCATGCGATGCCGGGTCGGGTCGAATTCGGTCATGTCCATGCTCTCTGGTTCGGGAGGCGCCTATCGCTATCGCGCCGCGAAGAGTGCGACAATCCGTTCAATCAGCAGATGCGGGCTTGTCCGGCGCGCCCACGTGATTAAAACGGCGCCAATGCCCTTCTTCAAGAATCTCTCCGCCTATGACGACCGCTCCGCACGCCTGGCCGGCATTGCGCTGATGGTGCTGTCGATCTTCATGTTCTCGTTCGGCGACGCCATGGGCAAGTTCCTCGTCGGGACGTATTCGGTGGGGCAGCTCTTGTTCCTGCGCGCCTGCGCGGCGCTGCTGCTGCTGTCGCCGCTGGTCTGGCGGCAGCGTCACCAGTTCCTGCATCTGGAGCGGCCGCGCCTGCAGCTGTTTCGCGTCGTGCTGTCGACGCTGGAAGTGGCCGCTTTCTTCCTCGCGACGGTCTATCTGCCGCTCGCCGACGTCATCACTTATTATCTCGCCGGCCCCATCTTCGTCACCGCGATGTCGGCGATCTTCCTCGGCGAGAAGGTCGGCTGGCGGCGCTGGACGGCGATCCTGATCGGCTTCTGCGGCGTGCTGATCGCGTTGCGGCCGTCGGCCCAGACGGTCAGCCTGCCGGCGCTGATCGCGCTCGGCGGCAGTCTGTCGTTTGCGACCCTGATGCTGATCACGCGCAGCCTGCGCAAGACGCCCGACATCGTGATGGCGTCGTCGCAATTCATCGGCACGTTCTCGCTGGGTGCCGTGCTGTCGGCATTCCACTGGGTGCCGCCGACACCGGGCAGCCTCGCGATCTTCGCGCTGGCGGGTTGCGTCTCGGTGACGGCGCTGTTCTGCGTCAACCGCTCGCTCAAGCTGGCACCGGCGAGCGTCGTGGTGCCCTATCAATATTCGATGATCGTCTGGGCCGTGATCTTCGGCTTCGTCGTGTTCGGCGACGTGCCGTCGATTGCCACCATCATCGGCGCCGCCATCATCATCGGCGCCGGGTTCTACATTTACTTGCGCGAACGCGATCTCGGCCGCCCGAGCAACGAGGTGAATCCGCCGGCGTAGCTCTTACCCTCCCCTGGAGGGGAGGGTAAGCAACTGCGCCCTACCTCATCCGTCTCGCACTGCTCCAGTTCTTCAGCGACGACCACACGCCGCGTGACAGGCGGAAGCAATCGACCGGCGTGGACGAGCCCAGCGCGAGGAAGCGATGCAGCTGGACGCCGCTCCACTGGAAGCCGCACTTCTCCAGCACGTTGCGCGAGGCCGGATTGGTGACGCGCGCACCCGCATAGAGATGATCGTCCTCGAACTCCTCGAAGAAGAAGTCGATCGCGCCGCGCGCGGCCTCGGTGGCAAAGCCCTGGCCCCAATGCTCGACGCCGAGCCAGTAGCCGAGCTCGGCATTGTCGGGCGTGGAGCGGTCGATACCGACCATGCCGACCGGCCCGGTGTCGTGCTCGATCAGGAACACGGTCTCGCTGCCGAGCGCGGCGGTGGCGCGGACGAATTCGACGGCGTCGTCCTGCGAATAGGGGTGTGGAAGGCGGCGGGTGTTTTCCGCGACACGGCGGTCGTTGGCGAGGTGGGCGATGGTCCTGACGTCGGCGAGAGTCGGGCGCCGCAACGTCAGCCGCTCGGTGGCGACGACGCTCGGTCTCGCCTCCCGCAAGGTCACGCTCGAGAAATCCTGCAACATGTCCGGCTCCGTCAAAGTCACTAAGTGAAAAGTGAGCAAGTCAAACGAAAGGGGAGGCCGGTTTCCCTGCCTCCCCTGGAGCCGTCTTGTGGACTCCGCCGGTTCGGTCAAGGACCCGGCGGACTCCAAATTTGGTCCACCGTCTATTCAGCCGCCTCGGCGATCGGGAGTACCGATACGAATGTGCGGCCGTTGGCTTTGGCTTGGAACGTGACGCGACCCTCGATCTTGGCGAACAGAGTGTGGTCCGTGCCCATGCCGACATTAAGGCCGGGATGCCAGGTGGTGCCGCGCTGACGCGCAATGATGTTGCCGGGAATCACGACTTCGCCGCCGAACGCCTTGATGCCGAGGCGCTTGCCCTTCGAATCGCGACCGTTGCGCGATGAACCGCCTGCTTTTTTATGAGCCATGGCTCGTCTCCAAAATCCTGCGTACTTCTAGATCAATTCCTTGACGGAATCATTTCACAATTTCTCACGCATCAATTCGTGATTGCGCGTGATCAAATTATGCGGCGGCTTCTTCGGTGGTCGCTTCCTTGGCGACCTTCTCCCGCTTCGGACGCGGGCCCTTGGTGGGCTTGGCGCCGTCCGTCAGGATCTCGGAGATACGGAGGACCGTGATCTCGTCGCGATAGCCGCGCTTGCGGCGCGAATTTTTGCGGCGGCGCTTCTTGAACGCGATGACCTTCGGCCCGCGCTTGTGGTCGAGCACCTCGACCGCAACGGACGCGCCTGCGACCGTCGGGACGCCCAGGACCGGCGTGTCACCGCCGAGCACCAGCACTTCATTCAGCTGTATGATCGAGCCGACTTCGCCTTCGATCTTGCCTACTTCGAGAACATCATCCGGCACGACGCGGTATTGCTTGCCGCCGGTTTTGATGACTGCGAACATCGTTTTTTCTCCGTGTTCAAATCCCGGCCTCGCGACGAGAATCGTCCGGGCCGGCTTTTTGTCAGTCGCTATGGGTTTATGCGCGTTTTGTGCGGGCGGGAGTTATCCCTTTGAAAACCCACGCAAAAACAAACAGCGCGAGAAACGCCCCGCGCCGGTTGCGGGACTTATAGCCGCCGGACGCCGCAAGTCAAGGAAAACCACCGGAAACAGCCCGGATTTGAAGGATTTGGGCCGTCGGCCGGCCCGGAATCGAATCTCGGCCGGCGCTGCAACCAACGGGTTCCCGCGCCGTTGTCCCGGCCGGAACAGGTAACCGGGCAGGGCTTTCATGGCAACGGACGAACTGGTCAAGACGACGACGGGCATCGCCGCCCACGGTGCGGCGCGGCTGCCGTCGGTGGACATCGACAGCTTCAACATCGAGATGAAGGACGAGGACGGTTTCCTCGGCGACCGCGCCAGCAAGGGCGCATTCCGCGAAATCCTCGAGCGCTGGCGCAAGCCGCTGCGCAAGTCCGGCGAGGATCCGTTCGGCAAGGAGCCATCGGATGAGATCAGCAAGAAGACGCTGGACGCCATCCTGATCGGCGACGACACCGAGGCCTGGGCCGTGGTGCATAGCGCCATCGAGGACTTTGCCCAGGAGCTCGCTTACGTCACCCGTCGCTTCCTCAAGAGCAAGGCCTGGGCGAAGACCGAGCGCATCGTCGTCGGCGGCGGCTTCCGCGATTCACGGCTCGGCGAGCTCGCGATCGCGCGCACCGGGATCATCCTCAAGGCCGAGGATTTCAAGATCGACATGGTGCCGATCCGCGCCCATCCCGATGAAGCCGGATTGATAGGCGCGCTGCATCTGGCGCCGTCATGGATATTCGAGGCCCATGACAGCATCCTCGCCGTCGACATCGGCGGCACCAACATCCGCTGCGGCCTGGTGGAGACCGGCTGGAAGAAGGCCAAGGACCTCTCCAAGGCCAAGGTGGTGAAATCCGAGCTGTGGCGTCATGCCGATGACGAGCCGACCCGCGAGGGCGCGGTGAAGCGGCTCACCAAGATGCTGAAGGGGCTGATCACCGAGGCCGAGAAAGACGGCTACAAGCTCGCGCCCTTCATCGGCATCGCCTGTCCCGGCGTGATCAAAGAGGATGGCGGAATCGAGAAGGGCGCACAGAACCTGCCGGGCAATTGGGAGAGCAGCAAGTTCAACCTGCCGGCGAGCCTGATCGAGGGCATCCCCGTGATCGGCGAGCACGACACCGCGATCCTGATGCACAATGACGGCGTGGTTCAGGGCCTCTCCGAGGTGCCGTTCATGCAGGACGTCGATCGCTGGGGCGTGCTGACCATCGGCACCGGGCTCGGCAATGCCCGCTTCACCAACCGCCGCAAGGACAACGGCAACGGAAAAGACCGGGATTCTACTGAGAACGGCAAGAAAAAGGGCAAGGCGGACAAGGAGTAACCTTGACTGGTTAGGTTAAGGACTGGATTGCGTTGCGGCGCACACGACACTCGCTACGGTCGAATCGTCGCCTCACCCTGGCCGGCGAAGCCGCCCTTCCCAGCCAGTATTTCAATGAGCGGCACGGGACCGCCAGTGTTTACCGCGTCTGGCGGTCCCACCCGTTCTTCAGACGTCCCGCTTCAGCTCCAGCCAATCCGCTGAAAGAACGCCGCAATCTCCGCGGCCGCGCGATCCGGATCTTCCCGATGCGGGAAGTGGCCGACGCCCGGAAACATCGCGAGATCGAGCGCGCTGAACGTCTCGCCGAGACGATCGGTCCAGGCATAGGGAAACAGCGGGTCGTGCTCGGCCCAGCGCACGCAGGTCGGCACGTTGATCGGTGCCAGCTGCGGGGCATCGCCCTTCATCATCGCGACCCGCCCGGCATGCGAGGCGCGATAATGCGCAAAGCCGCCGGCGAGATTGCCCGCCTTGAAGAAATTGTCGGCGAAGGCGTCGAGCACGTCGTCGAAGGCGTCCTTCCGATGCGCCCAACCCTTGAGGAAGTGACTGATATAGAGCCGGCAGCTCTCGCGGCTCGCGCCGACGAGCGCGGGCGCCATCTCCATCTGGTGGAAAGATTGATACCAGATGTGGTTGAGCCGATCAGGCGCCGCCATGCGCGGCCCGATGCCGGGATAGACGAAGTCGAAGAAAAACAGCCCCGCGAGCCGCTCGGGCGCCTGCCGGGCCAAAGGCTGCATCACGGCGCCGCCGACATCATGGCCGACCACGGCGAATCGCTCGATGCCGAGCCCGTCCATCAGCGCCAGCATGTCCGCCGCATGGCCGTCCGGCCCAAAAGGCCCGTCCGGCTTGTCGCTGTCGCCGAAGCCGCGCAGATCGGGCGCAATCAGCATGAAACGGTCCGAAAGCCTGGACATCACCGGCTCCCAGGTCAGCCAGAATTCCGGCCAACCATGCAGCAAAAGCAGCGGTTTGCCGCTGCCAGCGCGGACCAGGTGGAAATCGGCGCCATTGGCCTTGATGGTGAGATGCTCCACGGCAGTTCCTCCCGGCGGTGAGAGCGCTTTCGAGCGAAGCGGACCCCGGTTCGCCTCAAGAAAACGCGTCAAAACAAGAATCTGGAGCCCCGCTCCGATTCATCGGACCGAAGACGGCTCAAGGGCAGGCTGAAAGAGGCAGCGGATTTTCCCCTTTCGCGCCTTGTCTGGCCCGCCATCCTCGCCTATTAACGCCCCCAACCACAGGGGCCCTGCTCCTACCATGGCGCCTTCAGGAGAGGTGGCAGAGTGGTTGAATGCACCGCACTCGAAATGCGGCATAGGTGCAAGCCTATCGGGGGTTCGAATCCCTCCCTCTCCGCCATATCAAAGCGACTTTGAGAACTCCCACCAAGGACAGTCTCTCTGCGTCCCAGCAGCCTCTGCTGTCGTCCCCCCGGGGACCGCAATCTGACACCGCACTTGCGACTGGCTGCCAAGCTTCTCCACAATGCCCCTCGTGACGACCCGCCCGAGGATCATTCCGGATGACGGCTAAAATCGATCTGCTGACGCTGCAATTGTTCGTGGCGATCGTCGAGGAGCAGAGCATCGCGAAGGCGGCGGAGAAGAAGAACATCGCGGCGTCCGCGGTCAGCCGCCGCGTCTCGGATATCGAGGACCTGTTTCAGGTCGAGTTGCTGCATCGCCATTCGAAGGGGATCGAGCCGACACCGGCCGGCTTCGCCCTGCTCGAGCATGCCCGCATCATCCTGGGTAACCTGAGCAAGCTCGAGAGCGAGCTGACGGGATACCGGCAGGGCAAGCGCGGGCTGATCCGGATCTGCGCCAACAAGTCCGCGATCCTCGAAGCCCTGGCGGACGAGCTCAGCCTGTTCCTGGAGCGGCATCCGCTGGTCCACATCGACATCGAGGAGGATCTCAGCCCCGCGATCGTGCGCGCGGTGGTGGAGAACCGGGCCGACATCGGCATTTTCGGGGGCAACATCGACGGACAGGATCTGGAGTTGCTGTCCTATCGCAGGGACAGCCTGGTCGCGCTGGTCACGCGCGACCACCCGCTGGCGGGCCGCAGCAGCGTTCGCTTCCGCGAGCTGGTGGATTTCGACTTCGTCAGCCTGGAGAAGGGCAGCTCGATCGAGACGCTGTGCGTCATGGCCGCCGCGGCCCTTGGGCAGCACCTCAAGGTGCGCATCCGCGTCAGCAGTTTCGATGCGCTGTTCCGCGTCGTCGATGCCCGGATGGGGGTCGGAATCGTGCCGCTGGAGATCGTTCGCGACCGCTACGGCGTCGACAGTCTCGTCACCGTCCCGCTCGATGAGTCCTGGGCGCGCCGCGACCTGGTCATCGGCGTGCGCGATTACAAGTCGTTGCCTTCGGTCACGAAGCTGCTGGTGGAGCATTTGCGGACCCATGATGATGCGCGTCTCACCACAGGCGGTGTCTCCGACCGGCTGACGGTCGTGCGCGGCAGAAGCTAGCATCGCTCGTGCGAGAGGCCAGCCATCGCCGGCCGCGATGGCACCCTGCTCAACCGTCACTGCACATTTCCGCGACGGACTTCTATCCTGCTTCTCAAGCTCGCTGTCGGTCGGCATGATCGGCGGCAACACGGCACATCAGATGCCGAACAGGGGAGGACGGATCGTGGACACGCGTGGCCGCACGCTGCTGGCCAAAATCTGGGACCAGCATGTCATCGCCCATGTCAGCGATGACACCGATCTGCTTCACGTGGATCGCCATCTGCTGCATGACCTCGGCGGCTCCAGCGGCCTGATCAATCTCAAAAGCCGCAACATTCCGGTCCACAATCCCGAACTGACCTTCGCCACGCCGGATCATGCGATTTCGACGGCGTCCGGGCGTGCCGGCACGATCAAGACCGGGTGGGAGCTGTTGGCGGCGTTGCGGACCGAGACATCGGCAAGCGGCATCCGGCTTTTCGACCTCGACCAGCCCGGGCAGGGCATCGTCCATGTCATCGGGCCGGAGCTCGGCCTCAGCCTGCCCGGCTGCCTGATCGTCTGCGGCGACAGCCATACCTGCACCCATGGCGGGCTCGGCGCGCTCGCCTTCGGCATAGGCTCCAGCGAGCTTACGCATGTGCTGGCGACCCAGACCATCATCCAGCGCCGGCCGAAAACCATGCGCGTCACGTTCGACGGCCGGTTGCCGTTCGGCGTGACGGCGAAGGATCTCATCCTCGCTCTTATCGGCCGTGTCGGCGCCGCCGGCGGCACCGGTTACGCCGTCGAATATGCCGGCAGTGCGATCAGGGACATGCCGATCGAAGGGCGGCTCACCATCTGCAATCTGTCGGTCGAGCTCGGCGCCAAGATGGGGCTGATCGCGCCGGATGAGACGACGTTTGATTACATCCGCGGCCGTCCCTACGCGCCGCAAGGCGAGATGTGGGAGCGGGCCGTCGCGGCCTGGCGGACGCTGCAGAGCGACAGCGACGCAATGTTCGATCGCGAGGTGTCGATCGATGTCGGAACCATCATCCCGCAGATCACCTGGGGCACCAGTCCGGAACATGTCCTTGGTGTCGATGGCCGCATCCCGGATCCCGCCGACATCGCCGATCCCGCGCGCCGCGGCGCCATCGAGATCGCGCTCGACTATATGGGCCTGAAGCCCGGTGCGCCGATCGCCGGCACGCCAGTGGATTGGGTCTTCATCGGCTCCTGCACCAACAGCCGCCTCAGCGATCTGCGTGCCGCGGCCGAAGTCGCGCGCGGCCGCAAGGTGGCGCCGGGCGTGCGGGCCTGGGTCGTGCCGGGGTCGGAGACCGTCAGGCGCGATGCGATGGCCGAAGGGCTCGACAAGATCTTCATCGACGCGGGCTTTGAATGGCGCGAGCCCGGATGCTCGATGTGCCTTGCCGCAAACGGTGAAACCGTGCCGCCCGGCCAGCGCTCGGTGTCGACGTCGAACCGGAATTTCATCGGCCGGCAAGGGCCGCGTGCCCGCACCCATCTGGCAAGTCCGGCCATGGCCGTGGCGGCGGCCGTGTCCGGTGCCATCGCCGACGTCCGAACGATGGAGCGCTAGATGCCGCAAGCCTTCACCAAGCTGACCGCGACGGCCGCGCCGATCATGCGCACGAATGTCGATACGGACGTCATCATCAGCATCAACCGCATGATCGGAAACTCCGTCCGCGGCAGTCTCGGCAAATGGGCGTTCGGTTCGCTCCGCTATTTGCCTGATGGCTCGGACAATCCGGAGTTCATCCTCAATCGCGAGCCTTATCGCGCGGCGGAAATCCTGGTCACGGGTCCGAATTTCGGCTGCGGCTCGTCGCGGGAGGCGGCGGTGTGGTCGCTGCAGGAAATGGGCATCCGCGCCATCATCGGCTCCGGCTTCGGCGACATCTTCTTCGCCAATTGTTTCCAGAACGGCATCCTGCCTGTCGTGCTGGACAAGGCCGTCATCGATGGCCTCGCCGCGGAGATCGAAGCGAGCCAGGGCGCGGGGCGCGTCAGTGTCGACCTCAAGGAGCAGACCGTCACCTCGCCATCGGGCGTGCGGCACGTCTTCGAGATCGATCCGCGCCGGCGTGCGGGTTTGCTCGAAGGCTTAGATGAGATTTCGCTGACGTTGCGGCGGGACCACGAAATCCGCGCATTCCAGGCATCCGACCGCGACGCGCGGCCGTGGATTCACTTTGCAGGACATCAGGCAGGGCAATTGGCATGAACACGCTCTCGAACATGATCAAGGTCGCCGTGGTCGGCGGTGAAGGCATCGGTCCTGAAGTGACCGACCAGTCTCACCGCATTCTCAAATGGTTTTCGGCGAGGCGCGGCATTCCCGTGGCGCTGCGCGAAGCGCAATACGGTCTCATCCCCTATCTCGCGACGGGCAAAGTGTTGCCGGATGATACCGTCGAGGCGATGGAGGAGGCGGACGCCATACTCTGGGGCGCGACAGGTGGTCCCGAAACCACTGAGGTCCCTCCGGCGGCGCGCAAGGCGGGAAGCCTGCTGTCGCTGCGCAGCAAGTACGACCTCTATGCGAATCTCCGGCCCATCGTCGCCAATCCCGCGCTGGCGGATTCCGCGCCGCTCAAAGCCGCGGTGCTGAAAGACGTCGACTTCATCATCATCCGCGAGCTCACCAGCGGTATCTATTTCGGCGAGCCGCGCGGCATCGAAACGCTGCCCGATGGCCAGCGCCGCGGTTTCAACACCCAGCAATACACCACCAGCCAGATTCGCCGGGTGGCGCGAACCGCGTTCGAACTGGCGCGGACGCGCAAGGGCCGGGTCTGCTCCGTCGACAAGGCCAATGTGCTGGAAACCAGCGTGCTGTGGCGCGAGGAGGTCACTGCGCTGCATGAAGCGGAATTCTCCGATGTGGAGCTGACACACCTCTATGTCGACAACGCCGCGATGCAGATCGTGCGGGCGCCGTCGCAGTTCGACGTCATGGCGACCTGCAATATCTTCGGCGACATTCTCTCCGATTGCGCCGCGATGGCCTCGGGCTCGCTCGGCATGCTGCCGTCGGTCTCGCTCGGGCCGCCGGACCGGCTGGGCCGCCGCAAGGCGCTCTATGAACCGGTCCACGGCAGCGCGCCTGATATTGCGGGCAAGGGCATCGCCAATCCGCTCGGCTCGATCCTCAGCGTCGCAATGATGTTGCGCATCACCCTCAATCGGCCCGATGATGCCGTGCTGCTGGAGAAGGCCGTGGATACGGCGCTGGCTGCCGGCGCAAGAACGGCCGATATCGCCGAACCCGGCGCAAAAAGACTTTCGACCCAGGAGATGGGCGATGCGGTTCTGAACGCGCTCGACAAGGTGGTCGGCAAGGAGAGGGAGCACGCGTGATGAGGACTCGGGTCACCAGACGGGCCGCGTTGACGATCGTCGCCGGCGCCGGTGCGTCCATGGCGACGGGGCGGGCGTGGGCGGATACCCCGTCGGGCCGCGTGATCTATCCGGTGGCCATTCCGGTCTATCAGTCTCAATTCGTCGCCGACCGGGCCGGGTTCTTCAAGGAGGCCGGTCTTGACTGCAAGCTGATCCAGGGCGGCAGCGGGGTGAAGACGCGCGAGATCATCGCGTCGTCCCAGGGCGATATCGGTATCGGCGACATCACCCACCCGATGCAGCTCAGCAATCACGGCCGCAGCGCGCGGGTCTTGATGCCGGTCGATACAAGAAGCAACGCGGCGATCTTCATCATCCGCAAGGATCTGTTCGATCAGGGCATCACCACCCTGGAGGCGCTGGCGAAGTGGAAGCGGCCTGACGGACGAAAGCCGATCGTTTCGGTGTCGTCGCTGGGCGGCACCAACCACGTCTGGGCGTCCTACTACATGGAAACCATGGGGCTGGACGACAAGGTGACCTGGATCGGCACCGGCAATGTCGACACCATGATGGGCACGTTGAAGACGAAGCAGGTCGATGTTCTCATCAACTCGCCTTCGATCCTGAAGGATTCGGTCGAGCAGGGCTGGGGCGCACTGTTGTTCGATGGAACGGACGAGGCGGTCTGGGCCAAGTATATCGGCGGCAAGGTCCCGGTGACGTCTCATTTCACGCTGCAGGCGACCATCGACAAGGACCCGCAGAAGATGCAGGCGTTCGTCACGGCGCTGTGGCGCGCCACCCTGTGGATCAAGGGGCACTCTCCCGAAGAGATCTACGATATGATCGAGCCTTACGTCGGAAGCACGTCGCGCGATGCGAATATTTTCGACAGCGGCGTCATGAAGAAGGTTACCGATTACGAAGGCATCATCGATGCCGCCAGCTTCGCGCGCGGCCAGAAGGTCTGGTTCCGTGAAATGACCGGCATCAAGCCGCTCGCGATGGCCGATGTCGTCAACACCAGCTTCATCGAAGCGGCACGCAAGGCCTATCCGGCTTGACGATCCAGGCCTTACACACGCCGCACGTCGATGCGCCGCCTGAGACGCGGCGCATCGACGTGCGCGGTTTGTGCAAGACTTTCCAGCTGGCGGGTACGGCCATCGAGGCCGTGCGCGACGTCTCCTTCAATGTCCGGCGCGGCGAATTCGTCGCCCTGCTGGGGCCATCCGGCTCGGGCAAGAGTACCGTCCTCAACATGATCGCAACCCTGGTCAAGCCGACCAGCGGTCAGATCCTGATTGATGGTACGCCCGTCGTCCCCGGACAGGCGACGCCCAATGTCGGCTATGTGTTCCAGCGCGACACCCTGTTTCCCTGGCGCACTGTCGCCGACAACATCGGCTACGGCCTCGAACTGGCGGGTGTCCCGGCGGCGGAGCGAAAGGATCGGGTCCGTGCTTGCCTGGCGCAAGCCGGACTGCAGGATTTCGACAATGCCTATCCCTCGGCACTGTCGGGCGGCATGCGCCAGCGCGCCGCCTTGATGCGAACGCTGGTCGTCGAGCCGCAGGTTCTGCTGATGGACGAGCCGTTCGGCGCGCTCGACACCCACACCAAGATCGACATGCACGATGTGCTGCTGCGCATCTGGGAACGCGAGCAGCAGACCGTGCTGTTCGTGACCCATGATCTCGGCGAGGCCCTGACGCTGGCAGACCGCATCATTCTGTTTTCCGCGCGGCCGGGCCGGATCAAGGAGAGTTTCGAGGTGGATTTCGCCCGCCCGCGCAATGCCGTGAAGATCCGGGAGACGCCGCGCTATGCCGAGCTGTTTCAGCTGATCTGGCACTCGCTCGGCGAGGAATTCATCAAGGGCCGCAAGCCATGAGGCGCGCGCGCCGCCCCGGCAGAACGTTCGCATGGCAGATGTTGATCTGCGTTGGCTTCCTGTCGATCTGGCAGTGGGGGTACGATCTGCACGGCCGCCTTCCCTGGCTGGTGCCGGATCTGCTCGACCCCTATTTCGTGTCCAAGCCGTCCGACATCTTCGAGCACTTCCTGATCCTGAGCTGCCTCAAGTCCAAGCTCGGCGTGTTCAACGGCTGGTTCAATGGTGAATTCGCCCGCTGAATGGCGCGATCCGAGAACAATCTCTGGATCGCGACCGCCGTCACCCTGAAGAACACGTTCTTCGGCTTCGTCACCGGCGTCAGCAGCGGTTTTGCCGCGGGCCTCGTGCTCGGCCGTTCGGATCGGCTCAGCGCGATCTTCCAGCCGTTCATCACGGCGGTGAATTCGATCCCCCGTATCGCGCTGGCGCCGATCATCGTGCTGGCCTTCGGCATCGGCGATACCTCGAAGATCGTCACGTCGTGGATCGTGGTCGTCTTCCTGGTGTTCTTCAATACGTTCGAAGGGGCGCGCTCGATCGACGAGGGCTTTGTCAACGCAGCGCGGCTGCTCGGCGCCAGCGAGTGGCAGATCACCCGCACCGTGGTCATCCCCTCGACCATGGCCTGGGTCTTCGCCTCGCTGACGCCTGCGATCTCCTTCGCCCTGATCGGCGTGATCGTCGGCGAGTTCATCGGTGCGGAGCGAGGAATCGGTCGCCTGATCATCGAATCCGAGGCGCGCGCGGAGGCATCGGGAATGATGGTCGCCGTCGTCGTGCTGATGCTGGTCGGCGTCGCGCTGTCCGCGTTGATCTGGCGATTGCAGGCCTATCTGTTGCGCTGGCAGCAGCATAATCTCGCGGAGTAGCCCGAGCAGCGGCCTGCGGCGTTGATCACGGCCCCGCCAGCACCATCCGAGCCGTCGCCACAAACGCCTGCGCCGCCGGCGACAGCGTCCGTCCCTGACGCTGCAGCAGCGACACCGGGCGGGTGATCGCCGGGCGTATCAACGGTCTTGCGATTAGTGTCGGGAATTGGTCGGCGGGCAGCATCGTCGCGGGGAGGATGGCGAGGCCGAGCCCTTGGGCTGTCATGGCGAGCGCGGTGTTGATCAGCGTGACCTCATAGGTTGGAGAAAGGTGCTTGCCCTGCGCGCCGAGGGCCTGATCGATCTGCATACGAATTCGCGTCTCGCGCCGCATCGCGATGGTCGGAAGCTGCGCCAGCTCGTCCCATGTCAGCGCGCGCCGCGCGGCGAAGTCGGCGGTGCGACGGCCGATCGCGCTCAGCCGGCCGCGGGTCAGCGTCTCGATCGTCATCTCCGCGAACTCACCCTCGACGCTGCCGATCGCGAACTCGGCATCGGTTGCGATCAGGCGCGGAATGAGGTCGTCGGCGGCGACGTCGCGCATGTCGATGTCGATCTCGGGATGGCCTGCGCGGAATTTCGCGAGAACCTGCGGCAGCAGTGCCGAAGCGGCACCCGCCGACGCGACGAACGCGACGCGGCCGGCGCGCGCCTGCGCGAGGTCATGCATGCGCCGTGACAGGCCCAGCGCATCGCTCAACATGCGCTCGGCGGCGTGAAAGGCCTCGTCGGCGGCCAGCGTCGGCTGCACCGAACGCGTGGAGCGGTCGAACAGTTTGACGCCGAGCTGCACTTCGAGTTGCTGGATCAGGAGGCTCGCGGCCGATTGCGTGATGCCCAGCTCGCGGGCGGCCCGCGTGATGCTGCGCGTGCGATACACGCCAGTGAAGGCCCGCAATTGTCGCAAGGTGACATTCATCGGAAAAGCTCATGAATTGATGAGTTCTTTCCGACTTATCGCATAAGACAGCCTGCAATAAAATGCATGCTGCGCGGGCAACGAATCCGCGATGATGCAAGGGGATGGAAACGAGCATGAGGACACAGGTGCTGGTTGTGGGCGCCGGGCCCGTGGGACTGACCGCGGCCATGGATCTGGCCTCGCGCGGGATCGACGTCGTCGTCGCGGAGATCCGCCACGCCGGCGATCCGCCCAGCGTCAAATGCAATCATGTCTCGGCGCGCTCGATGGAAATCTTCCGCCGGCTCGGCGTCGCCGCAAAGCTGCGCGACGCGGGCCTGCCCGCCGAGTTCCCGAACGATTGCTCCTACCGGACCACGGCGACCGGCATCGAGCTCTGCCGTATCGACATTCCCTCGCGCGCGCGCCGCTACAGCGCCACCGGCGGCCCCGACACCTGGTGGCCGACGCCCGAGCCGCCGCACCGGATCAACCAGGTCTATCTCGAGCCGATCCTGTTCGGCCACGCTGCCGCTCAGCCGCGCATCACCATTTTGGCGCGCACGGAAATCACCGATATCGAGCAGGACGACGATCGTGTGGTCGCGCTGGGTCGCGACCTCGACAGTGGAAACGCGCTCCGCATCGAAGCCGACTTCGTGGTCGGCTGCGACGGCAGCCGCTCGCCGGTTCGCAAATCGATCGGCGCCAGCCTGTCCGGCACACCGGTGATCCAGCGGGTGCAATCAACCTTCATCGAGGCGCCGCAACTGAAGGAGTTGATGGGCGCGCACAAGCCGGCCTGGATGGTGCTCTCGCTCAACCCGCGCCGCTCCGGCACGACGGTTGCAATCGACGGCAACGACCGCTGGCTGATCCATAATCATCTGAGGCCCGACGAGCCTGAGTTCGACTCGGTCGATCGCGACTGGTCGATCCGTGCCATCCTCGGCGTCGACGAGCGGTTCGAGTACAAAATCCTCAGCAAGGAGGACTGGGTCGGGCGCCGGCTCGTGGCCGACCGCTTCCGCGACCGCAGGGTCTTCATCTGCGGCGATGCCGCGCATCTGTGGATGCCCTATGCGGGCTACGGCATGAATGCGGGCATTGCTGATGCCGTCGATCTCTGCTGGCAATTGGCGGCGCATCTGAACGGATGGGCGCCGGCTGCGATCCTTGATGCCTATGAGGCGGAGCGTCAGCCCATCACCGACCAGGTGTCGCGCTTTGCCATGGACCATGCGATGAAGATGATGGCGCAGCGCGGCGGCGTGTCCACGGAGATCGAGGATGACACGCCGCGCGGCCACGCGGCGCGCGCTTCGCTTGCGAGAGCAGCCTACGATCTCAACGTGCAGCAATATTGCTGCGCGGGCCTCAACTTCGGTTACTACTACGACGCCTCGCCGATCATCGCCTATGACGGCGAAACCCCGCCGGCCTACGCGATGGGAAGCTTTACGCCCTCCACCGTGCCGGGCGCCCGCGCGCCGCATGTCTTCTTGCGCGACGGACGATCGCTCTACGATGCTTTCGGAGCGGGCTACACGTTGCTCCGGCTCGACCCGACGATCGATGTGGCGCCGCTGCTCTCTGCCGCAGAACAGCGCGGCATGCCGCTTGCGCTGGTCGACATCGCGTCGGATGAGGCGAATGGGGCCTATGCCGAGAAGCTCGTGTTGGCACGACCCGACCAGCACATCGCCTGGCGCGGGCAGGCCGCGCCCGAAAATCCAGAAGGCCTGCTGGCGCGCATCACTGGTGCTGCGGCGTGATCGAATAGCAGGCTGCCTGCCGACGGCACGGCAGCCTGGTCGTGCCTACAAACAAGAATACGTAATGGGGGAGGAGAAATTGTTTCACGTTGCAAGGCGCCGCATTCTGGCCGTGCTGGCGGCCGCGACTTTCGCCGTGTTGCCGCTGGAAGCCGGCCGCGCGGCCTATCCGGAGCAATTGATCAAGATCATCGTGACCTTCCCGCCCGGCGGCAGCGCCGACACCGTCATCCGTGCGCTCGAGCCGCTGGTCACCGCGGAGCTCAAGCAGAGCCTGGTGATCGAGAACCGTGCCGGGGCAGGGGGCAATATCGGCATGGCCGCGGTGGCCCAGGCCAGGCCCGACGGCTACACGCTCGGCGTCGCGCCGGCGGGTGCGCTGACGGTGAACCCGCACCTCAATTCGTCGATGCCGTTCGATCCAAAGGATCTCGCGCCGATCACCCTGCTAGCGGAAATTCCCTTTGTGCTGGTCGCGTCCGCGGACGTGCCTGCGCACAATGCAACAGAGACGATCGCGCTCGCCAAGGCAAAGCCGGGCGCGCTGTCGATCGGGCATGGCGGCAATTCGACGGCGATGCATCTGACGGCCGCGCTGTTCACGCAGAAGGCCGGAATCAGCATGGAGCTCGTTCCGTATCGCGGGACGGCGCCGGCAGCGGTTGATGTCCTTGCGGGACACGTCCCCTTCGCGGTGCTGGATATCCCCGCATCGAGGCAACTGATTCTCGAAGGCAAGCTCAACGCCGTCGGCGTCTCCTCGGTACGTCGCCTCCCATCCCTGCCCGATGTGCCGACCCTTGCCGAGAGCGGTATTGCGGGCTTTGAATCCGTGGGCTGGTTCGGGCTCGTTGCTCCCTCAGGCACGCCTGCGGACGTCATCAGCAGGCTGAACGAGGCTTTCACAAAAGCCCTGAAAGACCCGGTGGTGGCCGAGAAAATCCGGACCCTCGGCGCAGAGCCCGCGCCGACCTCGCCGGAGCAGTTCGGCCGCTTCATTCAGAGCGAGAGCACGAAATGGGGCAAGCTCATCAGCGAGGCCGGCATCAAGGCGAACTAGGCCGTGTACCTATAAACCCGGTGCGACCTGTGACTGGTGGCTTCGTCCGCTTTGCTCCTATAACCGAAACCACCATGATCGCGGCGTGCTAATCGAACCTCGTGGTGCCAAACGGAGGCCGTATGAGTCAGTTGAGGTCCATGTACCCACCCATCGAGCCCTATAGCGCTGGCGTCCTCGACGTTGGAGAAGGCCACCGGGTTTATTACGAACGGGTGGGGACGCCGGGCGCGAAGCCGGCGGTCTTCCTGCACGGCGGACCGGGCGGAGGTTTGTCCCCTGAACATAGGCGTCTGTTTGATCCCAATCGATATGATGTCATGCTCTTCGATCAGCGAGGATGTGGGCAATCAACTCCGTATGCGGGGCTCGAAGCGAATACGACTTGGCATTTGGTATCGGACATCGAGCGCTTGCGTGAACTTGCAGGCGTCGATAAATGGCTCGTGTTCGGTGGCTCGTGGGGATCGACTCTCGCGTTAGCTTATGCAGAAACGCATCCCGACCGCGTCAGCGAGCTTGTTCTCCGTGGCGTCTACACCGTCACCAAGGCGGAGCTGCAATGGTACTATCAGTTCGGCGTTTCAGAGATCTTTCCGGAGAAGTGGGAAAAGTTCCAGGCACCGATACCCCTGAGCGAGCGAGGCGACATGATTGCGGCGTATCGCAGCCGGCTGACGGGCGACGATCGAGCCATCCAGCTCGAGGCAGCCAAGGCTTGGGCTATTTGGGAGGGCGAAACGATCACGCTGCTGCCTAATCCAGCATTCTCGACATCGTTTGGCGACGACCAGTTTGCGCTCGCGTTTGCGCGATTGGAGAACCACTATTTCGTTCACGATTGCTGGCTGGAGGATGGGCAACTTCTGCGCAACGCTCACCGCATCCGCGGTATCCCGGGAGCCATTGTTCACGGCCGCTACGACATGCCCTGTCCAGCCCGATATGCGTACGCGCTGCATAGGGCGTGGCCTGAAGCCGCATTCCATCTGGTCGAGGGTGCAGGTCATGCTTGGTCGGAGCCAGGTATCCTCGATCAACTGGTGCGCGCCACCGATCGCTTCGCGACAGCACTATGAAGAGGGCAACGACGAAGTCGGAATAAATCCGGGCGCAGAAGAGGAGAATCATCCGTTGGCGGCGGGCTGGTCTCTGGGGCCGCATCATCGACACGCTGGGTGCTTGCTACTCCACGTAAGAAGAGCGTCTGCGACACGTCGATTGTCCGCGTGCATCAGCACGGAGCGCTTCTTCAACAGGATCAAGTAATGCCGTCGTGTGGCGACGCGTTATGACACGCTTGCCGCCAACTATCTCGCCTTCGTCCAACTCGCTTCAATCAGGCTATGGCTCGGCGCTAATGAGTCCACGTCCCAGGCCTTCCTCTCCGCCGCTCAAGCTTGCTTGTTCTGACGGAGCTGTGACGGCCAGCCGATCCTGACCAGGGTCTCGTCCGGGTCCGACAGCGCAAACTCGTACATTCCCCACGGCGTGTCCTCCGGCCCCCGTCCGTTGGCCAACTCGCCCGAAAACTCTCGCGCGAGTTCGTCGACGGCCTCGGTGTAGAGATAGAGGCCGAACGGGTTGCGGCCTCTGATCAGCCAGCCTTCGACGGCATCGGTGAGATGGAGATGGCCGCCCTTTCCATCGGAGAGGATGCGATAGCTGTCCTCACCGTCCTCCGGCTTGTCGCCGTCCGCGCGCGTAAAACCGAGCCGGGCGTAGAATTTCTCCGAGGCGGCGAGGTCGTTGCAGGGAAGGATGGACGTCAGTGCGTGAGTTGGAGGCATGCGAATCCCTTTGCGTTAGACCGCCGATACGTGGGGACGGAAGGTTCAAAGTCGTCACGGCCCGCCGTCCCGACCAGCTTGCGTCCTTTTGAAGACGACCTTATAACCTCGCGCAGGTGCCGAAAGGGCGCCTTCCCGCACAAGAGGCTCTCACCCTTCGAGAGGTTGTCCGTTTTCTTCCGGCGGTACGGTCCTTCGATCGGCATCCGGGAAGGCCAACGATGACGAGCCCTTTGTTCGGCAATAGCGGGAGTGTCGGACGCCTCACTGGGGTTGTCATGAACACCGTATTCTCGTCGGGCGCTGCGATGCTCGAATTCCCAAGCACGTGCGATGAATTGTTGCGTGAAATCAAAATTCGCGCGCGGTTACGCTTGAACGATCTGACCAATGAATCGCCGGATGTCATATTCTACGCACGCTGGATATCGAGGCGGCGACGCTGGGCGTGGCCCGCGAAATGGAAGTTCCCGCGCTCGGGAACGCGCAGACCATCGGGACTGCATTGCAGTCGACCAAAGTACAGCTCGTGATCCTGGACGGCCTGACCCATGAAGCCGAACTGAGTGCGGTCGATCTCGTCCTGCCTCGAGTTCGTCAGTTTCTGCATGGCGGGTCATCATCATGACGGCCGGTGACTTACTCGGTTCGACCGTGAACGCGAAGCCGCTGTCGCGGGGGGGCACGCGCCCGGTGCCCCCGCGACCAGAGCGGTGACAGGTTGAACCTGCTACCGTCGCGGCCCGACCAACAGCATCCCGCCAGCCGGCAGGGAGCGAGGTGTTTCACGACGATGTTCGACAAAACCTACCGGCAGCGCCTCGAGGCTGATCTTTCGCAGTGGGAAGCCGACGGCGTGATCGCGCCGGCGGCTGCCACCTCCATCCGCAGCGCGCTGCCGCCGCTCTCGCCCGGCATCAACATCGCCGTCGTCGTTGCCATCGTCGGTGGCCTCTTGATCGCAGCCGCCTTCCTCGCCTTCGTCGCGGCGCACTGGACGGAGATCCCGCGGCTGCTGCGGTTCGCGATCCTGATCGCCGGTATGATCGTCGCCGGCGGCCTCGGAGCGTGGTTCGCCGCGACGGGCCGCAATGTTCTCGCCGATCTCTGCGCGAGCATCGGTGCGATCATCTTCGGCGCGGGCATCGCGCTGGTCGGCCAGATGTATCATCTCGGCGAGGACTTCGCCGGCGGCATGCTGCTGTGGTCGATCGGAGGATTTGCCGCCGCACTGCTGACCGGATCGCGCGGCGCGCTTGCGGTCGCGCTCGTCGCGGCCTGCATCTGGACCTGCATGCGCAGCTATAATGCGCCTGATGTCCTGCATCTTCCGTTCGTGGCGGTCTGGTTGATCGCTGCCGCGCTCGCGCTTGCATGGAATTCCCGCGTGGCGGCCCATCTCGTCGCGGTCGCGCTGCTTCCGTGGTGGATCGCGATGTCGCTCCGCTTCGAGCTCGACGGTGCCCAGCCGTCGTTCGTGCTCGCGAACGGCGCCGCCTTGCTGTTCGGCGCCGGGCTCGCGATCGCCGCTGTGCCGTCGCCGAGGGCGCTGCGCCTCGGAATGGTCCTGTCGATCTACGGAGCGTTTTCGCTGGCCGCCGTCGCTTGCCTGGAGGTGACAACGGTCGACGACATCATCCGCTTCCGGAACAGCACGGTGCCGGCCCAGCCGCTTTGGGCGGTCCTGTGCGGGGCCGCGGGCGTGATCCTCGCGCTTGCGTCCGCCGGCATCACCAGGCGTGCAGGTGAAATCCTTGCGGCATGTTCGATCGGGCTGGTCCTGCTCGCGGCGCCGATCTGGCCGGCATCCACGGCCGGCGAGCCCTGGTTCGCCTATGCCGCGCTGCTCTGCGCCATGCTGTGCCTCGTTGTCTCCGGTGTGCTCGACGATGTGCGTCCGCGGATCGTTGCCGGCTGGCTCGGGATCGCCGGCGTCATCGCGGGCATCACCTGGGCGGTAAAGGGCTCGCTGCTGCGCCGCTCGGCCTTCCTTGCCGCGGCCGGTGTGATTGCCGTCGTATTTGCCACCGCGCTCAATCGTGCGCTGCCGAGGGCCCAGCGATGATGGAGTTGACCGCGTCCGTGACAAAACTCTGGCAACGCATCCCGAAAGCCGTGCTGTTCGGTGTCGCCGTCCTGCTTCAATGCGTGCTGCTGGTGCTGATGGTCGCCGATCGCATGCAGATCCTGCGCGAAGGCCGTGAGGTGACGTTGCAGACGCAGCCGGTCGATCCCCGCGATCTCTTGCGCGGCGACTATGTCGTGCTCCGCTACGACATCTCGCAACTGCCGGCGGGCACGCTCGCCGGCCAGCCGGCGGCCGAGCGCAAGCCCGTCGTGTTCGTCAAGCTCGCGCCGAATGCAAATGGTCTCTACGAGGCCGTCTCGGTGCATGCCGAGCCCGTCACGGTCACGGCTCCCGAAGTGCTGATCCGCGGCCGCGTCTCCTATTACGGCGGAACCTGCGGCTCGGGCCCGCACGTCTTCTGCGAGAAATTGGCGATCAAATACGGTCTCGAAAGCTATTTCGTGCCCGAAGGCGAGGGCAAGAAGCTCGAGCAGGCCCGCAACCAGCAGAAACTCCGGGTCGTCGCCGCCGTACTCCCCTCAGGCCGCGCCGCCATCAAGCGCCTGCTGCTCGACGGCGAGCCGGTCTATGAAGAGCCGTTGTACTAGGCGCTGATCATTTGGCTTTCAGCGCCCGCCGCAGCACGTCCCACATCCGCGGATCGCTCATATGCGCTACGTTGAAGCGCAGGAAGTCCGATGCCGTCTGCGACACGCTGAAGACGTTGCCCGGCGCGAGCACCACATCCTCCTCGAGCGCGGCGCGCGCGACGGCGGTGGCATCCTGTCCGCCCGCGAGGCGGCACCAGAGGAAGAAGCCGCCGCGCGGCATCAGCCAGGGCTCGATGCCCAGCGCCTGAAGTTTTCGCGCGACGTCGCGGCGCGTGCGCGTGAGCTTCTGCCTGAGCTCGTCCATGTGCTTGCGATAGCTGCCGCCGGCCAGGACCTTGGCGATGATTTCGGTCGCCACCGGGCTCGGGCCGCCAAAACTGGTCGCGACCTGGAGGTCGACGAGGTGCTCGATCCAGTCGGCTCGCCCTGCGATGTAGCCGCAGCGCACCGAGGCCGACAGCGTCTTGGAGAAGCTGCCGATGCGGATCACGCGGTTCAATCCGTCGAGCGCGGCAAGGCGCGGCGAGCGCTCCGGTTCGAAGTCGCCGAAGATGTCGTCCTCGATGATGGTGAGGTCGTGCGTCGCGGCCGCAGTCAGAAGCCGGTGCGCGGTCTGGAGCGAGATCGTCGCGCCGGTCGGATTGTGCAGCGCTGAATTGGTGATGTAGAGCCGCGGCCGCTCAGTCGCGAGGATCTGCTCGAAGCGCGCGATATCGGGGCCCGACGGCGTAAAGGGCACGCTGACGATCTTCGCCTGATGCGCCCGCAGCAGCGCACGAAAATTGAAGTAGCAGGGATCGTCGACCAGCACGGTATCGCCGGGACGGAGCAGGAAGCGGCAGATCAGGTCGGTTGCCTGCGTGCCTGACCCGGTCAACATCAAATGGTTGATCGATGCCTCGATCGCGTCTTCGGCGAGGCGCGTGAGCAGCAGCCGGCGCAGGGCAGGGGAGCCGCTCGTGCTGCCGTAATTGGTCAGCACGCTCGCGTCGGTGCGGGCAAGCGCGCGGGTGGCGCGGCGCAACGCCGCCTCCGGCATCCACTCCGGCGGCAGCCAGCCGCAGCCGGGTTTTGGTACGGCATCATCCGTGTCGAGCGATTGTCGGGAAACCCAGAACGGATCAACTTCCCGGTCGCGGCGGGGCTCGACTTCGGTCAGCGCCAGCGGCGGGGTGACGGCCGATGAGACATAGAAGCCCGAGCCGCGACGGGCGCGGATCAGGCCGTCGGCGGCCAGCCGATCATAGGCTTCGACGACGGTGGACGGCGAAACACCCATTGTCGCGGCAAGGCTGCGGATCGACGGCAGGCGGTCGCCGGCACTGAGCGCGCGGGCGGCGACCTTGGCGCGGATCGCGCCCATCACGTCGCTGGTCCGCGTCCCGCCCCGTCCCTTCGTTTGCGCCTCGCCGCCCAAGGTGTATTACCTTCCATATCCATACAGTTTCGCCGGATTGTACTGGATTGTCGCTGGTCTCGCCACCGGCGACAGCCGATGATCGTGACCCAAAAAGCGAGACGGACATGCAATCTGCAGGCAGTGGCTGGGGCAACGGGCTTCTCGGCGTCATCATCTTCAGCGGCTCCTTGCCGGCGACGCGCGTGGCGGTCGGTGGTTTCTCCGCGCTGTTCCTGACGTCCGCCCGCGCGGTCATCGCGGCCCTGATTGGCGTGGCCGTGCTCTTCCTGCTCCGCCAGGCGCGGCCGCAGCGGAAGGATCTCGTCTCGCTCACCATCGTCTCCATCGGCGTCGTAGTCGGCTTCCCCCTGCTGACGGCGCTCGCACTCCAGCACATCACCTCCGCGCATTCGATCGTCTTCATCGGGCTCTTGCCGCTGTCGACGGCGATCTTCGCGGTGCTGCGCGGCGGCGAGCGGCCGCAGCCGCTGTTCTGGCTGTTCGCTGTCCTCGGCAGCGCCACGGTCGCGGGCTTTGCCCTGTCGAACGACGGCTCGGCGTCGCTCACCGGCGATCTCCTGATGGTCGCGGCCATCGTGCTGTGCGGGCTCGGCTATGCCGAAGGCGCCGCGCTGTCGCGCCGCCTCGGCGGCTGGCAGGTGATCTCCTGGGCGCTGCTGCTCGCGCTGCCGCTGATGGTGCCGGTCGCGATCGTGACATGGCCGTCGACGTGGAGCGGCGTCGGTGTGCCCGCCTGGATCGGGCTCGCCTACGTCTCGGTCTTCAGCATGTTCGTCGGCTTCATCTTCTGGTACCGGGGCCTTGCGGTCGGCGGCATTGCCCGGGTCGGGCAGTTGCAGCAGCTCCAGCCGTTCTTCGGCCTCGCGCTCGCCGGCTTCCTGCTGCACGAGCCGGTCGCATGGAGCATGATCGCCGCGACCGCACTCGTGGTCGTCTGCGTCTTCTTCGCGCGGCGATATGCCTGAGGCGGTGATCGCAGTTCCCGACCAGGGTCTGAAGTTGATGACCTTGATCGAACGCGCTTCCATCTGGTCATTGGCTCGCGACCACACCTTGGCGCGGTCGTTATGCGACTGCTAACGTTGATCTAGATCAACGTCTGTACTTGCACGCAGTGCCGCACTGGATGGGAGAGTTATCTCCCCGGTGCATCGCGTGCCCTGTTTCGCGATCACAGTGACAGCATCCGCCTGGCTGGTCTGCTCGTTTCGCTGATGGGACGGTGATCGGCATCCTCACGCGACTGACAGAAATCCGCAGAAAGCAAGGGAAGGAGCACGTCATGCGACACGGAACCAAATTTTGGCTAGCCGGCGCCGTTATTGCCTGCGCAGCCATGGGCTCGGTGCAGTGGTCGGAGGAGGATGGTCTTTCATTCTCGGTTCAGAGCGCACAGGCCCGCGTAGGGCGACCAGCGACCCCAGTGAGTGTCGCCGGCGTCGCGCGGCGAACGACGCGCCGCGCCGTAGTCGGTGGAGCGGCCGTAGGCGCCGCTGTCGCGGCACCAACGTGCGCCCGTGTGCTGGTCAATGGCGCCTGGGTTTGCCGCTAGGAGAGCGATCTTTCATGGGGAGGTGATCGCCGCGACCGCGCTCGTGGTCGTGTGCGTCTTCTTCGCGCGGCGGTTCGCGTGAAGCCTGTGCCTCACGCCTGCCCCATCACCGTCCGCGTCAGTGCGCTCCGGGCGAATTTCTTCAGCGGCATCGGCTTGCCGAACAGGAAGCCCTGCACGAGGTCGAAGCCGAGCTCGTTGGCGGCGACGAGGTCGGCGCGGCTCTCGACGCCTTCGGCCACAGTGCGCGCGCCGTAGCCGTGGGCGAGCTCGACGATGTGACGGCACACCGTGCGCTTCAGCCGATCGCTGCCGCTGCCGGTGACGAAGTGCCGGTCGGCCTTCAGCTTGATGAAGGGAATCTTGTCCAGATCCATCAGTGACGGCCAGTTGGCGCCGAGATTGTCGATCGACAGGCCGATATTGTGCAGGCGCACCTCGCGCGCGACCTCGACGAGGAATTCGAGATCGCGGATCGCCTCCTCGCTGTCGATCTCGATTGTCAGCCCGCCGAAGGCCGGATGCGTCGGCATGCGGCGGCAGAGATCGCGCACCGCCAGCGGCTCCTTCAGATATGACGTCGGCAGGTTGATCGAGAGATCGACCGGGCTCTGCTGCTCCAGGAGATAGTGCCAGTCCTGCAAGGCGCGCTCGATCACGAACTCCGAGAGCTCGCGCAAATGCGGATCGTGCTCTTCGGGGATGAAGTAGGCGGGCGGCACCACGCCCCAGGTCGGATGCCGCATCCGCACCAGCGCCTCGGCGCCGCTGCGGACCAAGGTGCGCGCGTCGATCTTGGGCTGGTACCAGAGCTCGAGCCAGCCGGCATGAAGGGCCTCGCCGACATACACGGCCGGGCTCGGCGCCGGCTCGTCCGGCAGCAGCATCGCGACGCGCTCGCGCAGCGTCTCGGCGGCAAAGGGCGTGGTCAGTGGCGGCAGCATCGCGAGGCCGTATTCCTCGCCGACCTGCTGCACGGCCCTGACGATGATGGACTCGCGGGCGCCGACGGCGAGAACCTTGCCGTCGAAGGCCTCGCGCACCAGCGTCTCCAGAAACGTGCCGGGCTCGATGCCGTCGGCGGCGATGCCGAGCAGGATCAGGTCCGGCAACTCGCGGGTCAGCACGGTCTGCAGCTCGTCCGCGCTGGCGCATTCGCTGGTGACGAAGCCAAGATCCTCCAGCACCTCGGCGAGGAATGCGCGCAGATGGCGCTTGCCGTCGGCGACGCATGCGCGCGGCGTTACCTTTCGCCGTCCGAAGGTTTTGGGCCTCCGTCCGGCGAGCTCAACAAGTTCATCGTTCATCGCAAACCACTCCCGTTCCGCGACAGGTGTTAGCGATGGGAGCAGTTTCAAATATGGAGAGCTTCAGTCGATTGTTGAATTATCTGGGTAACGTTAAAGCCCGCATCACGTCTAAAATTGTCTGGATCTTCTTCCAGAAGTTTTTACGTCTGCCCGCGCGTCGCGCGCGGGCGTGCGGCAATCCCGCGCAATTTTTGCAAGACGCGGCTTGGCTGCGGACACGCGCGCTGTCCTGTAATCGGACGAGGTCGCGCGCACTTCGCCCAATTGAATAATGGACGCCTCAATTGCCTGTGGCCGTGGCGTGCCGGGTCATGCAGTACCAGCTCGCGACCGCGACTCAGGACGGGAAACGCCTTGTAGAATCCGTGCTTGTCGAGCTGCGCATTCAGCTCGTTTAACGCGCTACGAGCCGCTCGCGTTTCGCGCGGCGCTGGCGCGCGCGTGCAATGCCGCCATCGTCGATGTCCGCCGGTTCGATCTCATCGCAACCTCCTTCCCGTCGCTCTTGCGGTGCATCGCAGGATCGACACGATGGCAGCGATGGGAGAGTTCATTTTCACGCGATGCGCGCATGTTCCATGGTTTACGCGTGACAGTTCTGCGACAACGCGGCCGGCTGCGCCGGCGCAAATGTGAAGCACATCACATGTGTCTTGCTGCACCTGCGCTATTGCTGTGGGCAGCCGGTGGTGGGCTGTCGAGGATTACAGCAATGACGACGCGGCGATTGATGTATTGGTGGTTCAGATTCGTTCTGTCAGGGCGATTTACCGATCGCTTCCTGTGCCTGCCGCGGGCGGAGTAGCCGCGCCGCAATATCAGGTTTGCCCGATCAATTTGCGAAACGCCGCTGCGCCGTCCTGCACGGCGTCGCGTCCCTTCCAGGCCAGATAGGACAGCTTGCCGCCGAGCGTGTCGTGGCTGCGCAGCCGGCGCGAGCCGAGAATGTGGCCGACATTGGAGGGGAAACGGCTCACCTCGGCGGACACCAGCGCCGCGATCGCATCCATCAATTGCTGGAGCCGGATACCCCATTCGCAACCCTCGATGCCGTCGATGCGGACCTTGAGCGCATATTCGGTGTCGTAGATGTCGGCCAGCAGGTCGCGCGCGACCAGCACGCGGTTGTGCTTGAGCGCGACCCGCAGGGCGAGCCGCTTGTCGTCGAGCCGGTCGAGCACCATGGGAACGACGCAGGCATAGGGCGTGGCGGCGACGTCAGCCACGCTCTTGCTCGCGGCGGTCCTGGTGGCAAGGCGCACCAGCTCCCAGGACGTCTTCAGGCGCCTTGCCACCAGCGCCAGCGCAAAGGGCAGCGCGTCCGGGTGGGACTTCTTGAAGACATCGAGTCGCGCAGTGATCTGGGCAACCTGGCCGTCGTCGAATTTCGCGATCTTCTCAGGCAGCTTTTCGTTGAACTTCGGCAGCGCGTCGCCGGCGCGCAGCACCTGCTGCATTTTCCTCACGTCGTCGAAGGCGGTGCGCGAGGCCGTGTATTGCGTGAGCTTGGCGCGTGCGAACTCGGTGCTCTCCGCCGATGCGAGGGTGTTCTCGAGGACCTTGAGGACCTTGGTCTGGAAGATCGACGCGGTTTTCAGCACTTCCTTCGGGTTGTTGGCGGTGACCTGGTCGTTGATCGCCTTGATGTAGTCGCGCGCCATGGTCGGCAGCAGGTCGCGGCAGATCCACTCCCAGATGGGCGTGAGCGTGTTGCGTGAGATCCGCCCCGCATTGGCATGCTCGGGTGCGCCGTCGATCAGGAGCAGTTCGAGCGGCGCGAAGAAATAGCGCGAGGGACTGGTGGCGCGTGCCTGGGTCGATCCGTCCTTGCGGAACTCGGCGCGCAACTTCGCCTGGATGTCGGACGAGCCCGGCATGTCGATGCCGCACAGTTCGAGCCGCTCGAGCTCGCTGAGCAGACAGCTGCGCGAGAGCGGCGTCAGCCTCTGCAAGAACTCGGACAGCCGATCGATCTCGTTCATGGCACGCAATCTTCCGCAGCGTTTCCCGCAGGCCTACCGGCCTCATGCGTGGAGGCATTTGCGCGCTCTCAATCGTGACTAAGAGAAGCAAGTCATTGTTAATTTATCCGTAAAAACCGGGAGGCGCGGGCGCCCGCTGGGGAGCGTTGGTTAAGGAGGCATTTCGTCGTCTGCTCAAGTTTTGGGCGAAAACCTCAACCTACGCGTGGTCGATCGCGTGGGTACTCTAGCATAAATTGTGCCTGCGCCGGTATTTCAGCACAAAACTGCCAAAATTACCGTAGTCTTACGGAGCAAAAAGTTAACCACAGACCGGCCTCGGTTCCGCTAAACGAGTCACATGGGGTCACAGAACGATACGGCCACCGATTCGCGGCCGTCGGAATGGTTCGAAAGCAGCTCTGCTCCGACCGAAGAGCTCGATTTCGCCCGCCTGAACGCGGTCCGCGCCAAGGCCGCCGACGAGATGGCCAGCGCCATCGCCCGCGAGCTCAACGGCCCCCTGACCGCGCTCCTGCTCTACATGGGCGAGATCAAGCACCACAGCGACCAGCTCGCGCCGGTTACGGCCGATCGGGCCTATTTGCAGCGCGTGGTGGAGAATGCGCTGGCGCAGACCGAACGCGTTTGCGGCGTGGTCAAGCAGCTTGCCGGCCCTCATAGGGATGCCCTGCCGATCCAGTCCAGGACCGAGGGCGCCGAATTGAACGCCGCCCGCGCACAGCAAGCGCAGCGTGTGCCGAGCACCGAGTTGCTGGGCCTGTCGGGCCAGAAGCGGCTGACCAAGCGCGAACGCGAGGTGCTGAGGCTGATCAGCGAGGGCTACTCGAACAAGCAGGGCGCGCTGCGGATGCAGATCAGCCCGCGCACGTTCGAGAGCCATCGCGCCGAGGCGATGCGCAAGCTCGGCGCGCGCAACACCGCGGACCTCGTCCGTGCGGCGCTGCTGCATTCGATCGATTGAGGTTCTGTCCTGCGCCGCCAGGCGGGCGATCAAGCCTGAGAATGGCCTGGGGACCCGATGGGTTCAGAGATAATCCTCGGCGAAAGGGCGTACCCGCGACGGCGGCCGCAGCGACTTGGGCTCTTCCTTCGGCGTGCTCGGAATGATCGTGATGGTCCAGCGCGGCGGCATGCTCGATTCCTGCTCCAGCACCGAGCGAACGAAACCAGTCACCGTCGCCTCGCCAGCCTTCACCGTCGCCGTCCTGCCGTTGAACTGTGCGATGCGGAAGCGACGGACCTCTTTCTGATCCGCAGTCTCATAGGTGAACATGGAAACCCTCCTGGTTTCCGGCGACTATCGCCACCTATGATTAGCCATCTGTGAAAATCGCTAACCGTAGAAGTACGGCGGGCTTTGCACGCGCCTTTCTAACCCTGCGGCTCCTGTGCGCGCGCGGCGGCGTAGGCGGCATCCATCAGGTCGAGGAGACCGTGGAATTCGGCCTCGCCAAGCGTCTCCGCGGTCTGCTCCAGCCGCAGCGCCAGCGCCGCAAGCCTGACATAGCCGAACGTTCCGGCCGCGCTCTTCAGCGAATGCGCTTCGCGGGTGATCCTGGCGAGGTGCCGCGCGAGCGAGAGCGTGCGGAACAGCTGCAGGCGCGCGCAGGTCTCGCTCCAGAACACGTCACGGACTTCACAGGCCCCGTCCTCGCCGATCTCCCGCACCAGCGCTTCGTACGCACCCGGCTCGCGCGCGGGCGCAGCATCGAGCGCTTTTGGCATCGGCGCGGCGGTCACTTCAAACATGGCTTTGGCCTGTCCTGGTCACGGTTCGTCTGCCGCGCGGCCTGTACGGCGCGAGGCATGCCCCGTGTCTAGGGCATCCGAATTTCAGTTCCGGTAGCAGGACGATCCGTGTTTGCAGGCCGGCGTTAGCCGCCGGTTTACCAAGGCGCCGGTCAGCGCGGGCCGAGCAGCCGGTCGTACTGGGCCTTCACGGTGGCGTAGCATTCGCACGCCGTCTGGCGCAGGCCGTCCAGGTTGAGGATCTGGATGTGCCCGCGGCTGTAGTGGATGAAATTGGCGTGCTGCAACGTATTGGCGACCAGCGACACGCTGTTGCGGCGCGCCCCGATCATCTGCGCCATCGCCTCCTGGGTCAGCAGCAGCCGGTAATCGCCTGACAGGTCATGGGTGTGCAGCAGGCAACGCGACAGCCGCGATTCCACCGGATGGGCGGCGTTGCAGCCCGCGGTCTGCTGGACCTGTGCGTAGACGGCCAGCCCGTGACGGGTGAGCAGCGTCCGCAAGGTGCTGCTCTGGTCGGCCGCGTCGCGCAGCCGGTCGAGGTCCATCACGGAGGCGGCACCGGGGACCAGCACGATTGCCGTGTTCAGCGCGCAGGCATCGCCCATGGTCGAGAGCGTTCCGAGCAGGCTGTCGCGGCCGACCATGGCGACCTGCACATGCTCGCCCTTGGCGAGTTTCACCACCAGCGAGATGACGCCGCGGTGGGGGAAGTAGGCGCGCTTGAGCGTTTCGCCGGTCTCCACCAGGATCGCTTCGTGCGGCAGATCGATCATGCGCAAATGCGGGCGGATCAATTCGTAATCCTCCGCCGACAGTGCGGACAGGAAACCGTTGGATGGGCGCGCCATCGTTTCCAAGACTGCCTCCGTCTCATCAGCCCCCGAACTCGAAGCGAACGGGCTGCTCGCTGCACGGATAAGTTTGATCATGTTCTCGTCGGGATATATTGGCAATTGGGACAAGATGTCCGGTTGCGACGGCGCCTCTGCTGCACTGTGTGCACACCGGCATGCAGCAGGCCGGTTGCGCCGGGCTATCTTCACCGCGGGGCTCCCAGCAGGCGGGCGTGGCAGCCCTTCACCGCCGCATAGCAGTCGCAGGACCTCGTCTCCAATGCGCGCTCGTCGACGATCTCGATCTGGCCGCGGGTGTAGTGAATGATGCCGGCGCGCTGGAGCGCATTTGCGACGAGGGAAATCGCGTTGCGCCGTACGCCCATCATCTGCGCCAGCGTCTCCTGTGTCAGCGGAAGGAACTTGCTATCGGACAGGTCGCGGGCACGCAGGAGCCAGCGCGCCAGCCGCGCTTCGACCGGGTGCACCGTATTGCACAGCACCGATTGCTGCGCGTGCGCGAGCAGCGCCTGCTCGTGGCGGATCATCAGGCCGCGAAACTGCGCGCTTGCGGCCGCCACCGCCCGGAAGGCCGCGATTTCGAGCACGGACGCAGTCCCGGGGAAGAGCACGGCGGCATCCGTCGGAGCGATGCCGTCGGCAAGGGCGGCGCCGGCGCCGACGGCGCTGTCGCGGCCCAGCATCGCGACCTCGATCATCTGTCCCTCGGAGAGACCCACCGTGATCGAAACGGATCCGCCGTGCGGGAAGTAGACATGTCGCAGCCCGGCGCCTGCCTCGGCCAAGACAGATTCCCTGACCATTTCGACTGTCGCAAGATGGGGGCGCAGCAGATCGAAATCCGCCGCGCCGAGCATTTGCAGCAACTGGTTGGACGGGTGGCCGCTCGCGGTCATGCAGGTCAATCCGGCGCGTTCATTAGGACGATCGGCCGCCGCGCCCTGTGCGTCATCCAGTTGCACGACGACCAAAACATATTGTAAAGGTTGTGGGGCCGTCCATATACCCGTTGGGGGGCAGACAGGCTGCGGCATTTGCGGCGGAAATTGAGAAACGCACGCTGATTCGCGCGTTAATTAGGGGCGTCCGTCTTATGCGGGGCGGCAGGAAAAAGCGGCAAGGGGGCTGTCGTGAGCCGCTAGCATCGCATCCGCGCCGCCATCGGACGCCGACCGACACCTGCGGCTTCCCCATCAAGCGCGCATTTCCATCCATGCGGGACTGGTCTGCGCGGCTTCGCTACGCCGCGACTGCCGCACCTGCCCGTGATTTCCCGACAGGACCGGTGACGCTTCCGGCCATCAATGTTTCGACCCCAGCCAGAGGACGGCGTTCCCCACGGTTTGATTTTTGAATCGTCGAGACGGGAAGCTCAAGCGGGCCCGGCGGATCTGCACCATATTCTCGTTGTCGACGACGACCCGATGGTGTGCATGGCCATCGAGATCTATCTGCAGCGGAATCATTTCCGGGTGACGATGGCCGACGGAGGAGAAGCCGACCTCCGCGCTCTCGAGAACGAACAGGTCGATCTGATGATGATCGACATCTTCATGCCGCATATGCGGGGGTTCGAGTCGATTCGGATCTTCCACGAGCACGCGCCGGCCATTCCGCTGATTGCGATGTCCGGCTACGCGTTCGCAAATTTGAACGCGCCCGCGCCCGACTTCCTCCGGATGGCGCTGGAGCTCGGCGCTGCGCGTTGCCTTCGCAAGCCGTTTACACCGGATGCGTTACTCGCTGCCATCAAGGATTGTCTCGCGGAGCATCGTGCTGTCTCCGCAATTGGGTTAGCGCGGCAGCAATCGCGGCGGCCGCGAAATAAGCGTTCGTTTACCGCAAGCGCAGCTGTTGCGCATTGAGCAGGCGAGCAGCGGGCGGCGGTGTGAGCGATTCTGATTGCGCGTGATTTGATTCAATTCGCGCGGCCCGTGCATATCGTCCTTCGCGAGCAGGATTTTTCGCATACGTCGCAGTGTTGTTATCGGAGCGTTTACCTATCGCGTCTGTCGCGTGAGATGCGGCGCCGCTTTTGCCGAAAGACGCTATTGCAGGTCTCGAAGCGCAAACTTGTCTTCAATATCCGTATTAGCACGGAGGCTGAAATTAACGGGACCGTGAAAGGGGTTGTCTAACGATCCAGGCGCGGACCTCCGCCGAACTCCAGGTGCGGCCCAGGCGTCGAAGTCCCGCTCAGTAAGGCGTAGCTCATGGATGATCTGTTGCGGGAGTTTTTGACGGAGACCAGCGAGAGCCTGGACACCGTCGACAATCAGTTGGTGAAGTTCGAGCAGGAGCCGAACAACGCCAAGATCCTGGATAACATCTTCCGCCTGGTCCACACCATCAAGGGCACGTGCGGCTTCCTCGGTCTGCCGCGGCTCGAAGCGCTGGCGCATGCCGGCGAGACGCTGATGAGCAAATTCCGTGACGGCATGCCGGTGACGGCCGGCGCCGTGACGGTGATCCTGTCCTCGATCGACCGCATCAAGGAGATCCTCGCCGGCCTCGAGGCGACCGAAGCCGAGCCCGAGGGCACCGACCGCGATCTCATCGATAAGCTCGAGGCGATGGTCGAGCAGGGCATGGCGGCAATGGCCGCAGGTGCTGTTGCTCCTGTCGCCGAATCTCCGCCACTGGCGCCTGAAGCCCCTGTTGCTGCTGCGCCTGCGCCCGCAAAGGAGATGACGCAGGGCTCGCTGATCGATCAGACCCTGGAGCGCCCGTTGCGTCCGGGCGAAGTCTCGCTCGACGAGCTCGAGCGCGCCTTCCGCGAGACCGCGATCGAAGCGCCGGCCCCCGTCGTCAAGGCCGAGCCCGCG